>CAZITF010000016.1:8818-24962 GCA_964542095.1 uncultured Rhodobacterales bacterium
GGTTGGTGTTGGCGGTGCCGTAGAATGTGCAGGTGCCGGGGCCATGATAGGCGGCCATCTCAGCCTTCAGCAACTCTTCGCGCGTGGCCTCGCCCGCGGCAAAACGCTGGCGCACCTTGGCCTTTTCATCATTGGGCAGGCCGCTGGTCATCGGACCCGCAGGCAGGAAGACCGCAGGCATGTGGCCAAAGCTTTGGGCGGCAATGATCAGGCCGGGCACGATCTTGTCACACACGCCCAGATACACGGCCGCATCAAATGTGTTGTGGCTGAGGGCGACCCCTGCGGCCAGAGCGATCACGTCGCGCGAGAACAGCGACAGTTCCATCCCCGCTTCGCCTTGGGTCACGCCATCGCACATCGCAGGCACACCACCTGCAACCTGTGCCGTGCCCCCGGCAGCGCGCACTGCGTCGCGGATCAGTGAGGGATAGCGTTCGAACGGCTGGTGGGCGGACAGCATGTCGTTATAGGCGGTCACGATACCAAGGTTGCCGCTGATCGCCTCGGCCAGCCGGGTCTGGTCGTCTCCGGCGGCGGCAAAGGCATGGGCCTGCCCGCTACAGGACAGGTGCGCGCGCGCCGGTCCGTCGGATTTCGCCTTTGCCATCCGGTCCAGATAGCGGCGGCGTGTGGGGGCGCTGCGTGCGATGACGCGTTCGGTGACGCGGGTCATTACGGGGTGAAGGGGCATTGTGCTCTCCTGTGTGCAAACTCACTTTGCGCAGACTATAACACAGCTTTTCTGATAGCGCTAACAGACAAAGGACTGAGTCCGCCGCGCCACGCTGACGCAGGAAAACGGTTCAGGCCGCTTTCCAAGGGCAAAACCACAACATATAGTGCTCCAAAATCCGGCAAGCGGATGGGGCAAGAGGGCAGCAATGGCGCATATCATCGTCGTGGGCAACGAAAAGGGCGGCGCGGGCAAATCGACCGTGTCCATGCATGTCGCAACAGCGCTTGCCCGGATGGGGCATAAGGTCAGCGCGCTTGACCTCGATCTGCGGCAACGCACCTTTGGCCGCTACGTGGAAAACCGCAGGGCGTTCATGGCCGCCTCCGGCCTAGACCTGCCCTCGCCCGATGCCCATGAACTGCCCGAGATCGACGCCGCCGCCCTCAAGCCGGGTGAAAACATCTATGATCACCGCCTGAGTGCCGCAGTGGCCACACTCGAAGCCGACAGCGATTTCATCCTGATCGACTGCCCCGGCTCGCATACCCGCCTGTCCCAGGTGGCCCATTCGCTGGCCGACACGCTGATCACGCCGCTCAATGACAGTTTCGTCGATTTCGACCTGCTGGCCCGGATCGATGCGTCGGGTGAAAAGATCCTCGGCCCCTCGGTCTATTCCGAAATGGTCTGGAACGCGCGTCAATTGCGCGCGCAGGCCGGGTTGAAACCCATCGAGTGGATCGTGGTGCGCAACCGCATGGGCGCGCAACGCATGGTCAACAAGGAAAAGATGGAACGCGCGATCAAGATGCTGTCCAAGCGCGTCGGCTTTCGCATTGCCCCCGGCTTTTCCGAACGGGTTATCTTCCGCGAACTGTTCCCGCGCGGGCTGACTTTGCTCGACCTCAAGGATATCGGGGTCAAACAGCTCAACATCTCGAACGTGGCGGCCCGACAGGAACTGCGCGAGTTGCTCAAGACGCTGAACCTGCCCGGTGTCGTGGTCGATATCTAGGTCAACTGCGCCTCGAACCAGTCTAGCATCCGTTTTGCCCAGCCCGGTGGTGCGCCATGCCCGCCCTTGTGCAGCATCAATTCAATCTTGCTTGCACGGCAATCCGTCCGGTGCCGCAGCCACAACTCGCCGTCAAAGCTGTTGCGCTCGGGCTGGCGCGCATCGCAACCATTGGTCTCGCGCAGGATCTTGAGCGAGGCCCGGACATCCCCCCTGCATCACACGCCCCCGCCAAAGGATCGCCTCTCCAGCAGGACCGCCCGGTCGCTCCCGCCATGAGTATGGACCGGCATCACTGCAGCCGCACATGATTTAGGCAAATCATCCCAGAAGGCCCCGGCCAGCGGTGCGCAATCAGTGGCAAAGGATGGGTCAAGACAGGCGATGTCCCACACCATCGAACCGTAGCGCGACAATCCGGCTAGCAAAACAGCCGTATCCGCGACGCCAGGCTGGCTCTGCACATCGGCAAGAACTTCGCGCAGAAAAATTGCATCATCCCGCTCAAAGGAGGATTCGCGTGCCCGCATCGACCAGTTGCGCACAAAACGGGAGTCAGGATGATACCCCACGGGCGCGCCAAAGGCATTGCCGCACGCAGACACTTCGCGGGCAAGGCCGGAGTCGAGCAATCCGCTGGCCCTCGCCCCGGCCCCGTGCAGATACATGACCAGGCCTTTTGGGGGCCACGCCGTCGGACATCGCCATCTAATAGGTGCCACCTGGCACCGTGCAGGGGGTGTCGGCATCGCCACAGGTCACGGACTGCGCAAGCGCGGGCATCCCGAAACTCAGAGCCGCGATCAACGAAAGGGCAAGCAGGCGCATCAAAACATCCTTTTGGCATCGCTCGTCACATCAGACTGGGCGGTCGCACGACCCCTGACAAATCACTTTCCCATGACCCGCAGTCGCCACGCTCCAAACCGGCGCAGATGCGCAACGCAACGCTTGAAGCGGTGGAAATAGGCAATAGAATGCCCCTCATGTTCAAATCGCTGCTGTGCCAGACCCCGCCCCGCCCTGCTTTCTTTGGCAGCCCCACCGATATCTGCGCGACAGGCGGGACCTAGGATGCCCGATTATCTCATCGACCTGCTGTCCTGGACTGCGTTTTTCATCGCCTTCTTCATCGTGCTGCGCTGGTTCCAGAACCGCAAAAAGAACAAGCGCGACGACGACACGTAACCAGAGACCCGCCGCCCGCGTCCGAAAGTGAGTTGACCCATGCTGACCTTTCTCACTCCCATCGCCTGGACGGGCTGCGCGCTGATCGCGCTTGCCCTTTGGCAACGGTTCGCGATCCTGCCCCATTGGCGCACCCCGCGTAACGAACAGAAACCACACCCGGGGCAACTGCCCCCCGCCAGCGGCTCCGGCTGCTGGTCAGCCCAACGAAAGACATCCCATGCCCCTCAAAACCTCTTGGCTGGCCAGCGCCAATTCCGCTGACACCGACTTTCCCCTGAACAACCTGCCCTACGGCGTGTTCTCGACTGACAGCCTTGACGCCCGTTGCGGCGTTGCGATCGGAGACATGATCCTCGACATGCAATCGGCCGAGGAACAGGGAGTGATCGACCTCACGGACGACCCGCTGTTCGACGTGCCATTCTGGAACGAGTTGATGGAGCAGGGTCCCGCTGTGTGGACTGCCCTGCGCAACCGGCTGACCGAATTGCTGGCCGAGGGCGCGCGCGACCGCGCCCTTGTCGAACCGATGCTCGTACCCATGGCAGGTTCGACGCTGCACATGCCGCTTGTGGTTTCCGAATTCACCGACTTTTACGCAGGTCGTCATCACGCGACCAATGTGGGCACGATGTTTCGCGGCGCCGAAAACGCGCTGCCGCCGAACTGGCTGCACATCCCCATCGGCTATAATGGGCGCGCCTCGTCGGTGGTTGTGTCGGGCACCGATATCCGCCGCCCATGGGGACAGCTGAAATCGCCCGATCACGACAGGCCCGCCTTCCTGCCCTCGCGCCGTTTTGATCTGGAACTGGAAATGGGCGCGATTGTCGGCATGTCGTCGGATGGCCCGATCACGGTGGACGAGGCCGACGCGGCGATCTTCGGCTATGTGCTGCTGAACGACTGGTCCGCGCGCGATATTCAGGCGTGGGAATACCAGCCCCTGGGCCCGTTTCAGGCCAAGGCAACGGCCACTTCCATCAGCCCCTGGATCGTGACCAAGGCCGCGCTCGAACCGTTCCGCACCTCCACCCCCGAGCGGGAGTTCGAACTGCTCGACCACCTCAAGGATACCGGGCCGATGCTCTATGACATCGACTTGCAGGTGACACTCGCGCCGGCGGGCAAGGCGGCCACGACCATCGCGCAAACCAACTTCAACGAGATGTATTACTCCAGCGCGCAGCAACTCGCCCACCACGCCTCCTCGGGCTGCCCGATGAACGCGGGCGACCTGCTCGGCTCCGGAACCATCTCCGGCCCAACCAAAAACGCGCGCGGCAGCCTGTTGGAACTCAGTTGGGGCGGCAAGGAACCCCTCACCCTCGACACCGGCGAAACCCGCACCTTCCTTGAGGATGGTGACACCCTGACGCTCGAGGGACATGCGGCGGGCGACGGCTACCGAGTCGGCTTCGGCACCTGCACCGGCACCGTCCTACCCGCACTGCAGGACCCTTACCAAAGATGATCCAGCTTCATTTCGCCAGATAAACCGTGGGGTCCGGGGCAAAGCCCCGGTCCTGCGCCCTCCACAAGCACACCGCATGACAAGCAAGCACTGTCCCACCCGCGGCGACCTGATCTTCCCTCGTTGGCCGCGCACTGGTCGCAGTGGCGTTGCATTGTCACGGCTTGCCCCAAGGCCCCGGCGGATCAGAGGCGAATGGCCCGGGCACAGCGTTCTTCGGCGTCACCCTGATCTGGACTCTGCGCAAGTTGATCAAGCGCGATCACAACCGGGGCGCTGCGGCCCAAACCTCGACTTCGACCACGAATTGCGGACGGGTAAAGCCCGAAACGATCACCAGCGTGGAACTCGGCAACACATCATTGCCGGCCAGGAACGCATCGCGCGCCGCCATATATCCGGGCATGTGCGCGCGATCCGTCACATAGGCGCTGACATGGCAGACGTCCCCGGCGCCCATACCGGCCTCACTCAGAATGGCCGCGATATTTTCAAAACAGATCGCCGCCTGCGCCTCTGATCCTTCCGGCACGGTCCCGTCCTGCGCCTGCCCCAACTGTCCCGAGGTACGCACCATGCGCCACCCGGGCGGCACCTCGATACCGTGGGAATATCGGGCAAAGGGCGGGGCGATGGTGGCGGGGTTCAGGCTTTTCATATGCGAATCCTTGCGCACCTGCGCGAATTTTGAAAGCCTGCGATCATATCTATGGCACAGATTTCGCATCTCAAGGGCCGCTGACATCCACTTTCCACTGAAAGGGAAAGCAATGGACAAGCGACTGCTTTGCGTGCGCCACGGCGATGGCCCCATGGACGACAGGATCACCACGTGGTGCGCGGTTCACAATGTGCGCCTTGACGCGCGCCGCCCCTGGCGGGGCGATACTTTGGGTGACATCACCGACGATCTGGCCGGAGTCGTGGTCTATGGCGGCAACTACAACGCCTATGACACCGAATTGCACCCCTTCCTGAACGAAGAATACCGCATGATCGACGCCGCGATGCAGGCGGGTGTGCCATTGCTCGGCCTGTGTCAGGGTGCGCAGATGATCGCCCATCACATGGGCGCGTGGGCAGGGGCACCGGCCCACGGCACGCATGAATTCGGCTGGTACGAAGTGACCCCGACCAAAGAGGGCGCCGACATCTTTCCCGAACCTCTGTATTTCGCGCAGGCCCATTTCCACACGTTCGATCTGCCCGGCGGCGCACGCCATCTCGCGCGCAGCGCGCTGTTCGAAAACCAGGCCTTTGCCATGGGCGAGCGTATCGTGGGCCTTCAGTTCCACCCCGAACAGACCATCGCAGGCTTTCAGCGCTGGCAGGCGCGGGGCGAAGGATTGGGGCGGTATGCGGAACCCGGCGTGCAATCCCGCGCGCAACAGACCGCTCTGATGCTCGAACATGATGCGGCGCAGGGTGCGTGGCTCAACGACTTTTTGAACGGTTTTCTTGCAGGTGCGCCATGATCCCGCTCTGGTCCGAAATGCGCAGGGGCGACTTTGACGATCTATCGCGAACACGCATCGCCGTCCTGCCCCTCGGGGCGACCGAACAGCACGGCCCCCACCTGCCCTTCTGCGTCGACACCACATTGACCGAGGCAGTGCTGGCCCGCACCGATACTTCGGCTCACGCGCTGCAATTGCCCACGCTTGAGATCACCAAAAGCGACGAACACGCCACCCATGCAGGCACCCTGACCCTGAGCACCGAGACGCTGCTGGCCACCTTGCGCGACATTACCGCCTCGGTCGCGTGTGCAGGTATCAATCGGCTCGTTTTCTTCAACGGCCACGGAGGCAACACCGCCCTGCTCGAAATCGCCGCGCGGGCGGCGCGTATCGATCACGGGTTGATTGCGGCGCATACAAGCTGGTTCTCTTTCGCCGACTTCAGCGGCTTTGACCCGGTCGCACTGGCCCATGACCTGCATGCGGGCGACGTCGAAACCAGCGCCATGCTGGCCGCCCGCCCCGACCTTGTGGCTATGGAACAGGCGGGCAACTTCACCACCAGAATGCAGGACTGGGAGGAAGCACGCCACCAGACCGGCCTGACCGGCCAGCCTGCCCGCCCCGGCTGGATCATCGACGACCTGAATGCCAAAGGCGCACTTGGCAATGCCGCCGCCGCGACGCGCGACAAGGGGCAGGCGCTGCTTGACAGTGCGGCCACCGGGTTCGCCCGCTGGCTTGAAGACTTCGCAACATTCGAAATGGATACACCGGAATGACCGACATGCTGGTGCCCGCGGCCCTCGTGGCCGACCCTGCCCGCTTTGGCGGAACGACAGTCGGAGACTGCCTGCGCGGCGCCCCGGTGATCCGCAACAACCGCCTGACAAGGCTTGCCCCACCGGACGGTGGCACGGCGCAAATGCTCATCCCCCACCTTGTCGAACCTCACTGCCATCTCGACAAATGCCACACGATTTCGCGGCTCGGTCAGGTTGGCGGCGACCTGCGCCACGCCATCACCCGCCAGACCGAGGACAAGGCCAACTGGACCGAGGACGACCTGCGCGCCCGTACCCGGCAGGGTCTGAGCGAAGCGCAGGCCAACGGGTGCCGCGCCATCCGCAGCCATGTGGACTGGGGCGATACCGCCGAGTCGCCGCTCGGCTGGTCGATCCTGACCGAATACGCCCACGACGCGCCCGACCTGCA
Source organism: uncultured Rhodobacterales bacterium (assembly GCA_964542095.1). Taxonomy (GTDB): domain Bacteria; phylum Pseudomonadota; class Alphaproteobacteria; order Rhodobacterales; family Rhodobacteraceae; genus Tateyamaria. The sequence continues at coordinate 15,853 of CAZITF010000016.1, forward strand.
ATTGGCCGCCCTGACCAGTATCACCGCTTGGGCCGACGCGGATTTCGCGCGCGCCATGGGCACGACGCTGGCCGCGGCTCAAGGGGTCGCGGGCGCTTTCGTGCTGGACCATGACAACATGCAGACCGGGCTCGACAACATCTTTGCAACCGCCACGCGTCACGGGCTGATGCTGGATTTCCACGTCGACGAGGGGCTGGGGAGCTTCAACGGGCTCGAGGCAATTGCCGACACCGCACTGGCCACGGGGTTCGAAGGACCGATCCTGTGCGGGCACGCCGTCAGCCTGATGGATCGCGCGCGCGATGACTTTGCCCGTATCGCCGACAAGTGCGCACACGCAGGCATCACCATCTGCACGCTGCCCGTCACCAACCTGTACCTGCAAGGGCGCACAGACGGCACGCCCGACCGGCGCGGCATCACCCGGCTGCGCGAATTGCGCGCCGCCGGGGTGGCGGTCGCGGTCGGCTCGGACAACGTGGGCGACGCCTTCTGCCCGCTCGGCGCGCATGATCCGCGCGCAGCCCTCGCACTTGCCTGCGTCACCGCCCATCTCGACCCGCCATTGGGCGACTGGCTCGGCACCATTACCACGGACGCCGCACGCGCCCTCGGACTTGCGCCCGTCACGGTGGACGGTGCGCTTCTGTCCGATCTGCTGACATGCGCCGTGACCCACACCGCCGATCTCATCTCGGGCCGCGCCCCCTTGCGCCCGGCACTGGAGACACTGCCATGACCTCGCTTTCCGGCAAGACGGACATCGACTGGACCGCCTTTGCCGCTGCCCTGGCCCCGGTAGAGACCATCACCGAACCGGTTCTGATCAAGAAACGCAGCCGCGATTTCTTCTGGTATTCGCCCATCCTCGATGCCGAACTCAAACGCTGTTTCGGCGACCTGGTGGCGCGGCCCAAAACGCCCGACGAAATGGCGCATGTTCTGGCCACAGCCTACGCCCACGACTCCCCCATCGTGTTGCGCGGCGGGGGCACGGGCAATTACGGGCAATCCGTGCCCATGGACGGCGGGCTGATCATCGACACCACGGCAATGAATGCCGTTCTTGAGGTCGGGAATGGATTTGTACGGGCGCAGGCCGGCGCGGTGATGGCCGACATCAATGCGGCATTGGCGCAATCAGGTCAGGAAATGGCGATGTTCCCCTCCACGCAAGATATCGCCACGGTCGGCGGGTTCGTCGCCGGAGGAAGCGCGGGCATCGGATCGATCGCAAACGGCGCACTGCGCGATCCGGGCAACATCGTCTCGCTCAGCGCGATGACGGTCGAAGAGACACCGCGTATCCGTACCTTCGCGGGGGCAGAGGCGCTGCACATCCATCATGCCTGGGGGCTGAATGGCGTGATCATCGACGTAACCCTGCGCACCGTGTCACGGCGCGACTGGGTGGGCTGCATCGCGACATTCGACGCCTACGAAACCGCCTATGGGGCAGGTCTTGCCATCGCCGGGGCACCCGACATCGCCGCCAAACTGGTGACCACGGTCGATGCCCGCATCTGCGCCCATTTCCCCAAACTCAAGGGCCACATCCGCCCCGAAAAGCACCTGCTCGTCTCGATGATCCCGATCGAGGACCGCAGCGCATTCCGCACGCTGGTCGCGGACCACAACGGCGTTGTGGACCTGATGCTGACCGACACCGAACGCGCGGCCGCCGGACTGCCGCATGTCTACGACTTCAGCTACAATCACACGACATTGCAAGTGCTCAAGGCCGACCGCTCGGCCACTTATCAGCAGGTGGGCTGCCCCATTCCACCCGACCCCGAAGCGATCCGCGCGCTGCGCCCGAAACTGGGCGGTGACGTCTGGATGCACCACGAATTCGCGCGGGTCGGAGGCGAGATCGTGACCTTCGATCTGCCGATCATCTGGTACTCCACCGCCGAACGGTTGGCCGCAATCAACGCGACTTACGAGACCAACGGCTTTCCGGTCCATGACGCGCACACATGGAACGTCGAAGGTGGCGGGTTGAAACCCGACTACACCCATCTCGCGTGGAAGAAACGGATGGACCCCAAGGGCCTGTTGAACGCGGCCAAGTCGCGGTTCTGGGCGAATGTCGCCCATCTGCCAGCGGACGAGATCGAGGCACTGGGACAGACAGGAGGCTGACACGATGCACACAACACCGCTCACCGACCGTTTCGGGGTCGAAATCCACGATGTCGATCTCGGCGCGATCGACGCAGATACATATGCAAGCGTTCGGAACGCCTTCGAACACCACTCCGCCCTGCTGTTTCGCAACCAGAACATTGATGACGATGCGCACATGAGACTGGCCCGTTTCTTTGGCCCGATCGAGGATCGTACAGCCGACGAACGGCCCGCAGGCGAGGCATTCAAGGTGCCGCAGGTCAGCAATGTGCGCGGCGACGGCAGCGTGACCGAAGAACTGGACCTGCACACGCTGCACCTCAAGGCCAACATGCTCTGGCACGCCGACAGCACGTTCATGCCGACACCGGCGCTGGCGAACATCCTGATCGGACGGGTGATCCCGTCGCAAGGCGGGGCGACGCAACTGGCCTCGACCCGGGCCGGTTGGGCAGACATGCCGGACAGCTTGCGTGACCGGGTCCGCGGCAGGGGGCTGTGGCACCGCTATGCGCACTCACGCGCGCGGATCAGCCCCGAACTCGCCGCGCTGCCGATGTTTCACAAATGGCCCGACCAGCTGTGGCGGGCGATCTGGACCAATCCGGTCACCGGGGACGAGGCGCTTTATATTGCCAGCCACGCCTTTGCCGTGGACGGAATGGAGACCGAAGCAGGGACCAAACTGATCGACGACCTCATCGCATGGGTCACACAAAACCGTTACGTCTACACCCACGATTGGCGCGTCGGAGACGTGCTGATTTGGGACCAAAGGGCGGTTTTGCACCGTGGGACGGCGTGGAATTACAAAGAACCCCGGATTTTATCGAGTATTTGTGTATCTGCGACCGCGACGGATGGGGTTGACGCCATGCGCCTGATCGTTTGAAGTCCCGGCGTCCCCCGAAAAGTGGGGTGCGGAGTATCGCAGGTAAACTGCAACACCAACTGGCGGACGCTCACCCGCCCGATAAGAGCGCGAAAACGATTTCGCGACACCAACAGAGAGGAAGAACATGACATTTTTGACCCGTACCGGCAAACCGCTGCCGAAATCCATCGTGGATTCGGCTGGCAAGGTCGGCACTGATCCCGTGAACCGCCGCGAATTCCTGGCTCTGGCCAGCGCCTTTGGCGCAACGACCGCGACAGCCTACGCCATGCTCGGCATGGCCGCGCCCGCACAGGCGGCAGCGCACAAGACAGGTGGAACCGTTCGCATTCAACAGGAAGTCCGCGGCCTCAAGGACCCGCGCACCTATGACTGGTCGCAAATCGCGAACTTCTCGCGCGGTTGGCAGGAATACCTGGTCCACTACGAAAACGACGGCACTTTCACCGGCAAGCTGCTGGAAAGCTGGGAAATCAACGACGACGCCACCGAATATACTCTGAACGTGCGCAAGGGCGTCAAGTGGAACAACGGCGACGATTTCACGGCCGAGGATGTGGCACGCAATATCGCGGGCTGGTGCGACAAGGACGTCGAAGGCAACTCGATGGCCGGTCGTTTCGCGATCCTGATCGACTCGGACACGAACAAGGCCATCGACGGCGCCATCGAAGTGGTGGACAGCCACACGGTGAAACTGAACCTGCCTGCCTCCGACATCTCGCTGATCCCCGGCATGGCGGACTATCCGGCGGCTATCATCCACCCCGACACGTCGCTCGACAGCATCGACAGCCCCATCGGTACAGGCCCCTACCTGCCTGAATCGCTCGAAGTGGGTGTTTCCGGCGTTCTGGTGCGCAACGAAGAGCACACCTGGTGGAACGAAGGCAACGGCGCCTACCTGGATCGAGTCGAATATATCGACTACGGCACCGACCCGTCGGCCTTTGTCGCCGCCGCCGAAGCCGAAGAGATCGACATGACCTACTCGATCGAAGGCGAATTCATCGACATCTTTGACACGCTGGATGGCTGGGTGCAAAACGAGATCGTCACCGCGGCGACCATCGTGATCCGGCCCAACCAGCTGGCCGAAGTCGATGGCAAGAAGCCCTATGCCGATGCGCGCGTGCGTCAGGCGATCAACATGGCGGTGGACAACTCGGTCCTGCTCGAACTGGGCTATGCCGGGCGCGGCATTCCTGCCGAAAACCACCACGTGGGTCCGATGCACCCCGAATATGCAGAACTGCCGCCACGCACCGTCGACCCCGCAGCCGCCAAGGCGCTGATGGAAGAGGCAGGCATGTTGGATTTCGAGCACGAGTTGTTTTCGATCGACGACGCGTGGCGCAAGGACACCACCGACGCAGTGGCCGCGCAGCTGCGGGATGCGGGCTTCAAGGTCAAGCGGACGATCCTGCCCGGTTCGACCTTCTGGAACGACTGGACGAAATACTCCTTCAGTTCGACCAACTGGAACCACCGGCCCCTCGGCGTACAGATCTGGGCTCTGGCCTACCGCACAGGCGAAGCGTGGAACGAATTCGGCTATTCCAACCCCGCATTCGATGCGGTTCTGGAAAAGGCACTGGCCACAGCAGATGTCGAGGCGCGCCGCACCCTGATGGCAGAGGGCGAGGCGATCCTGCAGAACGATGCGGTGACGATCCAGCCCTACTGGCGCTCGCTCTACAATCACACGCGCGAAGGTCTGGTGGGCGGGGCGCACCATATCTCGTTCGAAATCCGTCCAGAGCAAATCGCCTGGACCTGATCGCGACGACCACATGAACATGATCGGGGCTGCCTGTCTGGGCGGCCCCTTTTTTTGTGGAAGGGCGGAAAACCGGAGGAAACCTGATGGAAACGACGCTGCTGGCCGCGCAGGCCTTGTGTACTTCGCTGATCGCCGCATGGCTGAGCTTTGGCGTGCGCGACAACATCCTGCATCCTTCTGTCAACGAAACCTATACGGCCGAAGTGATGGCAATGTCGCGGATGCGCGACGAATACCCTGATTCCTTTGCCAGCGTTGCACATCGCGCTGTCACGGACCGGCGCATACAGCACCTGACCTTCCAACTGGTGGTCGCTGCCGAAATCCTCGCCGCACTTGTGTTGTGGGTCGGGGTCGCGGCCCTGTTGATGGGCATTGCAGGCACCGTCAGTGCAGGAACCGGGCGCAGCATCGCCATGATCGGCGCGATGATGTTCACCGCCATCTGGGCCGGGTTCCTGATCGTCGGCAATCACTTTTGCTACTGGTTCTGCCACGAGGGGGCGCAGAACACGCATTATCAGATGACGCTCTGGGGGATCGGCACACTGATCCTGCTGGCGTCAGGGCAATAGGGACGGCGGGCGGGGCGTCTTTGAAACCACAAGGCGGCAAACAGCGTCCGACCGGCGGCTCAGATCAAATGCAGCTTGGACCGCGGAACGTGCAACAGGGCAACTGCGCCCTCCGGATCGGCCCGCAGTGCTGCGCCGATCAGCCCGTGCAGACGCACCACGAGCGGCGCTCCCTCCAGTTCGTCCCGGCTGCGTTGTGCAAAATGCGCCTCTTCGCGAATCAGGTCCTCGATCAGCGGATCAATCACCGCTCCACCCCCACCGGGATAGCGATAAAACCCGCAACCGGCCTTCTTACCCAGCCGACCCTCGGCGACCATACGGCCAAGGATCGGTGCTGGGGTTGACCCTTCCCTCCCGGCCAGCACCACATCGAGACCGACAAGGTCCTGCGCCTCGCAGGGCCCAAGGCCATAGCCCCATCCCACCAGTGCCTCATCCAATTCCCACGGGTTGGTATGGTCCATCAGCATCTGCTCGCAGGCCTGCCAGAAGGCGTCTTGCAGCGGTGCGACGGCCCGCATCAATTTGGCCCGATATTGTCCAGAAAGCGGTTCGACGCGATGATGGCCAGCAACTCGTTCACCGAGGTCTGTACCGGTTTGGTACTGGTATCCAACTGCGCCATGGCCCGCTCGTAGAGCGGGGTGCGCGTGGTCAGAAAAGCCTTGAGCTGATCCATCGCCGCCGGGTGGCCCTCCATCGGGCGCAGATCGCCCTGCGCGCGGACACGGGCCATATGCTCGGCCGGGCTGGTGCGGACCCAGACGGTGTGGAACCGCTCCAGCACCTGGGCATAGGTGGCGGTTTCAGCCACGATGCCGCCAGCCACCGCCAGGATCAGTTTGTCGTGGCGCGCGATGATGCGGGCAATGGCCTCGGCCTCCATCGCGCGATAGCCGTCCTGCCCGTAGAGGGCCATAACCTCGCCCAGCGGAATGCCGACCTCCGCCTCGATCTCGTCGTTCAATTCAACAAAGGGAATCTTCAGCTTGTCGGCGGCGATGCGCCCCAGCGTCGATTTCCCGGCCCCGCGCAGGCCCATTAGACAGATGCGCTGCGCCCGCAATGTGGCCGGATTCGCAGGCGCAAGCATCGAACGCACGCGGCCCTGTACCGACACCGGCGCCTGCTCATAAAGTTGCGCCACCCGCTTGACATCGCCCTGCAACGGAGGAGCCTCGGACAGCAGATCCTCGATGTTCAGGTTCAGCGCCATGGCCACGCGATGCAACAACAGGACCGAGATGTTACCCTCTCCGGCCTCGAGTTGCGCGAGGTACCGGGGCGACACGCCCGAGCGTTCCGACAATTCACGCCGGGGCAGGCCCATGTCGAGCCGCGCCGCACGCACGCGCGTGGCAAGACGGGAGATCAGCGGCACCGAAGCGCAGGGGATGGGTTTTGGTGAGGTCATGTGCGATTTCTTCGGAGATTTCAGAAAGTTATAGCCCGACGGGCGGCTGTTTCAAGGTCTCAGGCGTCGCGCACAAGAGGTGCGATCATATCACGCAGGTCGCGCGGGGCGCTCTGACTTTTGAATTGGTCCGCCACGACGAACACACAAACGAACGTGCCCTCGAAACACAACGTTCCACCCTGCCGGGCACGCATCGAAAAGGTGATGGATGTGTCGCCCAAACGGCTGGGCCAAACCTCGCATATCAGCCGATGGCGCGGGGTCACGGGGGCGCGGAAATCCATGCTCAGATGGACGAACGGTGTGCCGATATTGCGATCAAGCTCCAGTTGATACCAACCGTCCCCGCCCAGATGAGCCTCCCACCAGGCGTTGATGGCGTCGAGGGCAAACCACGGCAGACGGGCGGTATAGGCGATGCGCGCCGGATCGCAATCGCCCCAGGTGACGCGGATCTCGTGGATGAATGGATCGGTCACGTCACGCCGCTTTGGCCGCCTGCAACTGCTCCATGATGCCCGCGACCCATGGCAAGGCCACATCCTCGGGCATGTCAAAGCCCGACGCGTCATGCAGCCCGCGCTCGCCGATCATCTCGGCCTTGCGATCCAGCAGCATCTGCATCAGCTTTTGCGATCCGTGATTGAAGGTCTCGGCAAAGACCTGATCGCCCAGCCCAAAGATGGCGAAACGCACACCGCTCAGGTCGGGTTGCTGATCCTGAATCGCCTCTTCGAACGGCAGCGCGGTCGAGGGCAAATCGCCATTACCATAGGTCGAGGTCACAAAAATATAAAACGTGTCGCGGGCCAGCGCCGACGGGTCCACATCCGCAAGGCTGGAGATATGGCAATCAAACTCCGCACCCAACTCGGCCTCCATATCCTCGCACAGCATCTCCGAATTGCCGGTTTCCGACCCGTAGTACAGTCCTACTTTCATACTCTTACCCTCTATCCTAGTGCCACGTGACGGGTTGCGCACCTCGACCGTAACGGCGGCATATCTCGTCCTGTTCGGCCCGCGTCAGCATCATGTAAAACGCCAGACACATCCCGCTGCACCCGTCGCATTCCAGCGCGCAATAGGCGCGGGACGGGCGTCGCTCAGCGGGCAATGTCGCGCGTTCGATCTGCATCCCCTATCCTCCTCAGGCCATGTGCAGTTTGACATATTCGAAATCGCCCGGCTTGTTGTCGATGCCCACACGGGGCGGGGCGATCCAGCTGGCGTATTTACCCGCCTCGAAACAGGGCTGCATCAGCGATTGGATGAAATCCCCGTCTGCCTTGGTGGGCAGCCATTCCGCCTCGCGCGCGGCCCAGCCCTCGGCACTGATGAACGTCCCCTCGGGCGTGATCGGCTGACCGGCAAAGATACCGATCTTGCGATGAAACCCTTCATGGGGCAGCTTCAACTCGAACGGGATGCCCGTGCGCTGGATCTGCTTGTTCCAGCGACGCAAACCGCCAGAGGCATCGCGGACATAATCGTCGCGCAGGCGCATGTTGATCGCCGTCAATGCGGGCACATCCTCGGTCACGATTTTCCCGTCCCTGATGCTGGCGACAGCATAGGTGTCGCCCTGGAGCTTGTGATCATCTTCGATGCGCTGCTCCAGATAACGGCCCTTGATACCTGCGTTGAATGCATTGGCGGCATTGGTGCTGACCTCCTGGCCAAACAGATCGAGGGACAGGGTATAATGCAGGTTCAGCTTTTTCTGGATGGTGGGCAGGTCGATGACGCCAAGGGCGCGGACCTTGTCGATGTCGTAAGGGTCATCGATGCCATTCGCTTGCATCGCCTCAATTGTGGCCTGAATTGTGCGGCCCACGCCCGTTTCACCCACGAACATATGGTGCGCCTCTTCGGTAAGCATGAAACGGCAGGTGCGCGACAAGGGATCGAACCCGGACTGGGCGAGCGATTCAAGCTGCATCTTGCCATCGCGGTCGGTGAAATAGGTGAACATGAAGAACGACAACCAATCCGGCGTTTCCTCGTTGAACGCGCCCAGCATGCGCGGAGCTTCTTCCGAGCCGGAGGAACGGACCAGCATGTCATCCGCCTCTTCCCGCCCGTCCTTGCCGAAATACTTCTGCAACAGGTACACCATGGCCCACAGATGCCGCCCCTCTTCGACGTTCACCTGAAACAGGTTGCGCATGTCGTAGAGGCTGGGCGCGGTCAGACCGAGAAAGCGCTGCTGCTCGACCGATCCCGGCTCGGTATCGCCCTGGATCACGATCAGACGTTTCAGCATGTTGCGATACTCGCCCGGCACTTCCTGCCAGGCAGGCT
>CAZITF010000017.1:0-8734 GCA_964542095.1 uncultured Rhodobacterales bacterium
CAAGGCAGCAAGGAAATTAGACCGGACCCTCCCCCGGGTGAAGTGGTCCTCAGAGATTTTTTATCGAACTGGCGCGTAGCGATGGCGAACAGGCGGTCTGTTCCAGAAGAGATTGTCACCAGGTTACGGCGGGTTTCCTCAAATTGCGTTGGGTCCGCAATTCGTTCAGGCTTCCATATCGGTGCCCAAGGCCTATATTACGCCAAAATGAAAGGACGACTCTATGGACAGACGTACATTTCTATTGACCGGCGTGGCCGCCACCGTCGCCTCTCAGGCAGGTGCGAACACTGGAGAAACGATCAAGGTTCTCAAGTCACCGACCTGCGGGTGCTGCACGGGCTGGGTTGAGCATATGCGCCAGGCCGGATTCGAGGTCGACGTGCGCGATGTCGATCAGGATGAACTCTGGGCACTCAAGGACCGGTTGCAGATTACGTCGGATTTGTCTGGCTGCCACACGGCCACAATCGGTGATTATTTCGTCGAGGGGCACGTGCCTGCCTCGGACGTCGAACGTCTTCTGGCGGAACGGCCGGTGGGCCGCGGTTTGACCGTGCCAGGCATGCCGATGAGTGCTCCCGGCATGGGTGGCCCCGGATCGGGTGATTCCTATGATACCCTGCTTGTCGGACTTGACGGCGCAACATCGGTCTTTGCCAGCCATAGCTAGGCCAGCCGATAGACACCGCGGGACGGATTGGTGATCCGTCCCTGTTTGACCAGCGCGCGCAAAGCACGGTAGGTCGCCTCATGCGTCAGGTGGAGGCGAGCCGCAAAGTCGATAATCTTGCCTTCCAGCAGGCCAGCCACCATCCCTGCCATCACACGGTCCTGAGCGCCGCGGATGCCGACGATTTCCATGACCTGCCTTTGCGCCTGTATCCGCTGGGTCGTCTGACGCCCGAAGGCGCGGGCGAACTCCGCGTTCGCGAATGCGGCCAGGACGGCGCCTTTGTCGATCCGGACAATCTCTCCCGCTTCAATCACGACTGCATCGCAGTGATAACGTTCCGAAAAAACTGAAGCCTCGGCAAAGCTGGTACCGGGCGATGCCCGATCGATGACAAAACGCTCGCCGTTTGGTCCGACCCGTTCCAGATGTACGCGCCCTGTATCAACGACATAAAGACCATGGGTGCGGGAACTCTGCCGAAACAAAATATCACCGACCGCGACGGAATACCGCCGCAGGGCCGTTGCTGGAATGCGGTGATACGGGTCAGGGATCATATGATTGAAATCATATTTTACAGACAGTTCGCATGCTAGTGCAAAGTTGTTTGCACAATTAACAGGATCCAGTCATGCGCCTTTTCCCAACCTTGCTTGCGTTGTCATTGGCAACATCCGCCGCGGCACAACACAACACTACATCAAGCGGACACGCTATGACGACACCGCAGGAAACCGGGCAATCAGCCTTTGCCGCACTTGCAGAAATCGTGGCACTATTGCGCGCCGACCCCAAGACAGATTGGGGCGTGGTAGATATCGCTGCACTAAGGCGACACCTGGTCGACATGAACCTTGTCACGACAGAAACTATGGTCACCCGTTCTTTTCTTCCCTCAGGGGTCCGGTTTGACATCCGGGGCACTGCGCGCGATTTCGAAGCCATTCGCGCATTGGTTCCCGCGCATGCACCTTTTCTGGCGTCCGAAACGGGTTGGGAAGTCCGGACATCACCGCTGGAGGATGGCATCGCCCTTTTCGTTGGTGGGGATACCGACCAGATAAAGGGTCTTGGGTTCTTCGGGCTGATGACCATCGGCGCGCATCATCAAGAACACCATCTAATGATTGCGAGAGGCGCGATGCCACACAATTGAACCAAAGAATGAGCGATTGACATTGAGGTCAGTGCTGCTCTGATAGCGGGGTCATGTTTTCCAGATCGCGCTGACGTCAAACATCTGACAAAAATCTTTTCTGCCCCTTTGCCATGGTATGATGCGTGCCGCTTGTGAACTTGCGTGGCGCGGTGTCGAGGCGTTTACAAACCGCCTCCAAATGACGCGTCAGTCCAAACAGAAACCTTGTTCGACCACGTCTCCTGGTTTTTCGCAGCCCGGAACGTCTGGATTGCGCGGTGTGTGACGCGCGGCCATCGGTATGTGTTCCTCTCGAATCGAGGCAGCTTTTTCCAGACTTTTCGCGCGGCAATCCAAGGTAAATTCGCCCTCCGGATTGGCGGGCAAAAGGCCTGTGCAAAGGATAACCTGCGGCGCGCTTTCCACGGCCCCTTCGGCCGACAAGAGGCTTGGGAAAAGGATCGAACAGAATATGCCCGCTAATGGTAAAACCCTGACTTGCATGTCATTTCTCCGTTTCAAATCGGCTGCGAAAAAAATCTCACAGATTCAGTGGACGGAATAGCGACACTGGTCCCGACAATGCTCCTACCAACGTCTTAGGGTCAGAACCCTAAGCATGACGAAGTTCACCAGACCAAAGGCTGAGTCCTCCGAAAGACCGGCAAATAACAATGCGTGTGACGGCTACATCGCCGTCCGGGCATGGCGCGCAAGGTCGGGTCTTTCGGTTTCGCGCGGTCAGAAGACCTGCCGCTCGTCAGAATGAGCTGACTTTGACCTTGGGCGGTGGGCGGCGCGATATCGCACCGGGATCGCCGGTGCATCTGGGACTGGCAAATGAGAACAGATGGCTCACTTGTATCGGAGGAAACTGGACGCAAGGACGCGGCGTGCTCGACCCACAGGCAGTCGTCAAATCAGTGGGGTCACGGTGCTTTTTTCGAACAAAGAACACCACCAATCACTTCAGAAGCAATACGATATCCGTGTAGCCACGAGATATTGCATGCTGAAGTGGGGTTACGCCCTGGCGATCACCGATGGTTCGGTCTGCTCCGGCTTCGACCAGAATTTGAATGGTTCGCGTATGATCCGGTCCTCCATCGCCGAGAACGACTGCTTCCATCAAGGCCGTCCATCCAAGGTTGTTGACGTGATCCAATGGTGCGCCGCCTGCGACCAGACGGGCGACCACGTCATGATGGCCAAGATGTGCTGCGGCAATCAGGGCGGTGCCATCGTAAACACTGGTGACCAGGTCCGGTCTGTTCCCAAGCTCCATTGCCAAAGACACCAAATCGGGATCATCGGCAACGGCGGCAACGGTAAGTACGTCATAGGCCCGGTTTTCCAGCGCGTTCATGTCCGCACCGCCTGCTGCGAGTGCCCTCAAGGCGTCATCATGCGAGGCGAAGGCCGCAATATGCGCGGCCGTTCGTTCCGCGCGATCTCTGATATTCGGATCGGCCCCCTCAGCGATAAGACGATTGATGTCGTCGACCCGCCCTTCATGGGCAGCAAGGTGAAGACCCGAATACGTAGCGATATCCGCCGCCGTCGGTGCAGTCTGAGCTGTAGCCGGGCCGCACCAGACGACTATAGTCGATGCGACGAAAGTGCGAAGGATGACGTTCACTTGAGTTTTGGCAGCACGTGCCCGGAACGCCGGGGCACGTGACGCGCTCTCTCGCACTTAGCTTTGCGGTTTGCGATAGGTTTCGTGGCAACTGCCGCAGCTTTTGCCGACAGCCCCCATTGCGGCTTGCAACGCGGCAAGGTCAGTGCCAGCAGCCGATTGCATCACCAAAATGGCGTCAACAAATTCTTTGCCCTTTTCTCCAACCTTGCTGTCAGCAGCCCAGATCGCGGGAAGAGCGCGTGTGCCTTCGACGCTGTCGCTGTCGGACCCCGGCAACCAGTACCCGGCTTGGCTCATCGACGCCAGAGCGGCGAGGTTATTGGCAGCCCCGCTGGCGGCGGCGGAATCATAGGGTGCCTCTTCCTTGGCCATCGCACCAAGAACACCAAGATTGAAGGCATAAAGCTGCATCTGGGACTGGCGCGCCTTAATGGCGGCGGCAATCTGCTTGTCGTTGTTGTGACCGTCCGCATAGGCAAGAACGGCGACGGAGCCGATAACGGCTGACACGATGGCGAGGGTTGATTTGCGCATTCTATCGCTCCTTTTGGGGTGAGTTCGGCTTTTGATTGCCGCCAGAGTAGTTGTTCAATATTATGGTAACAGTAAGAATGTTTGCAGAACGGTTACCCTATTTATGCACAGCGAAAATTGGGACGACTTGCGCTTTGTATTGGCCGTGGCCGAAACCGGATCTGTTTTGCAGGCGGCCAAGCGACTGGGCGTGAACCATGCGACGGTCCTGCGCCGGGTGGCTTCTTTTGAGGAACGCCATGAAACCACATTGTTCGAGCGGACGTCACAAGGGTACCGTTTGCTGTCGGATCGTGATCATGTCATTCGCGCTGGACACGCCGCCGAGGCCGTTATGCAAGAGGTCAACAGACTGGCCAGCGGCGGGCGCCTTACTCTGCACGGCACAGTTCAAGTAACGTCAACCGACTCTCTTTGCCGCGCGGTCTTGCCACGGTTTGTCGCGGAAATGCGCGCGGAAGAGAAAAACCTGGGCATTACGCTGTTGAGCAGCAACACGCATCTGGATTTATCTCGCGCGCAAACCAGCATCGCAGTCCGCCCTTCCATGCAATTGTCCGATGAGTTGATCGGCGAAGTGGCAACCCGGCTGAGCTTTGCTGCCTACGCCGTGGACGAAGCGCAAAGCTCTTGGTTGGGCCTGTCTGGCCCTTTGTCGCGGTCGATCGCGGCACAGTGGATGGATGCCAATGTGCCCGCTGAACAACTTACCATAGCGGCGGACAGTTTCCTGACCTTGCAGGCCATTGCGGCGTTGGGGCACGGTATCGCCGTTCTGCCCATCTTTGTCGGCGATTGTGATGATCGGCTGGTCAGAATTCCGCATGCCATGCCGGTTCTGTCTGTGCCGCTATGGGTTGCGCATCACGTCGATGCGGTCGAGACCCAACAGATGCGTTTTGTGAAAACCCGATTGCTGCAGTTTTTGGCGGACCGGCCGGGTTTGGCCGAATAGATGGAAATCGACCCGCCGAAGGACCCCATCAGACGAAAGTCGGTTTCAGTTTTTCGGGCCGGGGGCCATCGTGTCTTGATGAGTCTATCGTCGGCGATACGGCAATGGAGCCGCCTGACCCTGCCCCGCCAGTTCATGCTGGCGGGTGGCGTGGTGATGCTTGTCGCCATGGTGGTTGTGGGATCATGGGTGTCGCGGAGGATCGAGCAGGCAGCGGTGCAGAATTTTGCAATCATCGCGGCAAACTATCTCGAAAGTTTCATATCACCGATCGCTCAGGATCTGGCTGACAGCAATGAACTGTCCGATCCGGCGAAACAGGCAATGATCGAGGTGTTTTCGAGCGGCGAACTCAACGAGCGGATCGTATCCTACAAAATCTGGAAACAAGATGGGTTGATCGTATATGCCTCCGATCCGTCGCTGATCGGGCAGAAATTTGAACCGTCGGATGATCTCCGGGCCGCGTGGTCTGGCGATATTGCAGCCTCTTTCGGGGACCTCAGCGACGAAGAAGATGCTACCGAGGCCTTGCTTGGTTTGCCGCTGCTCGAGGTCTACAGCCCGATTCATGAAGATTTCAGCGGTGAAGTCATAGCCGTTGCAGAATTCTATGAACGTGCAACTTCGTTGCAGGAAGAGTTGCAGAATGCGCGCCGCACGACCTGGCTGGTGGTTGGGTCCGCGTTCCTGGCGAGCGGGTTGTTATTGATAAGCATCGTCAAGGCGGGTGGTCGGACCATCGAAGAACAACGCCGGACTTTGCAAACGCAATTGGCCGAGTCAAAACAGCTGGCGGCCCAAAACAATCTGCTCCGCCGCCAGGCGATCACCGCAAACCTGCGCGCGACTGCGCAGTTGGAACAGTCAATCCGCCGGGTCGGGTCTGACCTGCATGACGGTCCCGCACAACATCTGTCTCTTGCGGCGCTGCGCCTTGCCTCGGCTTTTGACAAAGACGCCGGACCGGGCAGACAAGAGGAAGTCCGATCGGCAATAAACAAGGCTATGCAAGAAATTCGGGCAATTTCGCGTGGGCTTGCCCTGCCTGAGTTGGAAGACCTCGACATGGCGGCACTTGTCAGGCGGGCCGTGTCCGAACGAGAGAAACAGTCGGGTCACAACATCCAAGTGTCTTTCGTTGGAACAAAGCCCAGAGCGTTCGGCTATACTGAAAAGCTTTGTATCTATCGGTTCCTGCAGGAGGGGCTGTCAAACGCATTGAGGCATGGTGGCGATCCTGCACCAGAAGTTGAGATCCAGGGCTCTTCAACCGAGTTCCGGGCCCGCATTCGAGATCAGGGCAAAGGTTTTGACGCGCAACAGGCAATTCGGCTGAGCGCCGAGGGTGGCCAGGGGTTGCTTGGCCTCAAGGACCGGGCCGAAAGCATCGGCGGAACGCTGAGCATCGAAAGCGCACCGGGAAAGGGTACCACATTGACTCTGTCGATAACAAAAGAGGACCAGATATGACCATCACATTGATTGTCGCCGATGATCACCCGATCCTGCGCGATGGCTTGGTCGCGAGCCTTACGGAAACAGGCGAATTCAAGGTGCTGGCGACCGGCGCGTCCGCTCAGGAGGCCATAGATCTGGCGCGAAAACACAACCCTGACGTGGCATTGCTTGATTTGTCGATGCCCGGAAACGGGATTACGGCGGCCAAGGAAATCGTTGATCAGAAACTGGCGTCACATGTGGCGATGCTGACTGTCTCGGAAGACAGCCTTGATGTCACCAACGCGCTCCAGGTGGGTGCGATCGGATATGTGCTAAAGGGGGTGTCAGCCGAGGAATTGCGCCGCATTCTGAAAGGCATTGCCCGCGGTGAAGCCCATGTCTCGCCGGGGCTGGCGGCACAGGTTCTCAAGATCATGCAGGCTCCGAAAAAGCAGGAGCGTCATCCCATTGATGATCTGACCAAGCGCGAAGAAGAAATATTGCGCCTGGTTGCCACCGGGCAAAGCAACAAGGAAGTCGCGACCACCCTCAATTTGCAAGAGAAGACCATCAAGCACTACATGACCGTCATTCTAAGCAAGTTGCATGCCCGCAATCGTGTCGAAGCGGCCCTTATCGCACATGACGCCTGGAACACGGAGGCAAAGTAGGGCGATTGGGCCACGTCACCGTCTGAAGCGATTCAATCGATCTATGTCGTCCTGGGTAGCACGACGCGATGTCACGACACGGCCATACTTGTCGGTCAGCGTGAAGCGCCCGGAAGTGATCTGCTCGCGCCACCCATTGGCGTACAGGATATCGACATTCTTCCCGCGATAGGTGGCTTTCACGGCCCGTGAATTGACCGCTGAAGGTGATTTCTCTGTCTGCGGAACGGCTTGAGCGAAAAATGCCCGCATACGGGCAAGATCGCTTCCCCGGGCGCGGCGTTTTTCCACTACACGCCCTCTGGCGTCAATGCGGGAAAAATTGCCATTCACAATCTCTTCGCGGCTGCCGTCGTTGTAGATGACCTGCGCGCCATTTGCCAATTTACGGACAGTTACAGGCCAGATGCCTTTCTTACCGCCCTGCCCGCCTTCAGAGGCTTCGTCCTCGTCCTCGTCATCCTCGTCATCGTCTTCCTCGCCATCATCATCGTCGTCATCGTCATCGTCGTCGCCACCCTCTCCCTCCCCTCCGTCATCGCCACCCTCACCGTCGTCATTGTCGTCGCCACCTTCTCCGTCATCGCCGCCATCATCGCCTTCACCGTCATCGCCACCACTGCTTCCCTCTCCGTCATCGCCATCTTTGGCGTATGCGTAGGGGGGAACCAGTAACCAATGGCCGGAACTGTCCGTCTCGATGCGAAACGGAAAAGCAACGAACACTACCGCAAGCGTCAGGTATCTGAAATTGAACCGCAGCTTCTCTGCCCTTCCTTCGGGTGAATTGCATCGATCACTATACTGTCGCGCAGCCGAATTTCATCAGACCATGGTCCTGAAGACTGCGATCCATCCGTATGTGAATTGAAATTGTGACAAATATTGCCCTGAATGCTCACTTTTTGAAAGTGGCATTGAATGCGATTGTCACCCGATCCGCGTCCGCTTCGTTGGGGTAGACCCAGTGCAGAAGGTATGACGGAAACAGGATAATTTCGCCCGCGGCTGGCCTGATCCGCTTTTTCAACCGGAAGGTGCTGGCCCGTAAGATTTCCCAATGAGGCAATTCGATCCGGGGGGCAACAAATTCGATCATACCTGAATTCCCCTCGTCCATCGCCGGTTGAGACACATAGTAAACGCCCGACCAATGAGCGCCGGGATGGGTGTGCGGAGCATTGTAACCATTTATCGGGTTCACGTTCATCCACCCGAAAATCTTCATGCGAAAGTCTTCGGGATCAACCTTGCTGGTGATCCTTCGGGTTGCGTGAAGCACGGACATCTCTGCGGCCACCCGCAACTCAGTGATGCAGTCTGATGACCTGTCAAACAGGTTACCCGCCGAATGCCAGCCCCGTCGGTTTGATTTCGTCACGCCATCACTCTCAGCGCGCATCGCCACGGCTTCGGCCAGCAACTGCTTGCTGAGCGCCGCGTGATTTGCAACGGAGAACCTTAACAGTGGCGTCGAGAACAGTTTTTCAAATTTGGTTTCGTTGATCATTGGTTTGGGCTGTTTGGGGTTGATTGTCTTTGGAAAAGACGTTCGCGAATGGGTTGGCTGTAAAGGAAAACGGCCAACCCATGGCGAGCTAGTGGGGCGCGCGCGCTTCAGTCGTCGTTTTCGCCATCGCTCTCGCCATCGCTCTCGCCATCGCTCTCGCCATCG
>CAZITF010000017.1:8834-24894 GCA_964542095.1 uncultured Rhodobacterales bacterium
TCGCCATCGCTCTCGCCATCGCTCTCGCCATCGCTCTCGCCATCGTTTTCGTTGTCATCGTTCTCGTCGTCACCGCTTTCATCATCATCGTTCTCATTGTCGTCATCTTCCTCATCGTCTTCGTCGTCTTCGTCGTCTTCGTCATCGTCGTCTTCCTCATCGTCGTCGCGCGAAATTCGAATTTCCTGCACACTCAGGACGCCGTCCCCGTTCCCGTCACTCCGCGACAGGATGCGATTTGCGTTTCGCGTGCCAAAAACCGAAGCGAGTTCACTTCGGTCCAACTGTCCGTCTCCGTTGGAATCGACCTGGCTGAAGCTGCGGCTCTGCGCGTAGGCCGGCAATGCAAGCGCCATGCAAAGCGAAGTGGAAAGGAGAAGTTTTGAACGTGTCATTGTGGGACTCCATCATTGTTTGATGGTGGAAGTATGGACCGATCCCCGACCGCCGCGCATCGGCAGAACGTTCCGTGGAATATTGTCTATGGTCCGGATTTTTTCAGACCAAAGTCTGAAAACCAAGCCTTGTCCAAGCACATCGGCTGTGCCGCGCGTCATGATCGCCATCGTTGCGCGCGCACTCGTCAACAACAGAACGGACGGGAAATTACAGTGTCAGTCTGCTGCAAATCGGTGAAACAGACCTGCGCCGCAGGTTCCGGTCAGGTATTTCTGACTGCACCCGCGCGGTCCACGGACGGAATTCTAGGTTGCGATGGCGCCGCTATGCCGATCATGAATGCCGCCCAGTGCGCTGCCTTCTCCAATGCTGGACCAGTTCGAGCAGCCGCGGTCGTTCTTGTCACGCCGGAAATGGGCCATGCCGTCAGCCACCGTTCCGGTCAGTTGAGTGCCCTCGATCAGTTGCAACCGACGCATCGTCGGCATGAACCGGTTCCAGCGGCTCACCTCACCAAGCGCGGCCATGCCGATACAGTATTTGGAACACTTCTGTGTCGGGCGCGCCCTGATTTGGCGCAGACACCTGTCCGCAAATCCGCGACCCAATGCGGATTTGGTCTCGACGATGAAGACGTCGCGTGTCGCATCAAGCGTTTTGTTTGGGGTGTTGAAATGGAGCTTTGTATCGATGGTCATACGTTCTCTGCCTGACTTTGCGACCAGAGTGATACGCTGGTAACGCACGTCGAGGGCGTGTTTCAGGTCATAGTCAAATGCCTTGTTGTATTGCTTGGAATAGGTGCTGCGGGCGAATTCAAGGGCCTCCGGTGTGAGCGTGTCCAGGTTCTCCAAGGCATAGGGCAGTCGATGTTTGATCGTCATGCCGCGCTGACCCTTCACCTTGACCTCAAGAAAACACAATTTCGTATCGGCATAGCGGCGCACCCGCACCTTGAAGCCTTTGCGCAAGCCTTGGTGATGCTCGTAGTATGCGCTGCGCTGAGGGTCATCGAAATAGCGGGTGTCGTAAGTAAAGCCACGGCGCCCGTCGATTTCAAGAATGTCGAACTCCTGAAGGAGGTCAGGCAAGACGCGTTCCATGTCCCAACGGTCGACGACATATTTGTTATCAATCCGCGAGAGCATCTCGGCCTTCTGATTGAGCTGATCCAACGTGATGGCGTCGAAGCGGTCAACTAGCCATTTCATGTCAAAGTCCGGAGTATGGAAGGTCATGTGATTGCCTTTCAGTTGCGATAGAAGATTTTGATACGAGCCATGTCATTGACGTAGTTCAACTCGATGATCTGGAAGGCCATCACATCCACACCCATGCGTTTGGACAGAGTGAGGCGGGTCTTTTCGGTGTCTTCAAGGATCGCCGGGTCGATGGAGTCCAAAGTGAGCTTTGTATTGAGTGCCGATTTCATCATCTTGGGATGATCAAGGATCCACGCCGCAATCAGCACGAAGCTTGTGACCAGAACTACAAATGCCAGGCTGGTTCCCTGGACCGACGAGATCACCGCAAGCGCGATGGCCCCGAAAAAGTAGGCAATTTCGATTTTTTCGATTTGCTCCGAGCGCAAGCTGAACAGTGCGAGAATTGCGAACAAGCCGAATCCTGCGGCGATGCTAAACTGCACGCTTGAAAGGATAGTCAGAACCGCGAAAGCGAAGATGTTGAACATCGACGCCGTTGTCGCCAATTCACGGTCACGATAACGACGATAGAAAGTGCCAAAGATGAGCACGGTCATGGCCGCTGCATTTATGGCGAACCGGGCCAAAAGTTCCCACACTGGGTCAGATATATTCAACGTCCCTGTTCCCTTGATTGGTTGGCGTCCGCGTTCTCATTGAGGGCATCGCGGAAACGTCACATAATTTTCAAGAAACTGTCATATTGGGCGTCGCCACACGCCGGTCGAGAGTCGGGCTGAATAATGGACCTTCGTCGTTGAAGGTTCAGACCTATGTTCGACTGAAAAGCCAGGGGTGATACAAGACGCGGTGCCGCTGTGACGACCTCGGGGTAGGCCGAAATCGGGTCAATTCCTGCCTCCTTTCGGCTGACGTGTCAGAGCCTCCGTGCCGCGCCAAAGCCTGAACGCAGGAAGTGTTGCGCCCTGCCCTGCCCCGCTTCGCCGCGTCTGGGGCAAAACCCCACACTCCTTGCCCTGTTTGTCGGCAATTCCATTCCAGTCGACAAGACATGCAATGAACACGACCCGTCTAATATTCGACGACGCATGATCCGGCTGCTGGCCGGACAATCAGCGAATCCGCACCGCCCTGCGCCCGAGAATCGTGAGCTGATTCCCTTCGCTGAGGTGTTTGGTGCCAGCTTTTGAGGTTGCAGACGTCTGGATTGCCTCGGATCCATGCGTGGCACCGGCCGTGATGACGTCCTGTGCCCGGGCCGGTCTAGACAAATGACCACGGGTTGGTGTTACGCTGGGCAATCTCGGGTGCTGACCGAGTTTTGACAGCCGTGCAGAATTACGAAAAGGTATTAGAAGCAATGGCTTGAGTTGTTTTATGTATTCTTGATTCGTGAGAAGCACCGCCAAACCGGCGCGTGTTTCTACCAGGTGTTGCGGTTACAAACACGCCATCCGCCGGGTCTTGGGGTGGTCCCAAGCTGTGCCATGGTCCATCGGCAGACTGCATGCCCGCGAAAAAATCGTTGTGGAAAACCCACTTCCGCTGTAGTCACAGTTTAACGAAAGAAATCGCGCTAAAAGCGATATTAGGCGAGGCGGCAGAATGGCGACAGCACCATTCCGGCAGGATTCAGGCGAGTTGGCCTTCGATGAGATCATCCTCCAGCAAGGAGAGCTGATTTCTGACCGACTCAATATCTTGCGTCAGGAACAATATCCACCCGATGCGCAAAAGGGTCTACGGCAATTTTCGTTGGCAGAGGTCGCCTATTTTCTTGGCGTTACCCAATCCACGATCAAGAAACTGCATCTGGAAGGTAAGGGTCCGGAGCCACAAACCTCGTCCTCAGGTCGGCGGTCCTATTCCGCCGCGCAGATGCTGGAGTTGCGCGCCTATCTCGATGCCCATGGGCGTCCGGGCAAGCGACGGTACCTGCCCCATCGCAGCGAGGGCGAAGAGCTGCATGTGATCTCGGTCGTCAACTTCAAGGGCGGCAGCGGCAAGACAACGACAGCCGCCCATCTGGCGCAGCACCTCGCGCTCAAAGGGCATCGGGTACTGGCGGTCGATCTGGATCCACAGGCCTCGCTGACCGCGCTGCACGGGATCCAGCCCGAATTGGACTCTGTATCCTCGCTTTACGAGACCCTGCGCTATGACGAGGAGCGCCAGCCGATCAGCGCGGTCATCCGGCCCACGAACTTCCCGAACCTGGATATCGTCCCGGCCAGCCTCGATCTGCAGGAATACGAATACGACACGCCTGTCGCGCTCACCAGCCGCGACCCATCCGAAGGCCGCGCCTTTTTCACGCGCGTCTCGAAGGCGCTGGAAGAGGTCGAGGATCGCTATGACGTAGTGGTCATCGACTGCCCTCCGCAGCTTGGGTATCTGACCCTAACCGCCCTTACAGCGTCGAGTTCGGTGCTGATCACCGTGCATCCCCAGATGCTTGACGTGATGTCGATGAGCCAGTTCCTGTTGATGCTTGGGGGCATTCTGCGCACGATCCGCGAGGCGGGGGCCGAGATGCGGCTCAAGTGGTTCCGTTACCTGGTCACGCGGTTCGAGCCGACCGATGGTCCCCAAAAGCAGATGGTGGGGTTCCTTCATGCGATGTTTCCAAACGAGATGCTTGAATCGCAGATGGTGAAATCGACGGCGATCTCGGATGCCGGCATCACCAAGCAGACCCTTTACGAAGTGGAGCGTGCGCAATTCGTGCGTTCGACCTATGACCGTGCGATCACGTCCCTGAACGCCGTCAATGACGAGATAGCGGGGCTGGTGCATCAGGCTTGGGGGCGTGAAGGGCTATGAGTTTGACAGCCGTGCAGATGCGTTTTGACAGCCGTGCAGATGGGGAATCGCATACCCCGGAAAGGAGGGCATTATGGCCAGAAAAGACCTGCTGAAATCCGTAATCGGACAGCCGACGGACCCGCCGGTCGATGGTGGGCGCTCTGGCTACGCAATGCGCGGCGCGTCGAAGTCCATGAAGGTCTCGATCGACAGTCTTGCCGAAAACTCCAGACGCCTTCTCGAAGGTGAAACCATCGTCGACATCGATCCTGGCCTCATTGACGCATCTTTCGTCAATGACCGTCTCAGCGGCGACGACGAGGCGTTCGAGGAGCTGAAATCCTCGATCACGACGCGCGGTCAGGACACGCCGGTTCTGCTCAGACCGCATCCAGAGGCCGCCAGCCGCTATATGGTTGTGTTCGGGCACCGCCGTGTGCGCGTGGCCAGGGCGCTGGGACAGCCCGTGCGGGCCGTGGTCAAGGAGATGGACGACGTCGCCCATGTGCTGGCGCAGGGTCAGGAGAACACCGCTCGGGCCGATCTGTCTTTCATCGAGAAAGCTCTGTTTGCCCGGAACCTCCATGATCTGGGTCAGGCAAAGGATGTGATCCAGCAGGCGCTGACCATCGATGGCACGCTTTTGTCGCGCATGCTGTCGGTTGCCGGGACGATACCGGACCGCGTCATCGCCGCGATAGGACCGGCAAAACAGATCGGTCGGGATCGCTGGGAAGACTTCAAGAAACTTATGGCGGTCAGGAGCAACCACGCGGTGGCCGATCGCATCATCGCCACGGAGGGCTTTGACCGGCTCGACAGTGATACCAAATTCGAGATGCTGCACAGCAAGGTGGCAGAGGCGGGCAGGGCGCCCACGCGCAGGGCGGCCAAGGCGGCCCCGGCCAAGCGAACCTGGACCGCCGGGGGCGGCCGCATCAAGGGCGTCATCGGACGGTCAGGTCGGGCTTACAGCATCTCGCTGACATCAAAGGATTCCGCAGGGTTCGGAGAGTTTCTCTCGGAGAACCTCGATCGGCTCTATGCGGATTACCTGTCTCAATCCGAGGAGACATCGACATCATGACCTGAGGCAAAAGAAAAGCCCCCAAGCCGATCCGGCCCGAGAGCTTATCCAAATAGATTAGACACCTTCTGGATACCTCTCCCGCGAATCACTGTCAACGAAAGAACATCGTTTTGGCGAACGGGATCCTTTTGTCTCCAAAACCACGGAGGTGAAATACAGGCATGACACAGAGCGGTTGGCGCAAGCCGACGTCGGCTCTCGGGACCGCGGATCAGCTGGCCCGAGACGGCGAACAAACGTCCTTTGCCAAAACACGGAGCGTCGTTGCGGCGAAACGTGTCGGTGCGCATATCGGACTGAAAGCGGCGGATCTTCTGCTGCTCGATACACTCGCGGCCTTTACCCAGCCACAGGACTGGGAAGAGGGGCGGCGGCCCATTGTCTGGGCGTCCAATGCCTTTCTAATGGAACGCACTGGGTTTTCGCTCTCAACCCTCAAACGCCATGCCCGGCGTCTGGCAGAGGTGGGCATCATCACCTTCCGCGACAGCCCCAATGGCAAACGCTGGGGCCGCCGCGATGCGGACGGCGTGATTGTCGAGGCCTATGGGTTCGATCTTGCCCCGTTGAGCGCGCGCGTCGAAGAGTTCGAGGCGCTGGCGGCCGACCTTAAGGCGGAGCGGGCACTCTGTCAGCGACTGCGCCGTCAGATCACAATCGCCCGGCGCAGTATTCGAGCACGTCTCGAGGCCGCCGTGGAGTGCCATGGGCGCTTACGGGGGCTCAGAACCCTCCAACAGGCCTTCGAGGGCCTCTTGGCGCGTCTGCCGGGCCCAGGCGCGGCCTCCGAAACGCTTCAGTCGCTGGCCAAGCGGTTTACCGAGCTGTTGTTTCGGGTGGAGGAGCTTTTCTTGGGCTCTGCAAATCCTGTGGAGCATATCGCGGAAGAAACCGAGAAAGGTGAGAATATGAACCCCAGGGAGGTCATTTTCGACCCCCACATACCAATTACAAAACAACTTCAATCTGTAATGTGTAATTCCTCAGAAAACGAGGAAGCGGAAACCGAGCCAGCCAGACTGGAAAAGACAGCGCCTGTGGCGGTGATGAAGCCGGATAGTGGGGCAGGGCAGGCGGGCAAGCCACAGGTCGGGATCGAATTGGCAACCATTTTGCAGGCCTGCCCGGAATTTACGTCCTGGGGTCGCAATCTGGGTGGCTACATCCGCGATTGGCGCGATTTCGTGCGGGTCGCAGGCGAATTGCGACCGA
Source organism: uncultured Rhodobacterales bacterium (assembly GCA_964542095.1). Classification (GTDB taxonomy): domain Bacteria; phylum Pseudomonadota; class Alphaproteobacteria; order Rhodobacterales; family Rhodobacteraceae; genus Tateyamaria. The sequence continues at coordinate 15,507 of CAZITF010000017.1, forward strand.
TGATCGGTATTTCGGAACAGGCATGGCACGCCGCGCAAGAGCAGATGGGCAAACCGGCCGCAGCGGCGGCCCTGGCATTGGTCTTCGAGAAGGTCCATTCAGGCGAGGTGAACTCGCCGGGCGGATATCTGCGGGGCATGGTCGACAAGGCCGGGGCAGGGGAGTTGTATCTGGAACGCAGTTTCTTTGGCCGGCTGAGCGGGATGGCGGCGTGAGCAGCGACTCCGCCCCTTCAGCATCCTTGCAAGACTTCCAGGGGCTGGAATTGATGCAATGTGCGATTGTCCGAAATCATCCCAAACGGCTCGCAGAAGCTGTGAATGCGCAGGCTGGTGGTGATCGCCGAAGTGCAGACGACGCCGGGGCAGGGCGGTGCATGCCGCCATTGGCCGACTGCGCGCGCTCTGTCTCGTCTTTGTCAAGCGCCGACGGTTTTTGTCGAAAGAGGACGAGGCGACAGTGGAATCTGCCTCAGAACAGGTCTCGCTTGTAATGTGCAAGACATGCTTTTGCCCTTGCAATGCTGGTGGAGGCTCTCGATTTGACCGGAGTCCCAAAAGCCTCTTTCGCGCATAATCAGTGATGTTCAATTGCGCGGATGACCGAATTTTCTCAGCGGGCGGTCGTTCGTTGGGCCGGTCCGAGGTAGTCGATCAGCACCTCGTTGAATTGGGCCGGTTTTTCCAAGTGTATCGCGTGCGCGCATTTGGGAAAGACCGACAGGCTCGTATTCGGGATGCGCCTCCACAGTTTTTCGATCTGCGACCATGGATAGGTGCGATCACGATCCCCCCAGATTACCAGCGTCTCGCACCGCAGATCGGCAAGTGCGTCTTCGCCTGACCAGACCTCCATCGCTTCCAGACCTGCGAGGATTGCATCAAGACCGGCCTGTTCAGCGATGCTGGCGCATCCTTTGTATGCGGGCGACTGCGTACGGTCGAGAAACCAGCTTTCCGCGATACGGCGGGCCGTTGCCTGCGCGCCATCCGCCTGGGCGCGCAGCTTGCTTTGCGCGATCGTCTCAAAACGTCCGGGCAGTACACCAACGGCGCCCGTGGCATACAGAACGAGTTTATCTATTCGATCCGGAACGAGGCGGGCGATTTCCTGCACGATCATTCCACCCATCGAATGCCCAAGCAGGTCAAAGGTTTCGATGCCCTTGTCGCGCAGCTCGGCGATCACCCATGCGGCAAACCCTTCGATCGTGCGGATAACCGGCAAGTGCGCATTCAACCCGAACCCCGGCAGATCGAGCGCGATGACCTCGCGCATATCTGCCAGGGCCTGCCTTTGCCCATCCCACTGGGCGCTGCCGCCCATGAATCCATGGACCATGACAAGAGGCGTCACTTGCGGTGGCCCTGAACGATGCGATCAAGGATCATGGCGCAGAACAGGATGGCAAAGCCTGCCAGAATGCCTTGCCCGACATTGGCATATTGCAGCGCCTCCAGGACATCCTCGCCCAGGCCCTTGGCGCCGATCAGGGACGCAACAACCACCATCGCCAGTGACAGCATGATGGTCTGGTTGATGCCGGCCCGGATCGACGGGCTTGCCAGTGGCAGATCAACCCGGCTCAGCAGATACCACTTGTTCGCACCGAACGAGATGGCTGCCTCCCGTACGCTTTCGGGCACGCCGCGCAGACCCAACACCGTCAGACGCACCACGGGCGTGCCACCGAATATCATCGTGGTGACCACAGCCGCAGGTTTGCCGGTGCCGAAAAACGCGATCACCGGGATCATGAAGACAAAAGCGGGCATGGTTTGCATGAAATCCATGATCGGCTGGATCGCGGCATAGAACCTCGGGCGACGGGCGGCGAACATCCCCAACGGAATGCCGATCAGGATCGACAGGCACGCCGCCGTGCCCAGCAGCGCCAGCGTCGTCATCGCCTTTTCCCAGAAACCCAGGAACCCCATATAGGACAGGAACGCGCCCGAATAGATCGCCATCCGCACACCCGCCGTCAGCCATGTCAGCAGGATGATCAGTGCCGCGATGACGATCCAGGGCGTGCTGACAAACACGATCTCTAGCGCATCCAGCACAAGGCGGATCACAAATGTGATCCCGTCAAACAGCGCATCACCGTTCAGCACCGCCCAGTTGAAAAAGCTTTCGACCCAGTCGATGCTGGTCAGGCGGATATCGGGGTCGGTGGGGAAGTTGCCAAGCAGGTCGAACCGGCCCGGAAGGCTGTAATGCAGCATCGCCGCCGAAACGATCAGGGTCATGAAAATGGCGCTGAACACGATCTGTGACACCGGCATCCCGGACCGGATCGCCCGGTCCGATACCCAGTCCGAAAACCGCGCCTCAAGCGCCCAGTTCGCCACCGTGGCCTGTGCCAGCTTTGCCAACAGCAGAATGGCGATACCGATCATGACGATCTGCGGGCCCTGGGCGGCAAGTGCGGCGGCCTCTTCGCGGATGCCGCCGATGTTGTTTTCCAGCCCCTCGACGGCGCGCTTGAACGCATCGACCCGGTCTGATCCGCTTTCGATGGCGGCAGCCAGTTGCTGGCGGCGCAAATCCAGCGTCCCTTCGATCGAGGCGATCCGCGCCATCGCATCGGCCCCGAGATCGCCGAACAGACCGCGCGCGATCTGTACAAGCGCGAGGGCTTCGATGATCAGAAAGGGCAGCGCCCAGGACCAAAGTCCGCGCGCCCCGAACCAGATCGGGCCAAACAGCCCGGCCATGATGTTGAATGTCGGGGTAAACCGCGCCGACGCACCGATCTTGTTGAAGTTGGCGATGTAATAGTCCGGGTTGGTGCGCACGAAGGTGCGAATGTTGTCGCGCCGCTCTTCGGCGTAAGCGATGGCCGCATCGCTGTTGGGGTCGTCCAGGGGGTTTACCGTTGCGTCCATCACGACACCTCCGTGCCTTCGATCACCGTGCGCAACAGGTCGGCGCGGGTGATGATGCCAATGTCCTTGCCCGCCCTTTCGACCAAAATCGGGCTGTCGGTGCCGATGGCAAGGTTGATCAGGTTGCTGAGCGTTTCGGCGTCGCCCACGCGGGTGGCGTCCGCCGGGATCGGTCCATTGCCCGCGACATAAGGATCGATGGGCTGCATCACGGCATGGGCGTGCACGACCTTCAGCCGCGAAATCCCCGCAACGAAATCCGCCACGTAATCATCCGCCGGGTGCATCACGATATCCTCGGCAGTGCCGATCTGAACCACCTTGCCATCGCGCATGATGGCGATGCGGTCGCCGATGCGCACAGCCTCGTCGAGATCGTGGGTGATGAAGATGGTGGTCTTTTTGAGGATCTTGGACAGCCGGATGAATTCGTCCTGCAATTGCCGCCGGATCAGCGGATCAAGGGCAGAAAAGGGTTCGTCCATCAGCAACACGTCCGGATTGGCGGCCAGCGCGCGGGCCAGACCGACGCGCTGTTGCATCCCGCCCGACAGCTCATGGGCAAATTTCGACCCCCACGCGCCCAACTCCACGATGTCGAGGATCGCCGCCGCCTGCCGCATGCGTTCGTTCTTGGCGACCTGCCGAATTTCCAGCGGCATCGCGACATTGTCGAGCACCGAACGGTGCGGCATCAACGCGAAATTCTGGAACACCATGCCGATCTTGCGGTTGCGGAAGGTCTGCAACTCTTTCGGCCCAAGGGCCATCACATCGGTGCCCTCGATCTCGATCTTTCCGGCGGTCGGTTCCAGCAAGCGATTGAAATGGCGCACCAATGTGGACTTGCCGCTGCCCGACAGGCCCATGATGCAGAAAATCTCGCCGCGATTGACCGACAGGGTGACGTCGGCCACACCCACGACGGCGTTGAACTCGGCCAATACTTCGGCCTTGCTCAGGCCGCGCTCGCGAATGGCCTTCAGCGCCAGTTCCGGACGGGCCCCGAAAATCTTCCAGACATTCGAGATGTCTATGACGCGCTCATCAGGTGCCATCTTCGCCTCGCCTATTCTGGAAACTGTCGCCACGGAACACCCGCGCCGACAGCGGTTTCGTCGGTCAGGCTCAGAGTCCCAGCATGGCGTCGACGCGGTCCGAGTTCGCCTCGACCCACTCCTTGGCGACATCCGCAGGTTCACGGCCATTGGCGCTGATTTCGAAGGCCAGGTTGCTGACATCGTCTGCGGTCAGAGCGAAATTCGCGAAGAATTCCGCAATCGCAGGTGACCGCTCCGCCAGAGAGTTCGACCAGGCGATCTGGACCTGCTTGAGATCGTCCTTGGTGGCCACCATGGACTTTTCATACCAGTCGGCATCGTCGGACGGCTGAACCATGACGTATTTCGCCGGATCGAAAGTCGGCTCTGTCAGCATTGTGACGTCGAACATGTACCACACCGCATGCGGCTCGTAGCAGTAAAAGGCATAGCCTTCGCCCTTGGCGATACTGTCCTTGATACGTGCGGTCTTGACGGCCTCTTCGGCGCGGATGGGTTCGATGAAATCAAGCAGGCCATAGTCGCGGACCTTGACCTCGTTCACATTGGCCGACGCCCAGCCAGGTGCGCCAATCCACATCTCGCCACGGCCGTTGCCGTCGCTGTCCATCAAGGCCGCGACATCCGGGCGGCCAAGATCGGTAATGTCGGTGATATTGTTGGCGGCCGCAAAGTCCTTGGACACGCAGAAGCCCTGGTTGCCCTGATAGGGGTTCGAAGACAGGGTCACGGTGCCCTTTTCGTCAACGTATTCCTTGGTAAAACTTTCCTGGTTCGGCAACCAGACATCGGGATGGACGTCAATGTCGCCTTCGCCCTGATCCATCGCCTGAAAGATGGTGGCGTTGTTGCCGGGAACGTAATCGACGGTGCCGCCTATGCGCGTCTGGACGATTTCGCCCAGCACATAGGCAATCGCCTGCGCGCCGGTCCAGGACGGCACGCCGATCTTCACTTCCTCCGCAAAGGCGGGAACGCTGACGACGCTGGCGAGTGCCGCGGCCATAAGTTTGGTTTTATACATCATTTTTGGTGATCTCCTTGTTGGTTCGTTTTTTGGTGTCAGGTGGTCTGGTACCCGGGCAGATCGAACGAGTCGGGATATCCGAACAATGCCGCACTTCCGCCCGTATGCAAAAAGACAACGTTTTCCATGCCGTCAAAATGGCCCTTGCGGTTCAGGTCAATCAACCCGTCAAGGCCCTTGCCGGAATAGACGGGATCAAACAGCAGCCCTTCGGTCTGCGCCAGCAAGGTGAGGGCGGCAACCATGCCTTCGGTCGGGATACCATAGCCTGCGCCGACATAGTCGCAATTGGCGCGCACGTCCGAGCGCGCGATTTCGGCCCCGTTGCCCAGATGGGCCATTGTGCGCAGGGCGAGGTCATGGACCATGGTTTCCTGTTTTTCCTGCGGGGCGCGCACGCCGATGCCAAGCAGCTGTATGTCGCTTTGAAGTGCGGCCAGACCGACGACCAGGCCGGCCTGCGTGCCTGAACTGCCCGTTGCATGGACCAGCGCGTCGATCCGCAGACCCATCCCAAGGGCCTGCTCGATCAGTTCGCGCGCGCAATTGACATAGCCAAGCGCCCCGACCGGGTTCGACCCGCCACCGGGAATGACATAAGGGGCTTTGCCTTCGGCACGCAGCGTGTCGGCCAGCTGCTCCATTTCCGCATTCATGTCGGCGCCGCCGCCGCGCCTGGACACGCTTGCCCCGTGCAGGCGATCCAGCAGCACGTTGCCGTTCAGTGTATAGTTCTGATCGTTTGAGCCGGTGCGGTCCTCCAGCAGGATATGGCAGGCCATGCCCAGCTTGGCCGCTGCGGCTGCGGTCTGGCGCGCATGGTTGGACTGGGTTGCGCCCTGAGTGATGATGGTGTCGGCCCCCTTGGCCTGCGCATCCGCCATCAGGTATTCCAGTTTTCGGGTCTTGTTGCCGCCCGACGACAGACCGGTACAATCGTCGCGCTTGACCCAAAACCGCGGGCCGCCCAGGATTTCGCTCAGGCGATCCATTGGTTCCAGCGGAGTGGGCAGGTGGCCCAACGCGACCCTTGGAAACCTTGCCAGTTCAACGGCGAGGGATTTGCAGCGGCTTGCAGTCAGGTCGGTTGCGCCCAACCCATTTTGACCCGCGATTTCTTCGGTTACAGGCACGGCGGTCCCCCATGATTGTGCTTGGTCAAAGCATCATCTGGGCATCGGGAAAAAAACAGTGCTATTTTATACGGCTACTCATACCATTGTTTTGAGCGGATCGGAGAAACGATGCATTTGCAATGGCTCGATGACGTCCTTGTCTTGTTGGAAGAAGGCAATCTTTCGCGTGCCGCGGCGCGCCGGAACATCACGCAGCCAGCGTTTTCGAGGCGTATTCGGGGTTTTGAAGAGTGGTTGGGTGTCAAGGTATTGGACCGAGGCACAAATCGCATCGAGATCAGTCAGGCACTGCTGTCCAACGAGAAGGAGATCCGGGCCCTGATTGCCCGGCTCCGAGAGTTGCGCACAAAAATAGGGCAATTTGATGCGACACGCACCACCATGGCCATTTCGGCGCAACATGCCGCCACATGTTCCGTCTTTCCGGATATGGCCTTGCGCGCAAGGGCCCTGATGCCGGGCGTCCAGTTCCGCATTCGGGCCGGCAATCTGAACGATTGTGTATCCATGTTCCTGCGCGGTGACACCAGCATGCTCGTTTGCTACGAGGCCAAGAGCATCGGCATACTTCAATTCGGGCCTGATATTCATCGTGGTTTGTGGGCGAACGACTACCTCGTGCCCGTGGTCGGTGGAGCTTTGCGGTACAAGGTCAGCGACGCCGGGGAGATTGCAACGGACACGCCCGCCATCGTTTACCCGAACGACAGCTATTTTGGCCAGGTTCTGCAACGCAGCCAGCGATCCTTTGGGACGCTGGGAACGGTCGCCAATCCATTCAGCGTGACGGCGTTCTCCAGCGGTGTCCGCGAATTGGTACTGAAGGGTCTGGGCGTGGGATGGCTTCCATTCAGTATGGTCCATCAGGAAATCGAAAGTGGAGCGTTGATTTCACTTGCGAACCGGTACGGGCAAGAAGCTCTGCAGGTAGCCATTTATGCCGACAACAAGGTTGAAATAACCAAGATGCTGATCGACATGTGGACGAAAGACATCCCGGCGCCGCTTTGATACCCTCGTCCCGGAGCGAACCCTCCGACTTCCAGTATGACACCGGCAAGCACTGCGTGTTCTACCATCGCGATCACATCGTGTGGTCCACAAAGTATCGCTACAAGGTTTTGGCCGGTTCACTGCGTCTGCGGGTGCGCGACATCTGCCGTCAGGTCGGCCGAGAGAAAGAAGTCGACATCTTGCGCCGGCTGCTGCCGAGCGATCACGTCCACATGTTCGTATCGGTGCCTGAGCCTCCCCCTTTGAAATGGTCCGCCCCAATGTTCAGGAAGCGGACGACCAGCAATGGCAACCGACGCATCTTGGCTTGAGGCAAGAAAGCATGGCACATACGAGGTCGAGAGCGAAGAGCGCGCCAAGTATGCATGATGACACAAAAAACTGCTGCGGTCCGAACCCCGAAGGCGAGGGAAGGGGGCTGGATACTAAGTTCGAGGCCGTCGCGCGGGCAGTGCCTCAGGCGTCGTCTGCTGTCAGTTCGGAGCTGCGTAACCGGCTGACTTTCATCGATGGCGGGTTTTTTGACATGGGCGCTCGCCAATCGCGTTTTCCCGACGATCTGGACAGCCCGCGCAGACGTGTTCGGGTGTCTCCGTTTCGCATTGCGCCATGCGCAGTCACCAACGCCGAATACGCCGCCTTTGTCGAAGCGACCGGATACCGCACGGTCGCGGAGCAGGAGGGTTGGAGCTTTGTCTTTCACCTGTTTCTCGACGATTTGGCGAAATTCCCCGATTACGCAGGGCCCGCCCCGTGGTGGAGGCGTGTGGATGGGGCGTGCTGGAGCGCGCCCGAAGGGCCGGGAAGCAGTTGGCAGCAGCGGCCGGACCATCCGGTTGTGCAGATCGCCTGGCATGACGCGGTTGCCTATTGTCGCTGGGCCGGATTGCGCCTTCCCAGCGAGGCCGAATGGGAGTTTGCCGCGCGCGGGGGGCTGGCCAGGAAGAAGTTTCCATGGGGCAACGAAATGTTGCCCGGCGGGGTACACGCGATGAATACTTGGCAGGGCGAGTTTCCCCGGACCAACACGGCAGAAGACGGCTGGGTCGGCACCGCGCCGGTGGGAAGCTATCCGCCCAATGGCTTTGGCCTATACGAGATGACAGGCAACGTCTGGGAGTGGGTGCAGGATTGGTATGGTCCGCGCCCTGATCCAAAACGCCTGGCGTTGCCCGACCCGACCGGGCCCGAAACCGGATCGGCGCGCATCCAGCGTGGCGGATCCTACCTCTGCCATATCAGCTATTGCGACCGCTATCACGTGCATTCCCGGACACGCAACGACCCGAGTGGGTCGGCTGGCAACAGCGGGTTCCGCGTCGCCGGGGACGCCTGACCGGGCCTTTCCTTGGCGCAACAGGGGTCTGGAGCACCAAGCGAGTCGGCTTCCGGTTCCCAGGATCCGTGGAGTCGCGGAGCAACCTTGCGCGGCGCTGGTTATCCAACCCGTTCAGGACGAGGACCTTGAAACCCGACCGGTTACATCGCTTCGAACCAGCGGAATTCGCTCTTCAGATGATCGACGGAGTCGAAAAACAACGGTCCGCCCAACCTGGGAATGCTCACCTCCGGGCACGGCTTCGGATCGCGGAACAGGGCACCGCGCAACTGCCGACGCACAGGTCGATGCCTGTGAGCGATACTTGAACTGCGACTCCTATTGCCTCTGAGGGTAGGGGCGTTGGCCCATCTCTTCCATCATCTGTTCGCGGAAGACCTCGGCAGGTGTCTTCCATCCGAGGCATTTTCTGGGTGTCGCGTTGAGGCGGTCGCAGATCATTTTCAATTCATGATCTGAGACTGCCGTGATGTCTCGCTTTCTTGGCAGCCACCTTCGCGCGCGGCGATTGGTGTTTTCTACAGTGCCTTTCTGCCAGGGAGAAGATGGGTCGCAGAACCATGTCTGCGTCCCGATCTCGGCTTGCAGATGTGGCCAGCTGACGAACTCGGTGCCGCGGTCGAAGGTGATTGAGCGACGCGCGATGTAGGGCAGATCACGGACAGCTTTCATGATCTTGCCCATGACCGGCTTGGTACGCTTGTTGGGGTTCTTCAAAAGCACGGTGAACCGGCTGACGCGTTCAACGAGCGAGGTCACATTTGATTGGCCAAAGCGTTGTTTGAACAAGACAAGATCAGCTTCCCAATGCCCGAACTGACGGCGGTGTGCGACATCGTCTGGGCGGAACAGAATGCTGACATCACGGTCAAACTTAGGCTTCTGGCGCTTTCTGGCACGACGCGGCCTGCGGGCTTTGC
>CAZITF010000018.1:0-24047 GCA_964542095.1 uncultured Rhodobacterales bacterium
TGAGGTCGCGCGGATTGGCGAGCTCGGACCAGCTGTCCATTTGGAAGAGCGTCGGGTTGGCGCCGGTGATGAGCGGCGCGTGGGCCGCGGCGGCGATTTTGGACATCTCGCCCAGCAGCTCCACATCGGGGGGGCTGTGGTCGAAATGGTAATCCGCCACGAGGCTGCCGTAGGGCTCGCCCCCGAACTGACCAAACTCTTCTTCGTAGATCTTTTTGAAGATCGGCGATTGATCCCAGGCGGTGCCTTTGAATTTGCGCAGGGTCTTGTGCATGTCCTTCTTGGAAATGTTCATGACCCGGATTTTCAGCATCTCGTCGGTTTCGGTGTTGTTGACGAGGTAATGCAGACCGCGCCACGCGCTTTCCAGTTGCTGAAAGTCGGGGTGGTGCAGGATCTCGTTGACCTGCTCGGTCAGCTTCTTGTCGATCTGGGCGACGATGCTTTCGATGGTGCGCAGCGCGTCGTCCGAAATCAGCGCGGTGTTGGCGAGCGCCTGCTCGGCCAGCGTCTTGACCGCCTGTTCCACGGCCGTCTTGGCCTGATCGGATTTCGGGCGGAATTCCTTCTTCAGCAGGTTTTCAAAATCGGAGGAACCAAAGGCCGTCGCCTCTGCACCACCGGCTGCTTCTGTTTCTGTTTCGGCCATCGTTTACTCCTGATCTTCTGCGTCGTCAGCCTTGGGGGCTGGCTGCGCGGCAAGGGTTTTCAGCAAGGCGGGGTCCTGGGTGATCTTGGCGATCAGATCCTCGGCACCCGATTTCCCGTCCATGTAGGTCATGAGGTTGCTCAGATTGGTGCGGGCGTCCAACAGCTCCTTGAGCGGCTCGACCTTGCGGGCAATCGCGGCAGGGCTGAAATCGTCCATGGATTCAAAAGTCATGTCGACGGCCATGTTGCCTTCGCCGCTCAGCGTGTTGGGCACAGTGAATGCCGCGCGCGGCGCCATCGACTTCATGCGTTCGTCGAAATTGTCGACATCGATCTCAAGGAACTTGCGGTCGGCGATGCCGGGCTGGGGCACCTCGGACTTGCCCGCAAGATCGGACATGACGCCCATCACAAAGGGCAACTGCACCTTCTTCTCGGCCCCGTACAGTTCCACATCATACTCGATCTGAACCCGGGGTGCGCGGTTGCGCGCAATGAATTTCTGTGAACTAGCCATGTCCCGTCTCTCCTTCGCAAACTTTTTGCTTTGCTTGTGCCCTCAACACGTGGGCCCAAAATCCTATTCGTTTCTATCGGTCCTATTCGTCTTCGCTGATCCCGCCGATCATATTCACGCGGTCAACACTGTCATAGGCCATGTCGCGCACGATGGTCATAAAATCCGCGCCGACAAGCTTTTTCGCGCGGGTCAGTAAAAGTGGCACCGGACTCGACGGCTCCGCACGCTCATAATAGCTGATAATCCGGTCCAGCGCATTCTGAACATCCGTGGGGTTGTTGATGGCGCCCGTGCCACCGCCACCACCGCCGCGCGCAGCGGGGGCCGGGCCGTCGCCCGCCTCGCCTTCTGCGCCGTCATCACCGCCGGTCGCACCTTCGGGTTCGCCCAGGGCGTTCGCGATCTTGCCGGCAGCCTTTTTCAGCAGCTTGATCAGCGGGTCCAGATCAGGGCCCTGGCCGGGGGTCATCTCGTCGAACTTCGCGCTGATGGCCGTCACATCGCCCAATGCCCTGGACACGGCCTCGGAAATGCCGCGCAGCACCTCTTCGTCGGTGTCCTGAAAGGCGGCCGCAACCTGTCCCTGATCGGGGACGTTTTCCATATCCGCCGTGGGCGTGGATTCCCCGTCGGCCACGGCAATCTCGCGCAGGCTGATGGCACCGAACGTGCGGCTCTGGGTCAGCGGCGCGCGGCGCACCCCGCGCAGGATGCGGGCATCATCGACCAGCGTCAGGATCGCGTTGATCCGCATCGTCGGATCGTTGTCGTCGTCGGCATCCAGCTGCGGGTGGCACGTGTCCCAATACTCATCCAGACAGCGGGCCAAATAGCTGATGGCATCGGCAAATCCGGGAAAGCCCTTCAGGCGCAGCTGCGCCTCGGCCAGAAAGATACCGGCGCGCAGATCGTGGCTGCGGGCCAGGATCTCCTGCGCCTTTGCGGCCACTTCCTTGTAGTCGGGGTCTTCGGGCGGCAGGATGTCGTCGCCCATCTGACGTTCTTCGCCATGGGTTGCCGCGATTTCCAGTTCGGTAAAGACCGGATCATACTCCAGATCTTCGCCGCTCGGTGCGTCGTCTCCATGACTTTGAAGAAGCGCGTCTATGTCCATAATCCCCCCGGCAGCACATGCGACCTAGTGAAAACTGTGCCCAGTAAGTCCTTGAGCAAGAAACAGCTTATCACAGAATTTCGATAAGGCTAGCGAAAGCAGGTTCACTCATATGGGGGAATTTCATACCTTTTAATGTGTTCGCGGTCTGCCTATGTGGCCGCGCTGCGTCAAGCACACAGCCAAACGGATTCATTTCGGCCCGATGCGCAAAAGCTGGCGCAAAACATTGACCTGAGCACGCGCGCGTCGCACAGTCATCAGCGTGATTGTAAATTATTTCATACGACGGCCGGGATGGACGATCTGAATTCTGAACAAACCTTGCCTCCTGCGCGGGCGATTCGCTTTGACCGGGTCAGCGACCTCTATGCAGAGATGCCGGAGATCGCGAAGTTCATCGAAACGCCCGTCGAGAAAGACGAAGGCTATCGCGGTTTTCTGGAACGGCTGCGCGCCTCCTCCACCCCCGAAGAGGCGGTGACCTTCACCGCCTTCGCCCTGCAATCCAAGGCCGGGATCAAGTGGGGGATGGAATGCGTGACATCCCTGATCCCCGACATGGCCCCCGAAGACACCAGGCTGATGAACCTCGTTTCGGAATGGCTCGACGATCCAACATCCGAGAATCGCTGGAAAACGCTCGAAATCGCGCTGTTCGCACCGCGCCGCTCGCCCGCGGTCTACCTGGGGCTGGCGGTGGGCTGGTCCGACGGACCGCTTGCGCCCAACGACCTCGTGACCGTTCCGGCCTGGCGCGCGCCGCGTGCGCTCAGTTCCGCCGTGATGCGGGCCGTGGGTCAGATGCGCACCGAACACCGTGGCGAAAGCCTTGATTTCGTACTGGACCGTGCGGCCGGGTTGTTCCGCCTGAACTGAGGTCGCCGTTGCTGCAACACCGTCAAAAGGACACTCAAGACCTATGGACAGGCTGACACTGCGAATCGAGAACCGGTCGGACGCGGCGGGCGACATGCCCGAAGACATCTCGGTCCTTGGGCAGGGCATCAGCATCGGGCGCAAGCTGGAAAACGACTGGTCCCTGCCCGACAGCACCCGGTTCATCTCGGGCAAACATGTGCGCATCCTTTACGAAGGCCAGGGCTATGTGATCGAGGACATCTCGACAAACGGCACCTTCATGAACGGGGCCACCAGCCGGATCGAGGGCAAGCGCAAGCTGGAACACGGCGACACGATCCGCATCGGCAGCTATATCGTGACCGTTGAACTGGAACCGGTCAAAGACAGCGCCATGCGCCAGATCAGCGGCGCGCAAGGGGTGCAGGCGCCGCCCACGGCAGGCACGATGCGCCAGCCCACAGGCGGCGGCATCCAGCGCAATGTCAGCGCGCCACCCTCCTCGGCGCGCGGGGCACAGACGCCTGACTTCTCCCGCTTCCAGACCGGAGGCGGAGGGGCCGGCGCGACCGGAGTGCAGCGGCCCACCGGGGGGATTTCGATGCCGCCCATGGCGGCCAGCGCACCGCCCGCCGCACCGATCCCGGATGATTTCGAAGACGATCTGCTGGATCTGCCCGGTGCCGCACCCGCCGCACCGGAACCGGCAGCAACACCCGATCCGGCCCCCGCCCCCGATCCGACGCCCGCCCCGGCCCGTCCCAATGAAACCCCGGCCTTCGAGGTGACCCCGGTGCCGACATCCGGCCCCGCCCCGATCCCGAAACACGAGGCCCCCGCGCAGGACCGCACCGGGCCGTTCTCGCTCGCCGATCCGACGGCCGCACCGCTGGTCCTGCCCGAAACCGTCGAACTGCCCCCGATGCCCGTCGTGGAAAAGACCGACATGACCCCGCGCGGGCTGGGTGAACGCTTTGCCGAAACCGCCGCCCCGCGCCCTGCCCCGCCCGCGCCCGAACCCGCGCAACCCGCAGTCGCTCCCGCGCCTGCGCCCGCGCCCGAACCGGCCACCAACGCCCTGCTCGAAGGGTTTCTCGAAGGGGCCGGGATCGACGGTGCGGACCAGCTTGGCTTTGATTTGCACGCGTTGGGCGTGATGCTGGGCAAATGCGCCCGCCTCGGCACGCAGGAAATGATGCAGATGCTGCAAGACCGCTCGGCGGTGAAACTGTTTGTCGCCAATGACGACCGAACCATGCGGATCGCAAGCGGCAACAACCCGATGAAATTCATGGTCGACCCGGACGAAGCGTTCACAGCCCTCTTCGTGCAACCCCGCGACGGCTACCAAACCGGGCCCGAAGGGTTCGACAACGCGCTGACCGACATCCGCCAGCATCAGGCCGCGATGATGGCCGCCATCCAGCCCGCCCTTGCCGACATGCTCGAAGGGCTCGCCCCCAAGGAAATCGCCGCCGACGCGGGCGGCGGGCGGCTGGGCAGTGGCGCGCGCAAATCGTGGGAAGAATACGAAAAACGCTGGGCCGCCCGCGCCGCCCAGGGCGAAAACGGCATGCTCGATGCGTTTCTCGATGCGTTTGCACGGCGCTACAATCAGGCGCTGGACGCGCTGTGATCACCGTCTGTCTGACATAGGTGCATCGGTCAGGAGCAGTGGCGCTGTTACCGGGTGGCGTAAATCACCAGCTCCGCACCAAATCGCTTCACGCGGTCGACCTCGACCATACCCGGCGCTTGCGACAAGGCACATGACGCCGTGTTTGCGCTCCGGGTTTCGGCGATGACGCGGGGCAGTGCGGCGTCGGGGCGCGCCCTGTCCGCTCAATCAGGCAGAACATTGCAGAAAGGCGCAGGCGGCATTTGAAACGCGGCCCCAAATCCCTCCAGCGTACCGGCCCGCCCGGAAACCGGCGCACGTCTTCATTTCGCGCAGCGCGCAATGGAAGAAAAAGTCCCGCGCAGAAACGGGGCGCAAGGCAAGCCTGCCGGTCCGGACATGTTTTGCACTGCTCATCATGCCAGCGGGGGGCGACGCGCGTCACGATGCAAGCCGGTTACTCACCCTTCGCGGGACAGTTCAAAGAAATAGGGGCGCTCCATCCCCTTGAAATCCATCCACCCCATCAGCGTGTTGTCGTCGATCACGGCAAAGATGTCGTGGATCGGATGGGCGTCATAACACATCGCCGCATGCATCCGGCCGCGAAAGGACAGCGTGCGCAATCGGGCGCGGGGCCCCGCCGTGCTGACCAATGGCGCAATCAGCGGCACCACAAGCGGCAGGATGGCGTCGCGCAGCGGCAGGGCCATCAGCAAACGGATCGGCAGCAGGCCGGGGTTGACGCTGCGCTCACCCCAGAACGGGATGCGGTGGACCAGCGGATGCACGGCATCCGGACCCTCGAACCGCTTGCCATACCAGTAGGACGCCGCCAGCATCCCGTCCATCGGGTGCCCGGTCGCAATATCGCGGCCCGTCCAACGGCCAGCCATCTGTGCTTCTGTGGCAGGGACAAGACTGTCGAACCGCGCGATTGCGGCATCTGTGGTGATCCGCTGGGTTGTCACGGGTTCACTCTTTCCCATCGCAACGGAAAACGGGGCACCTTTTCAGATGCCCCGCCCCGATGATATCCGTCGACCGGATCAGAACTGCAAGCGGAACTGACCGGTGATGCCATAGCTTTCCACGTCGCTGCTGAACCGCGCATCGACCCGGACCGAAGCGTTCAGCTGACGGGCATTGCCCGCTTGGCCGGGGCTCAGCAGCTTGAGGTAGTTCACCCCAAGGCTGACTTCGCCATAGGCACCGAGGTTTTCCAGATCGAGGTTCCGTGTCGCACCCGTGGACAGGTTGAACACCGCGCGGCGATCATCGGCAAAGTCGTTATAGACCGTGGCGGTGCCGAAATAGCTGATCAGGCTGACCTCGTCCGGCAGGATCACCGTGTTCGCCAGCGACGCACTGAGGAAACCGACGCGGCTGAACCCGTCGTCAAAGGACAGGCTGTCGCCCGCCGCACTCAGCAACACATCGTCGGTGCGGTTTTTCGAGATCGAGAAACCCGCCGAGGACACGAAGGTCAGACCTGGATTTTCGGCGACCTGCCAGGAATATCCGACAGCGCCCGACAATGTCTGGCCCTTGTTTTCGTATTCGGTGTTGAAGTCGGCCAGACCGGATCCACCCGCCACGACCTGATTGATCTGGCTTTCGAACTCGGTGTCCTCATAGCGGAACTGGAGGTCGGCAAAGAAGCGCCCGCGCGCTGCGGTGGCGTAGACCCCGACATATTTCTGGAAGATGTCGCTATCCAGCGTGTTTTCCAGCGCGCCGGTCAGACCAAAGCTGCTCGAGGTCGACGTCGCGTCGTTGAAACCCCCAATCGCCCCGAATGCCAGATCCCATCCGTTGTAGTAGCCGCCAAAGCAGGCAAAGTCGCCGCCGAACTGCAAACCGGCATAGTTCAGGCCCACGGGCGAATTGCCCGCAATGCCGGATGTGACATCGGTGAAGGAACCGTCGGCATTGGCCGTCCCGCCTGTTGCCCGTGTCCACACACCCGCGCCGCAGGGATCTTCCTCGGCCCCGGCGGCTAGGTCCGCCACAAAGGGGCTGGTGGGCCGGTTGACGATGGTGTTGACCAGCGCCTGGGTCAGACCCACGGTCGCGGCGATGCCGCTCACCGCCGACGCCGTTGTGGCCTGCAGGCGGATGTTGCCCGCGCCGTCATCGACAAAGAAGTAGTCAAGCGCACCCTGGTTGGTAAAGCCCGAGATCGAGCCAAAGGACAGGCCCGCACTGGAGCCCGTATAGGTCAGCACCAGCGCGTTGTTGAAATCGCCCGCCCCGTTTTCGGTGCCCAGCTGCAAGGACAGGGACCCCATGGGGTTGGCCACATTGGCGATGGTGCCCGATGCGGTCTCAAGAACACCGTTCAGGGTGGTGTCGATTTCGACCAGAAGCGCACCCGATGTGCCGCCCGCGTTCAGCGTCGTGCCCGACCCGTTCAGATCGATCAGGCCACCCTGGTTGTCCAGGTTGCCGACAACCGTTGCCGTCCCGCTGACCGAGGTCGTGCCGCTGGTCTGCGTCAGGCTTCCGGTCGAACTGCCGGTCAGCAGGGATACCGCGCCCCCCGAATTGGTCAATGCACCGACCGTCCCGTTGTTGACCAGCGCCCCGGCTGCCGCCACGTTGGTATTGGCCGGAGCGACGTTGCCGGTCACCGTCGACGTGCCGCCCGCGATGTTCAGGGTGCCGTCGCCGCTGACCACTCCGGACAGGGTGGAATCCGCGTTCAGGCTGAGGATCGTGCCCGCACCCGTCAGCGTGGTCGTGCCATCACCCGCAAGGGACGAAATGGATTCAGACCCCGTCAGGGCAAAGGTCGCGCCGGTGTTGGCCGTGACCGTCGCACCCGCCGCCAGCGCACCGCCGTCGGTGGACAGGATGCTGCCCGCGTTCGTGATGTTCAGAGTGGTCGAGGCCAGCGTGCCGCCGCCCGTCACCGCCAGTTCGCCCGCATTGACGTCCACAGGGCCGGTAAAGCTGTTCGCCCCGGTCAGGGTCGTTGTCGCCGCGCCGATTTTGGTCAGAGCCGTCGTGCCCGCGCCATTCTGGATCACACCACCAAATGTCGTGTTGTTCAGCGCATTCAGCGTCAGCGTCCCACCGTTCGTGATGGTGCCTGACCCCGAAAGATCAGCCAGCTGGGTATTCAGACCACCCATATCGATGGTGCCACCCGCGCCAACGCTCACCGTTTGTGCAACATTGCCGGCATAAAGGTTGCCGGCAACCGTGGCAGAGCCAAAACTCAGCGTGCCGCCGTTCACAGCAAGGCTCGATCCCGCAGCCGCGGAAAGCCCACCAGTCGAACCAAGCACAACCGTGCCCGTATTCGCACCGTTGCCAACAGTCAAAGCACCCGGACCCGTGGACAGGCTTGCCGGGTTGACGGTCAGGGTGGTGCCGGCCGCGGCCAGCAACGTGCCGCCATTGGCCGTGGTCAAATTGACGGTGGCCGCGGTGACGCTGGACGATGCGGTCGCACTCAGTGTGCCGCCATCAATGGTCAGGGTGCTGGACGTGACGGTGCCACCGGCCATGTTCAGCGTCCCGGTCGCGGCCACGGTTGTGGTGTTGGCGCCCGTGATCGTGCCGCCGGTCACCACCGAGGTGGTGCCGGTGTTGACGGCCGTGTTGCCGGTGCCGTTCAGGGTGCCCGCGATGGTGCCGCCCTGCAGGGTCTTGGCGCCGGGTGCGTTCACGGTGACGGTTGTGCCCGCAGCCAGGGTCGCACCGCCGGATTGGGTAAAGTCGCCAGCCGCGACGGTTACAGTGCCGCCCGTGGTGCTGGTTGCACCGCTTTGGGAAAACAGACCGGACACTGTCAGGGTGCTGGTGCCGTTCACGGTGCCACCGGTCTGGGTCAGGGACGCAATCGTGTCGGCGCCGTTCACGGTCAGCGCGCCGGTGTCTGCCACCGAAACCGCCTCGTTGTCGGCGATGCCGTTGCCATCCGTGCTCAGGATCCCGGTGCCGGAAACGGCGATAGAATTGCCAGCCGTATCGATGCTGCCCGCACCGGTTTCGGCCAATGTGCCGCTGGTGACGGCCAGCGACGCGGCATTGGTGATTGTGCCACCGCTCAGCGCGGTGGTGCCGGTGGTCACGGTGATGGCCCCCGCACCGTCAAGCGCGCCCGAGACGGTGCCGCCTTGCAGGCTTTGCGCGCCCGCCGAGGTCACCGTGGTGCCTCCGGCAATTGTGCCGCCGGTCTGGGTGAATGTGCCCGAATTGATGTCGACACTGCCGCCGGTGGTGCCTGCGGACTGGCTGAACAGGCCGGTCACACCCAGCGCGCTGGTGCCGTTCACCGTGCCGCCCGTCTGGGTCAGGGATGCAATCGTGTCTGCGCCGTTGACGGTCAGCGCCGAAGATCCTGCTACGGATACCGCCTCGTTGTCGGCGATGCCGTTGCCGTCTGTGCTCAGGATGCCGGTGCCGGACAGGGAAATCGTGTTCCCGGACGTGTCGATGCTGCCCGCACCGGTTTCGGCCAATGTGCCGCTGGTGACGGCCAGCGACGCGGCATTGGTGATCGTGCCACCGCTCAGCGCGGTGGTGCCGGTGGCCACGGTAATGGCCCCCGCACCGTCGAGGTTGCCGGAAACGGTGCCGCCATTCAGGCTTTGTGCACCGGCCGACGTGACGGTTGTGCCCGCCGCGACCGACCCGCCGCCCGACTGGGCAAAGGTTGCGCTGCTGACGGTGCCGCCGCCTTGGATGGACCCGCCGGTCTGGTTCAGGGCGGCAATGCCCGACATGGTCGACCCGCCCGCAACACTGAGCGTCCCGCCGGTATTGAGGTTGTCATTGCCGACCGTCACGTTGCCGGACACCACGTTGATGGCCGATGTGGCCGTCAGGTTGTTGATTTCACCCGTGCCCGCGCCACCCGCGTTCAGCTGTGCCGTGCCGCCGGGACCGTTGAAGTTGATCGTACCGCCCGCATTGTTGTTGATGTCGCCCGCGTCGGTGATGATGCCGTTGGTGGCGACGTTGATGGTCATGTTGTTGTTGAGGGTGTTGGCGGTGCCCTCAAGGGTCGACCCGACGCCGACATTGATGATGTTGTTGTTGGTGATCGTCCCGGCAGAGACTGTCGTCCCGTCTCCGATGCCAAGCGTCGCACCCGCGCTGTTCAGCAACGTGCCCACACCGGTGATCGAACCGCCGGTGATCACATTCAGAGTGCTGGTGTTGGTCAGATCATTGCCATTGCCAGTAAGCAACGCACTGACATTCATCGTGCTGTTGTTGGTCAGGTTGCCAAGCAGCGAAAGCGGGTTCGTGATGTCCAGATCGATATTGGCAATGACATTGCCATCCAGCTGGACATTGCCGCCCAGGACCGGAGCCGCCCCGTCAAAGGTGGTGCCCGCATTCAACGTGATGTCGCCATCGCCGCCCATGCCGTCAACCGAGTTGATGGTCAACGTGTCGGTGCCATTGGTGTCGATATCACCCGCATTGACGAAACCGGTTGTCGTCAGGGTCACATTGGTGCCCGCCGCGACGCCGGAGGCATCCAGCGTCCCGCCCGTCTGGTTGTTGAAGCTGCCACCAACCGTTTCGCTGTCGGTGATGATAAAGCTCGCGGCGTTCTCCACATCCCCCAGCGTGCCGCCATTGAAGGTGAATGTGCCGATATCGATATTGGTCAGACCGGTGATCTGGCCTGCATCCATGACGGTCGCGCTGCCAGCAAAGGTGTTCTGGGCCAGGCTCTCGATTGTCCCGCCGTCGATGTCCACCGTACCGCCCCGGACGATCACATTGCCCACCGACCCTGCGTCCACATCCAGAACGCCGTTGGCCAGAACGCTCACCGAATCCGAAGGCACGGCAGGCATGCCCGCCGGATCGCCCGCAACCAGATTGCCGCCGTTCACCGTGACCGTGCTGTCCGAAATCCGCGAGAACCCGACAACGACACCGCCCGCCGCAATGGTGGTCGTCCCGTTGTCGCTGTTCAGCGAACCGATTGTGCCCGTTACGATTACGGGGCCTGTGCCGTCGACTTCAAGCTCTCCGGCGATGTTGCCCGAAAGGGTCTGCGTCCCCGCGTTCAGCGTGCGTACCCCCGTCGAGAAATTCGCGGAGATGTTCGACGAGACACCGGCGGCGGAAATGATTGCCCCGGTCATGGCAATCTCGCCGGTTCCGTCGATGTTCACGGTGCTCGCACCGATCGTGATGTTGTTGACCGTGACGCCGGCGGGGTCGACAGTGACCGTATACGCACCGGGAGGGCCACCGAAGATCGCGTTGGCTCCGGCGGTGAAATCGACACTGGTGGCGCCATTCAGCCACTCAAGCGCGCCGCCGCCTTCTTGCCATGTGCCCGCGCCGCCGATCGCGCTCCCCACACCGCCTCCAACGTTCCACTCGAGATCCTGCGCCTGCGCCGCACCACCCAGAGCCAGCATCATGCCGGTTGCCAGGACAAACACCAGCTCCGTCGCCCGCCCGACTCTGCAATGCTTGCGAAGACTGCGTTGACGAATACCGGTCTGAATAAATGTGGAGCGCGCGTTTGCCATGAGAATACCCGTTCAAATTTTCTGCTTATACAGTTGTTCGCAAACAACCACGTTGCGCCGCGCGCCGCAAATCTTTTGCGTCCCTTAACAGAAGAAAGCCACGTTAACTGTGACCTTTAGGCACACCCCCGGCATCCGATTCGGCAGGGGCGCCCGGCACATCGGGTTCCGTAGGGTCATTTGACCCTTGAAACACTACATGTAGAAAACTCTTGCGGGAATCGCAAAAACCCGTAAACCATTTACGCTAGAGACAGAATAAAACGCCTTTCAGCGTAACTCACGCAGTCCAATCGGTGCGATGCACCTGTCACAAGCGACTGTGTTAACCCTGAAACGGTGGCATCGCGGGGCATCCCGCGCAAGGCAAAACGGCGGGAAACTCCGCCATCAGGCAGGCGCTCGGGGCAGATCCCACGCGACAGGAACAGGCAGGGCAGCACATGCAAAAGCATGTCACACGCATCGACACCCTCGTGGGCGCGCACGCCGCGCGGCTCTCCGAACGGTTGCAGGCGCACCGCGAACAGCTGTTCCCGCCCGACGCGCAACGCACCCTGCGCACCTTCACCTCCGGCGAGGTCGCGGACCTGCTGGGGGTCAAGGACGCCTACCTGCGCAAACTCCACCTCGACGGGCGCGGGCCCGAACCGGAAATCCGCGCCGGCGGGCGGCGCCACTACACGCCGCAGGACATCCAGACGCTGCGCGCACTGCTCGAAAAAGGGGCCAAATCCCCCGGCACCTACCTGCCCGGACGGCGGGGGCAGGACGGCTTGCAGGTCATCACCGTGATCAACTTCAAGGGCGGCTCGGGCAAGACCACGACCGCCGCCCACCTCGCCCAGAAAATGGCGCTCGACGGCTACCGGGTGCTGGCCATCGACCTGGACCCGCAGGCGTCGTTCTCGGCGCTGCACGGCTTCCAGCCCGAATTCGACCTGCTCGATGGCGGCACGATCTACGACGCGATCCGCTACGACGACCCGGTCCCGATCCACAGCCTGATCCGCAAGACCTACTTCACCAATCTCGACCTGATCCCCGGCAATCTCGACCTGATGGAGTTCGAACACGAAACCCCCCGTGCACTGGCCGCGCGCGAGGGGGCGATGTTCTTTACCCGCGTCGGCACCGCTCTGGGCGAGATCGAAAAGGACTATGACGTGGTGATCATCGACTGCCCGCCGCAGCTCGGGTTCCTCACCATGTCGGCGCTGTCGGCGGCAACGGCGGTGCTGGTCACCGTGCATCCGCAAATGCTCGACGTGATGTCGATGTGCCAGTTCCTGCTGATGACCTCGAACCTGCTTGGCGTGGTGGCGGATTCGGGCGGCGACATAAGCTATGACTGGCTGCGCTACGTCGTCAACCGGTACGAACCGGGCGACGGGCCGCAGAACCAGATGGTGACCTTCATGCGTTCGCTGTTCGGCGAACACGTGCTCAACAACACCGTTCTGAAATCCACCGCGATCTCCGATGCGGGGATCACCAAACAGACGCTGTACGAGGTCGAAAAAGGCCAGTTCACCCGCACCACCTACGACCGCGCGATGGAATCCATCAACGCGGTGAACAGCGAAATCGAGGCATTGGTGCAAACCGCATGGGGGCGCAATGGCACGTAAGAACCTGCTCGAAGGGCTGATGGCCGAAGGGGCCAGGCCCGCCGATACCGCACCGGGCCAAAAGCGACCCTACAAAGGGGCAATCGGCGCTGTTTCGCAATCGATCGAGGCGCTCAAGGCGCGCGCGCTGCTCGACATCGACCCGTTCCTGATCGACGCGGGCGGGCTTGCCGACCGGCTCGAAACCGATGACGGCGAAGACGCGGCCCTGCTCGCCTCGATCCGCGATTATGGCCAGCAGGTGCCGGTGCTGGTGCGGCCCCACCCCGACAATCCGGAGCGCTACCAGATCGTCTATGGCCGCCGCCGGGTGCTGGCGATGCGCGACCTTGGCAAGCCGGTCAAGGCGCTGCTGCGCGATCTCGACGATAGCGCGCTGGTCATGGCGCAGGGTCAGGAAAACAACGCGCGGCGCGGCCTCAGCTTTATCGAAAAGGCGAATTTCGCCGCCCAGATGCGCGACGCAGGCTATGAACGCGCCGCCATCTGCGACGCGCTCGCCATCGACAAGACCGTGGTGTCGCGGATGTTGCAGATCGTGGACCGGGTCGGCACGGATCTGATCACCACCATCGGGGCGGCCCCCGCGGTCGGGCGCGACCGCTGGAGCGCGCTGGCCAGCAAACTGGAGGGCGGCGAGGTCGATACGTTCACCATGATCGACATGATCGCGGTCAAGGCCACGCCCGACAGCGACAGCAACGACCGCTTCGAAATCGCCATCCGCACCGGCGATGACGACGCGCCCGCCGCCAGAAGACATACGCCAACGGATGGTTCACCAAAACCCCGCGCCAGCCGGCGCACCATCATGGGGGCGGCCAGCGGTGCCCCCATCGCGCGCGCCATGATGGGCCATGACAAGGTGGTCCTCACCCTGCCCCGCGAAAGCGGGTTCGAGGACTGGCTTGTCGATCATCTTTCAGAAATTCACCGGACATGGGTGCAATCCCGTTCCGATGAAGACCCCGAGCAGTAACCCAACAACAGGAGGCACAATTCAGGCACCGCCGATAAAAACAAAGCCCCCCAGATCATAACGACCCGAGAGGCTCCGATTTGGTTCTAGCACCTCCGAATCTACGCCCTCAATGAGTCGGCTGTCAACAACACCTGGCGGGTGAACGGCACTTTTTTGCCTTGTGAACAGCTTATGGAACGACTTTCAACGACGCCCTTCGGGCAGCGGCCGGTAACGGCTGGCCTGCTCAGGGCCGCAGCCCGCGCCGCCGAGGCCCCCGCCCTGCCCCATGTCGACAAATGGGAACTGTTGCGCAGCCTGTGTGCGGCGCGCGACGCCTTTGCCATCACCGACCGCGAAATCGGCGTGCTCGAAGCCCTGCTCAGCTTTCATCCCGGGAAACATTTGGGCGGCAATGCCGACATGGTCGTGTTCCCCTCGAACCGCGCCCTGTCGGATCGCTGTCACGGCATGGCGGAAAGCACCCTGCGCCGTCATCTCGCGCGTCTGGTCGACACCGGCCTGATCCTGCGCCACGACAGCCCCAACGGCAAACGCTATGCCCGCCGCGATGCCAGCGGCGAAGTGCTGCGCGCCTTCGGCTTCGATCTGCGCCCCCTGCTGGTGCGCGCGCCCGAAATCGCGCGGGCCGCCGACGTGGCGCGGGCCGCCGCCGAACGGCTGCGGACCCTGCGCGAAAGCGTGTCTCTGCAAAAGCGGGACGCCCAGAAACTGGCTCTCTACGGGCTGGAAGAGGGTCACACCGGCCCCTGGGAGGAGGTGCTGGCCCAACTGCTCGACATCACCCGGATGATGCGCCGCAAGCTCTCTCTGGCCGAGCTGGAAGAGTTGGCCGCCACCGTGTCCGATCTCCTGTCACAGACCCTGAAACACGTCTCTGAAGCAGAAGAAATGAGCGGCAATGACGCTTCATCCGAGCGCCAGTATCAGAATTCAAATACAGACCTTCCTGATCTTGAACCTTGCTTGGAAAAAAGCAGGGCGGCAAATGTGGATGCGTCAGGGGCGGCGGGCAGTACCGACGTTAAACCGGACGTCCCCATTCCGCTTGGGCTCGTGCTGCGCGCCGTGCCGGAGGCGCTCGAATATGCCCAGAGCCCTGTGGCCAGCTTTGCAGATCTCGCGCGTTTGGGGGCCTTCCTGCGCGGCATGATCGGCATCAGCCCGTCGGCCTGGGAGGATGCCGTGGCCGCGATGGGGCCAGAAGTTGCAGGGCTCACCATCTGCTGCCTGCTTCAGCGCATCGACGACATCCGCTCTCCGGGCGGTTATCTGCGCAGGCTGACGGCTGAGGCACAATCGGGTAAATATTCCGTGTCGCGGGTGGTCATGGCGTTAATCCAGCGTCCACAGTCCGCCGGGGCCAAAAGTTGACAGCTGTCAACTTTCGGTTTGGATCGGGAAAAGTTGACAGCTGTCAACTCTGCCGCCTGCCGTTGATTTTCCCTGAAAACTTGACCCAAGGGAACGAAAACAGCACAGTGCGGAGCAGGGCAGAAAAGTCGCTGTACCCCCGCCGGAATGGGGGGCAACGCTGGCAGGCAAAAGCCACTGCAAAAGGGCTGAGCGGAATGGGCGCGATGGTGGAGACGAGACATCAGGCACAGGGCGTCACGCAACCTGAAAACGGGGGGGCGCATGGCGGGCACTGACACCCCCAGGGATGACGACGGCGACCGGACGGTCTTCGGGCGGAAACTGCCCGAGGATGACGACGGCGACAGCACGATCTTTGGCCAGAAACTGCCGGAAGCGCACCCCATGGCGCGCCCGCAGCCGGTGCAGACTCCGCTGCACCAGGTGCGCGCGCCCGAGCCCTCGGACGAGACCACGATCATCGGGGCCAGGCTGCCCGAACCGACCCCCCCTGCCCCCAAGCCGCTGCTGCCGTCGCAGCTGAAACGCAAGGCAAGGGAGCAGCCTGCCAAGCCGGTGGAAAACAAGGTGTCGCTGCGCGCCGCGGTGCGGACATCGGGGCGGACTTTGGGCAAGGGGTCCAACCCGATGCTGGCGGCGGCGGGCGGAATTCTGGGGCTGCTCGGACGGCTGCGCACGGGGCTCGTTGAAATGCACGGCGCCCCCCTGCGCGACCACCTGCGCGCCGAAATCGCCAAGTTCGCACAGGCCTGCGAAACCGCGCGGATCAAGCCTGCGGACATCGACGACGGGCGCTATGCGCTGGCGGCGACCTGCGACGACATAGCGGCCACCCTGCCCGGTTCGGACCCGAATTTCTGGACCGAGAACGCGCTGGTCAGAACCCTGTTTGACGACGACGATTCCAGCGCCGGTTTCTTTGACCGTTACGAACAGGTCCTGACCCGTCCCAACAAACGCACGGCCCTGCTGGAACTCATGCTGGCCTGTCTGTCGCTGGGTTATCAGGGGGAATATCGCGACGCGCCGGATGGTCCGCGCGCTCTGGCAACGCTTCGTAAAGCCGGATATGAGCGGCTGCGCAACGCGACCCCGCGCGTGGCCCCTGCCCTGTCCCGAAAATGGCTTCCCGTCGTGCTCAAGGGTCGACGGATGCGCCCGCTGGTTCCGCTGTGGATCATGGCCGGTGTCGCCACGGCGATGGCCGTGACCCTGTTCGCCTCGTTCGCCTGGATCCTGACGAGGGAGGCGCAAAGCACGCAGGATCGGATCATCAGCCTGCATCGCCCCCTGCCTCCGGTCGACATCGCGCGGGTGCAATTGCCCGACCTCACCCGCCAGCTGGTCATCTACGAAGCGCCGCCGACCGGACAGGTCGACCGGATCAGAAACCAGCTGAGCGACGTCATTGAACAGGGTCTGACCACCGTGCAGGAAGAAGGCGATTTCATCGCCATTCGCCTTGGCAGTGCGCTGTCCTTTGGATCCGGCGCGCCGACGCTGGATTCGCAAAGCCCGCTGCTGGCGCGCATCGCCTCGGTGCTTGAGGTCGAACCGGGCGGGATCATCATCGAAGGGCACAGCGACAACATCCCGCTGAGCGGGCGCGGGCGCTACAAGACCAACGAGGCGCTGTCCGAAGCGCGCGCCACCGCCGTGCGTGACGTGCTGGCACCCTACCTGTCAGATCCGTCGCGCATGACTGTTGTCGGCGTCGGCCCATCGAAGCCGCTTGACCCGGCCAACACGCCCGAGGCGCGGGCCAAGAACCGGCGGGTGGATATTCTGCTGCGCAAGGAGCAGCAATTGTGACTCGCGTCTTGACCTGGCTTTCGGGCCTTATCACCACCCTCGGGGTGATTTCGCTGTGCGTGGCGATCTGGATCGGCTTGCCGATTACGGGCATTGACTGGCTGTCGACGGTGCCGCTGCGGGCGGGGTTGATTGCGGGTGTTCTGACCTTTTTGCTGCTGGGGGCGCTGGCGCGCTGGCGGGCCCGCAGGAAAGCGGCGGCCGAGTTGGAAAACAGCCTGCTGGCGACGCAGGCGGGCGATGGGCCGCTGCTGGCCGAACGGATGCGCGCCGCCCTTGTGCGGCTCAAGAAAACCGGTGGTGCCAGTGCGCTTTATGATCTGCCCTGGTATATCCTGATCGGACCGCCCGGCGCGGGCAAGACCACGGCGCTGGTCCATTCGGGGCTGGAATTTCCCGGCGAACATGCGGCCTCGATCACCGGGTTCGGGGGCACCAAGAACTGCGATTTCTGGTTTGCCGAAGAGGCGGTGATGATCGACACCGCGGGGCGCTATACCACGCAGGACAGTGACGAAACGGCGGACCGCAACAGCTGGGCCTCGTTTCTGGGTCAGCTGAAGACCGCGCGGCCCGATCAGCCGATCAACGGGGTCATCCTTGCATTTTCCTGCGAAGACATGATGACCGAAAGCGCGGACGGTCTGCGCCGCCATGCCGAGACGGTGCGCGCGCGGCTTGCGGAACTGAACGATGCGTTCAAGACCCATGTGCCGGTCTATGTGATCTTTACCAAGGCCGACATGATTTCGGGGTTCCGCGAATATTTCGGCAGCTTTGACGAGGCCCGCCGCCGGGCCGTCTGGGGCGCGACATTTCAGACCCGAAACCGCCGCGAAGAGACACATCGCGCCGTGTCGCGCGAGTTCGATCAGCTGGTCAGCCGTCTGACGGACGAGGTCACCGACCGCCTGATCGAGGAAAAGGACAGCGCCGCCCGGATCGCCATTTTCGACTTTCCCGAACAGATGGCCTTGCTGGAGCGCAACGTGACCACGTTCCTGAGCGCGGTGTTTGAAAAACCGCAGGCGATCCGCGCGATCCTGCGCGGGTTCTATTTCACGTCCGGCACGCAGGGCGGCACGCCGATCGATCAGGTTCTGGGCGCGATGGGGGCCGGGGCAGGGGGGGCGAGCACCGGTTTCCTGTCGGGCAAGGGGCGCAGCTATTTCCTGCACGATCTGCTCAAGAAGGTGATTTTCGCCGAACGTGACTGGGTTGGCTATGACCGGGGTCGCGTGCTGCGCCGGGCCGTGGGCCGTGCCGTTGGCAAGGGGATGATCACGCTGGTGAGCGTGGCGGTGATGGCCCTTATGGTTTTCAGTTTCTGGTCCAATGCGACGCTGGTGCGCGAAGTGGCGGGACAGACGCAGGCCTATGAGCAGCGCGCGGCGGCGTTCCTGGGGCCGCAGCGCATCGACACTCCGGCGACGCGCCCGCTGTTGCCTGCGCTTGGCACCCTGCGCGCCATGCCGGCGGGCTATGCCAATCCGCGTCCGCAGGATCTGGTGCAGGATCTGGGCCTGTCGCGCCGCGAGTCGCTGCGCGGTGCGGCGGTGCAGGCCTATTCCGACAGTCTGGAACAGTTGCTGCGCCCCCGCATGATGTTGCAGGTAGAGGAAGACTTATCGCAATATCTGGTAGAAGACCGCAAGATAGACGCCTATCGCGCCCTCAAGGTCTATATCCTGCTCGCCAAGGAGCAGGATGGCCGCGAGGACGATCTGGCGATCCAGTCCTATTTCGCGCAGGCCTGGGCCGAGGAGTATGCCGGTGCCGATCGGGAATATCGCGCCATCAATGCCCATCTGGCGGCGATGCTGGAACTGGACGGACGCGTAACGCCCCTTGTGGCCGCCAATGGCGCGCTGATTGCCCGCGTGCGCGAGGCGATTGGCGATGTGCCGCCCGCCGCCCGTGCCTATGGTGCGATCCGCAGTCAGGCGGGCACCTTGCCGCCCTGGCGGCTGGCCGATGCGATGGGCGATGCGGCCCTGCTGGCCACCACGGATGACCGCCCCGTGGCCACATTGGGTGTGCCGGGGCTGTTCACCTTTGAAGGGTATTGGGGGTTTTTCGAGGCGGCATTGGGCGATGCGGCGGCGCAGTTGGAGGCGGATGCCTGGGTTTTGGGTGTGGCGGACACTCAACCCTTGCAGTCGGATGACGCGTTGTCGCGCGATGTTGCCGCCCTTTATGCCCGCGATTTCGAGCGTGCCTGGACGCTGATGCTGGACCGCGTGGCGCTGGCCCCGTCCGAAGGTGGCGCCGAGGCCCTGGCCGATGCGGCGGGGGCTGTGCTGACCCGGTTGAGCGCGGTGGTCGCAGCCGAGACCCGGTTGAGCGATCCATCGTCTAATGCATTGAAAAATGGTGAAAATTTTGCGCCATCGGATGCGATGACGGTGCTGGCGGGCATGGTCGAGCGCCCGTTCGTGCCCTGGCACCGGATGCTGGAGGGTGCGGCGGGTGCCCGGCCGCTGGACCGGGTGCTGGCAGGTCTGGCCGAGGCCCGGCGTGTGGCGCTGACGGGGCAGGGGGATCTGGGTGCGGTGTTGCCCCGCGATGTGCCTTTGCCCGCCCCGGTCGAGCGTCTGATGGGGCAGGTGCTGGCCGCCCTGTCGGCGCAGTATGTGGATGCGCAGCTCGTGGCGCTGGATCGCGCGCGCTGTGTCCCCGGTGCGCCCGTGGTGGGGGCCGGGTTTGCTGCCGTGTTCGGTTATGGCGGGCAGATGCAGCGCCTTGAGCAATCCGCGCCCGGTCCGGTGTCGCCCCGTGCCAGGGCCCGCTTTGACGCCGCTGCCGCCGTGCGCGCGGCGATGTTCGTGCAGGGTCAGGCCGATGCGGTGGTGCCGTTTGCGCTGCGTCTGATGCTGGTCAGTCCGGCCATCGAGCCGGTGACCGTGATCCTTGGCGATCAGGTGCTGGAGGTGACCCCCGGCGGCGCCCCCGCGCAGGCCGTCTGGACCGAAACGACGCCGGTTTCGCTGGCCGTGCCCGATGCGCCGCCCGCCACGCTGATCGGCGGCGGCTGGTCGATCCTGACGTTTCTGAGCGGCGATACGTTGCAGCATCGTGGCCCGCTGGCGCAGGTCGCCCACCGCATCGGTCCCTATACGGCGACGTTTAGGCTTGAGTTTCAGGGGACGGATGTTCCATTTTTGAGCGACGCATTCAAGGAGATCACGTGCCAGAACGCTTTGGAATAGGCACATGAGTGTCGTTTTGTACGGCAAGCACCCCGGGTTCGGGGATTTCCTGTCATGGGGGATGGAGCGCCCCGCGCGCGACCGGCTGGAGGCCTGGGTGCAGGCGGTGATGCCGGACACCCGCGATCTGCTCGGCGCACATTGGGACCAGGTATGGGACACGGCCCCCGACCTGCGGTTCTGGATCGGGCCGGACGTGCTGGGTGTGCCGCTGTGCGGGGTCTGGCGCGCCTCGGCCGACCGGGTCGGGCGGCGCTATCCGCTGATGCTGGGGCTGACCGGGCCGGTGACACCGCCCCCCGTCCATGTCGCCCACGATGCCGCCCCGTACCGCGCCCTTGCCGCCCATCTGGACGGGATCAGGGACCAGACGGCGGGGCAGGGCGGTGTGCAGGGCCTGGTGGCCGGCTATGACGGCCCGCCCGCCGATGGAACGCCCTATGACGCAGAGCAGGCAGGTATGCTATGGGGGATGCGCGGTGACGACGATCTGGCGCGGCTGTTTGCCGATGCGGGCGAGGCGGATGCCTATTGCGCCCAGTACGGGCGCAGCCACTGGTGGCACGAGGGCACGCCCGCGCGGGAGGCGGGGTGGCTGTCGCTGAACGGATTGCCGGATGCCAGGGCGCTGCGCTGGCTGCTGGCCGACCGGGTGCGCAGCGCAGAGATAACAACCGACGCGGAGGCGCCGGAACAGGAAGACGCAGGGAGTGGGCAGGGATGATGGACAAACGGGTGATGGCCAGCGACGAGATGATGTCGTTCGAGACGGCGATACGCACCGATGTGGGCTGTGTGCGCACGCTGAACGAGGACAGCGTGATGGCCGCCCCCGCCTCGGGCCTGTGGGTCGTGGCGGACGGCATGGGCGGGCACACCGCCGGAGATTTCGCCAGCCAGACCATCTGCGAGGAAATGCGCACTGTCGGCCTGCCCACCGGCGCCATGGACCTGCGCGCCCGTTTCATGGATCGCCTGACCTCTGCCAATGCCCGCATTCAGGAAAAGGCCGCCGAACTGCGCAGCGGCACCATCGGATCGACCGTCGTGGCGCTGCTGATCCAGCAGGATCATTTCGCCTGCATCTGGTCGGGCGACAGCCGTATCTATCGCATGCGCGGCGATCAGCTGACCCGCGTGACCCGCGATCACACCGAGGTGCAGGCGCTGCTCGACACCGGGGCCATCACCCCCGAAGAGGCCGAGAACTGGCCCCGCAAGAATGTGATCACCCGCGCCATTGGCGTGACCGAGCTGCCGGAATGTGACATGGTCGAAGGGGCACTGTTGCAGGGCGACGTCTTTCTTTTGTGCTCGGACGGGCTGACCGAGTATTTTGAGGACGCGGAACTGGCGGATGTGCTGTACACGGGGCTTCACGGCTCTTTAGAACCGTTGTGCGACCAACTGATATCCATGGCGCTATTGCGAGGCGGCAAGGACAACGTATCCGTCATCATGGTGCGTTGTCATACGGCCGGATTTCCTGCATTGGCAATCGAAGGCGAATATCCCGAATTCAGGGGCGAGTTATGAGCGACAAGAAAGACCAGGTGCCGGGCAAGGGGGCAGAGTCCGGGTCGGAAGACGACGACGAGAGAACGATCCTGTTTCAGCCCATACCGGAGCCGAAAAAGCAGACCCCTGCCGAACCTGCCCCGGCGGAGCCTGTGACGCACTCCGACATCATCCCCGATGATTTCGACGACACGACCGATGCCGACGCCACGATCATCGCGCCAGTGCCCACGCCCACGCCTACGGCTCAGCCTGCGCCGACAGCGCCGCCCGAAACGGCCGCACCGGGGCCCGATGACGAGGACGACGACCGCACTGTGGTTGTCACCGATGTGCGCCGTGGCACGTCCCGCCCCGAAGAGGCCCCGGCGGCCACGCAGCCGCCGCCCTCGACCCAAAGCCCCGAAGACAGTCCGGGCCCGCAGACCCACACCAACACCCTGAGCGTGGTTCCGCCGCCCCCCGGCGCCGACCCGACGCCGCTGAGCTCGCTTGAGCCGGGCACCATCATCAACAACATGTACCGGGTCGAGGAACGGCTGGATCAGGGCGGCATGGGCCGCGTGTTCCGCGGGGTCGAGATCGGCACCGGCGAAAACGTCGCCATCAAGGTGATCCTTCCCGAGATGGCCGAGGACGACAAGGTCGCCGCCATGTTCCGCCGCGAGGCGCGCACCCTGCGCCAGCTGCACCACGACGCCATCGTGCGCTATTTCGCCTATGTGCCGCCGGACGAGAACCTGAACCTGCACGCGTTGGTGATGGGATTCATCGAAGGCACCAAGCTGTCGGACACCATCAAGGAACGCGGCGCGCTGGACCGCGATCAGGTGATCGAGCTGACCATGCGTCTGGCCGATGGTCTGGACCGTGCCCACAACATCGGCGTCGTCCACCGCGACCTGTCGCCGGACAACGTGATGTTGCAGGGGGGCGATATCAGCAAGGCGGTGCTGATCGACTTCGGGATTTCGCGCAGCGACAACGTCAAGGAAGCGACCATCGGCAACGAGTTCGCGGGCAAGCTGAAATATGTCTCTCCCGAGCAGATGGGTGCCTTTGGCGGGCAGGCCGGAGGGCCGAGCGACGTCTATTCGCTGGGTCTGCTGATGATCGGCATGCTGACCGGCACGCCGATGCCGATGGGCTCGAATTTCGTCGAGGCGGTGCAAAAGCGTCAGTCGGTGCCGGACCTGTCCTTTCTGCCCGAGGAATTCCAGGGCCTGATCGCCCATATGCTGCAACCCGATCCCAAGGATCGTCTGCCCAGCATGGCCGCGGTGATCGAGGAACTGCGCGTGCTGAAGGGCGACACCGGGCTGGGCGGCGCGCGTCTGCGCTTTACCCAGCCCCCCGTGGCGGACCGGGTTGTGCCGGGTCTGCAATCCGTGCCCTCGACCGCCAGGAGCGGGCCGACCAACACGCCGGGCACCATGCCGCCCGTGCCCCCCCGTGTCGAGGAATCGTCCGGCGGCAAGGGTCTGATCCTGGGACTGGGCGCTGTGGCCATTGTCGCTGCGGGGGCGGCTGCGTTCTTCTTTGGGGGCGATGCGTTGACGGGCGTCGGCGGCCCCGAAGAGCCCGCCGGTGTTGAAACCGTCGAAGAGGGTCTGACCCGCATCGACGGCACCCGCGCCACGTTCCTGGCCGAAGCGGTGCCGGAGAGTTGTGCCTTTGCCGGGTTGCGCGCCAATGGTCCGAATGCCGGTCTGATCGAGGCGTTCGCCAATGATCTTGCGCCCTTGCAGGGTCTGAGTTCGTCCTTTGGGGCGGAATTCGGCAGCAACCCGCAGGTGGTGCCGCGCAATGTGTCGGCGGCGCAATGTGCGGTGCTGGATTTTGCCCGCGCCTTTCAGGGCACCCGCGGCGCTGGCATCGAGGTTGCATTGGCCGAGAATACGATGTCGCGCGCCACGGGTGTGCGCGGCACGGTGCATGGCAGTGCGGGCCGTCAGAACTGGCTG
This sequence comes from uncultured Rhodobacterales bacterium, assembly GCA_964542095.1. GTDB lineage: Bacteria > Pseudomonadota > Alphaproteobacteria > Rhodobacterales > Rhodobacteraceae > Tateyamaria. The sequence goes on from CAZITF010000018.1 coordinate 23,773, forward strand.
GCGCTGGTCGATCCCAACGGGCAGGTGTTTTCGCTGATGCGTCAGTTTGACGACCCGATCGGGGACGAGCGCCGCTTTGCCTTCCGCCTGCCGTCGGCGGCGCCGGGCATCTACATGGTGATCGCGCTGGCCTCGGATTCGCCGCTGGTGCGCGCGGGCGCGATGCAGGACGGCACGGCGGCGGATGCGATCCTGCCACTGATGACGCGCGAACTGGCCGTGGACGGGCAGGGGGCGGTGGACATCGCGTTTCTGGAGCTGACCCGGTAGGGGGG
>CAZITF010000019.1:0-22814 GCA_964542095.1 uncultured Rhodobacterales bacterium
CGGCCTTTACCAGATGACGCTGATCATGCGGCTGGTGCGATCCTAGATGCTGGAAGTGCTGCGTCAGGATTACATCCGCTTCGCCCGCGCCCGTGGCCTGCGCGAACGGGCGGTGAATTTCCGCCACGCCCTCAAGAACACGCTGGTGCCGGTGATCACGGTGACGGGCTTGCAACTGGGGTCGATCATTGCATTCGCCATCATCACCGAGACGGTGTTTCAGTGGCCCGGTGTCGGATTGTTGTTCATCAATGCGATCCAGTTTGTCGATATCCCGGTGATGGCCGCGTACCTCATGCTGATTTCGGTGATGTTCGTCGGCATCAACCTGATCGTCGATCTGCTCTACTTCGCCATTGACCCGCGCCTGCGCGCGGACCGGACCGGAGGGCACTGAAGATGGTCGACACGCCCCTGCCCCCCGACGCCCCGATCGCCGTCAAGGACCCGTCACGCCTGTCCCTCGCGTTGCAGTCGGATTTCGTCTACCAGTTCAAACGCTCGCCCGTGGCGGTGGTCAGCTTTGTGCTGGTGCTCTTGCTGGTGTTGAGCGCGCTTTTTGCGCCGCTGATCGCGCCTTATGATCCGTTCGATCCCGCGTCTCTCAACCTCATGAACGGGTTTTCGGCACCGATGACACCCAATGCGTTCACTGGCGAGGTGTTCTGGCTGGGCACCGACGATCAGGGGCGGGACGTGTTTTCAACCATCCTTTATGGTATGCGCATTTCGCTGTTCGTGGGGGCGGCGGCGGTGGCCTTTGCCATGGTGCTTGGCATCACTCTGGGTCTGCTTGCGGGCTATGTGGGCGGCTGGACCGAGACGGTCATCATGCGCGTGGCGGACGTGCAGCTGACCTTTCCCGCGATTCTGGTGGCGATGCTGATCTTTGGCGTGGCCAAGGGCGTGACGCCGGTGGAATACCGCGACCAGATGGCGATCTGGGTACTGATCATTGCCATCGGTCTGTCGGACTGGGTGCAGTTCGCACGCGTGGTGCGCGGTGCCACGCTGGTCGAGAAGAACAAGGAATACGTGGCCGCCGCCAGGCTGATCGGGCGCACGGGCCCGGCCATCATGGTGCGCCATATCCTGCCCAACGTGCTGAGCCCGGTGCTGGTCATCGCCACAATCTCGCTGGCCCTGGCGATCATTGCCGAAGCAACGCTGAGCTTTCTTGGCGTCGGTGCGCCCCCCACCCAGCCGTCTCTGGGGACGCTGATCCGCATCGGTCAGGGCTTCCTGTTTTCGGGCGAGTGGTGGATCCTGCTGTTCCCGGCGGCGACCTTGCTGGTGCTGGCCCTGTCGGTGAACCTGCTGGGGGACTGGCTGCGCGATGCGCTGAACCCGAGGCTGCGCTGAACCGCGCCCACGGATTTGCGTCAAACCCGCAATTGCTGTACTGTTTGAGGCCCGGATTGCCGGTGCGCGATACGCGCGCCCTCTCGTTTGATGAACAAGGAGGCAAGAATGGAAGCCACGAAAATCGCAGTCTACGCGAATGCGCTTTATGCAGCGCATGGTGACAAGGCCGAGGCCGAAGCGGCCCAGAGGGCAAGTCAGGCGATGAGCGAACAAAAGCTGAGCGAAGCCAAGGTCTGGCGCGCCGTGCGGGCGTCGATCCGACGGCTCAGAGGCCCCAACCAGAGCTGATCGCGCATCTGCCCGACGCTCTGATCCTGTGCAGTCCGCGCGACCCCGGGCGGTCTGCGCCGCATGTCGCTTGCCATCCTCTGTCGAAGTTCTCATAAAAAGGCTTCGCAACATAGTGGATTGCCGTGACCACCCCTATCCTCTCCATCCGCAACCTCACCGTCGACATTCCCACGCGGCACGGCATCCTGCGCCCGGTTGACAACGTCTCCTATGACATTGCCGCCGGGGAAATCCTCGGTGTGGTGGGCGAGAGCGGGGCAGGCAAGTCGATGGCCGGAAACGCCGTGATCGGGTTGCTGAGCCCGCCGGCCCATATCGCCTCGGGGGAAATCCATCTGAACGGCACCCGCATCGACCACCTGACCGGGGATGCCATGCGTCGGTTGCGCGGCAAGCAGATCGGGATGGTGTTCCAGGACCCGCTGACCTCGCTCAACCCGCTGTTGCGGATCGGAGATCAACTGACCGAAACGATGCTGGCGCATCTCGATATACCCGCCAGTGAGGCGCGCAAGCGCGCCATCGCCGCACTGGACGAGGTTGGCATTCCGGGGGCGGCGGGCCGGGTCGACAGTTACCCGCACGAATTTTCCGGCGGCATGCGCCAGCGGGTGGTGATCGCCCTGGCCCTGTGCGCCGAACCCTCGCTGATCATCGCGGACGAGCCGACAACGGCCCTTGATGTGTCCGTGCAGGCGCAGATCATTGCCCTGCTCAAGCGGCTGTGCCGGGATCGGGGGACGGCGGTGATGCTGATCACCCATGACATGGGTGTGATCGCCGAAGCCTGCGACCGCGTGGCCGTGATGTATGCGGGCAAGCTGGTCGAACTGGGGCCGGTGCGCGACGTGCTGACCGCCCCGCTGCACCCCTATACCGACGGATTGATGGGGTCGACCCCGCTGGCGTCGCGCGGGAAATCACGGCTGCACCAGATCCCCGGTGCGATGCCGCGCCTTGATGCGTTGCCACAAGGGTGCGCTTTTCACCCCCGCTGCCCGCGCGCCGCGGAACGCTGCCGCGCCGACCCGCCCCCGCGCATCGAGGATGGCGCGGGCCGTGCCGCCTGTTTCTTTCCCATCGACCGGGTCGAGGTCGCCTGATGGCCCTTGTCAGCATCCGCCATCTTACCCGTATCTTCGACGTCTCCAAACCCTGGCTGAACCGCCTCATCGAACGCCGCCCGCGCGCGTTGCTGACGGCCGTGTCGGACGTGAGTTTCGAGATCGAGGAAAAGACCGTCTACGCCCTTGTGGGCGAGAGCGGCTCGGGCAAATCCACCATCGGCAAGATGCTGGTGGGGTTGCTGCGCCCGTCCGAAGGGGTCGTGGAAATCCGCGGCACCGACCTCGCGCGCGAGACGGATGCGGCCAGGGTGGATGCGGTGCGCGCTGACATCCAGATGATCTTTCAGGACCCGTTTGCCTCGCTCAATCCGCGCTGGCGGGTGCGCGACATCATCGCCGAACCGGTGGCAGCGCGCGGCGGCGACACGACGGGGTTGGCCGAACGGCTGCTGGAACAGGTGGGCCTGAGCGCGCGCGATGCGGGCAAGTTTCCGCACGAATTCTCCGGCGGTCAGCGCCAGCGCATCTGTATCGCCCGCGCGCTGGCCTCCGAGCCCAAGCTGATCGTCTGCGACGAGCCGACATCGGCGCTTGATGTGTCGGTACAGGCGCAGGTGCTGAACCTGATGAGCGATCTCAAGGACGAGTTCGGGCTGACCTATCTGTTCATTTCCCACGACCTGACGGTTGTGCAGCACATGGCCGACCGCATCGGTGTGCTGTATCTCGGGCGGCTGGTCGAGGAAGCGACCCCCGACGATCTGTTTGACGACCCCAAACACCCCTATACGCAGATGCTGCTGGCCGCCGCCCCCAGGCTGGACGGGTTCGGGCGCGAAGTCTCCCCGCCCACAGGCGAAATCCCCGATCCGATCAACCCGCCACCGGGCTGTGCCTATAACCCGCGCTGTCCGCTGGCGCAGGCGGTTTGCCGTCAGGAACGACCCGCGCTGCGCGAGGTGCGCGGCGCGCGGGTGGCGTGCCATATGGTGGAGTGAAGCGGTGGCGGGGTCAACCCCGCCCTGCGGCGCGGCGGTGCGATGCGGCGGGGTGAACCCCGCCTTACGGGTCTGCACATGCGGTAGGGCGGGGTTCACCCCGCCAATGTCAAAACGGCTTGACCGCCTCTGACCTTGCGTCGAAGTTCCGCGCCGTGCCTGTGCACCTCAGTCCCGGCGCGACCTCAGCTCGACAATATTTCCCCCATGGGCGGTTTCCACGTCGTCAAACAGCGCCCGCAGATCAAGCGTGCTTTCCACTTCGATCTTGTCGAAATTCGCGGCCAGCCAGTGATCCGCGTGGACGCGGCCCAGATCGCGCAGATGCACCAGAAACGCCCATTCCGAATTCACCTTGGAGGACGCATCCAGTTCCAGCATGTCATCGCAACCGTCGATCATGTGCATGTTCATGATGCGGTAATCGTCACCCGACAGCGCGCCGTCCTCGATCAGCCGGTCGATCAGGTCGATGGTACGCAGATCGCGCAGGAGAGAGGCATTGAACGTGATCTCGTTCAGCCGGTTCTGAATGTCGCGCGCCTGTTTCGGTGTGCCGGGGCGCAACAGCGGGTTGATCTGCACGATCACGATATCCGAGGACGGCGAGTGGTCGATGAACGGAAACAGCACCGGGTTGCCCATATAGCCACCGTCCCAATAGGGCGTGCCGTCGATTTCGACCGCCTTGAACAGATGCGGCAGGCAAGCCGAGGCCATGACCACATCAAGGCTGACCTCGGGGCGGTGGAACACCCGCGCGCGCCCGGTTTCGACATTGGTGGCCGAGATGAACAGGCCCATGTCCGTACAGCCCGCGACCTTGTCGAAATCGATGAACTCCTCGACCAGATCGCGCAGCGGGTTGATGCCAAGGGGGTTGAGGTCATAGGGCGAGGCCATGCGGCTCATCATGTCCATCATGATGTAGCCGGGAGAGGTGTCGAGCGACCACGACCCGAAGAGGACATCGAGCGGCGAGCGTTTGATGGGGCTGTGTTGACCGGCGACGCTGACGGCGCGCCAGAATTCCTCGAGTGCCTTGCGTGCGCCCTTTGCTCCGTCGTCATGCATCCCCTGCGTGGCCACGACCGCATTCATCGCGCCCGCCGAGGTGCCGCTGATCGCCTCGATCCACAGCCGGTCCTCCTCGAACATCCGGTCGAGCACGCCCCAGGTGAACGCCCCGTGCGACCCGCCCCCTTGCAGGGCGAGGTTGATGGACTTTTCGTGCCGTTTCTGGCGACCGTAATCTCTGGCCATGGCTGCGCCTCCCCGGCGGTTTTGCGGTGCGACGTTTCCTTTTACTGCGCGACCCAACCGCCATCGACCGGCAGCGAGGCGCCGGTGATTGAGGCCGCCGCCGACCCCGACAGGAACACGCAGAGCGCGCCGAGTTGCTCGACGGTCACGAATTCCTTGGTGGGCTGGGCCTTGAGCATGACGTCGTTCTTGACCTCTTCTTCGGAGATGCCGCGTGCCTTGGCGGTGTCGGCCACCTGCCCTTCGACCAGCGGGGTCAGCACGTAGCCGGGGCAGACCGCGTTGACGGTCACGCCATGTTCCGCCGCCTCGAGCGCCACCGTCTTGGTCAACCCGACGATGCCGTGTTTGGCCGTGACATAGGCCGATTTGAACGGCGAGGCGACCAGCCCGTGCGCCGAAGCGATGTTGATGATCCGCCCGAACCCGCGTGATTTCATCCCCGGCAGGGCGGCGCGGATGGTGTGAAAGGCCGACGTCATGTTGATGGCGATGATCGCGTCCCACTTTTCGATGGGGAAATCCTCGATCGGGCTGACGTGCTGGATGCCGGCGTTGTTCACCAGGATATCGACCGCGCCGAACCGCGCCTCGGTCTGCAAGACGAGGTGTTCGATTTCGCCCGGTTTGGTCATGTCCGCGCCGTGATAGCCGACCTCGCCCGTGCTGGCCGCGTCCAGCCGGGCGCGCGTCGCCTCGATCTCGTCCGCGTCGCCAAAGCCGTTGAGCATGATGTTGAACCCTTCGGCGGCGAAGGCCTCGGCGATGCCAAGGCCGATGCCGCTGGTGGATCCGGTGATGATGGCGGTGCGTGTCATGGGGGAGCCTTTCGAGTCATGCTGCAGTGCGGAAATTCAACTCTACACCTAGACGCGAATTGTGGCGGGTACAATTCACGTTTCCATGCGCACGGGCCGCGGTTACGGCATGATATCGCGCAAGGGGCCCTGATCGAGCCTGTGGATGTGGTCGGCCATGGCGCGCGGGAAGTAGTCGCGCACCAGCGGGTCATGGCCCGGAACGATCAGTCCGGGCGCGCTGGCAAGGCGGTAGAGCGTGTCGAACCCGTCGAGCATGTCCTGCAGGTCCACCACGATGGGAAAGGGTTTGCGCGCCATGAAATTCTCGTAGAAATGCGACGCATCCGAAGCCAGCACCATCCAGCCCGCATCCGTGCGCACCCGCACCGCCTGAAGCCCGCGCGAATGCCCGCCAATGCAATGCAGCGTGATGCCGTCGGCCAGTTCGGCCTCACCCTGGTGAAAGATGACCTGCCCCGAGTAAAGCCGCTTGACCGCCTCGCAGACATGCCCGGCGGTGAACGGCATGCGCAGCGTGTCGTGGCACATGCAGGGGCCGGTGGCATAGGCCATCTCGGCGGCCTGCATGTGCAGGCGCGCGTTGGGAAACAGGTGCAGGCCGCCTGCATGGTCGTAATGCAGGTGGGTCACGATGATTTCGGTGATGTCACCGGGGGCAAGGTCAAAGGGTTTGAGCGCCTCGACCGGGTCGAGCCGGATCGGGCGGCCCCGCGCCTGCGCCTCGGCGTTGTCATAGCCGGTGTCGACCAGGATGTTGCGCCCCTGCCCCCGGATCAGCCACATGTAATAATCGATGGCGTGCGGCGCGTCGTGGTTGTCGTCAAAGATGAAACTGTCCGCCCGGGTGCGCCCGTCGCGGTCGCCGTATTTGATGGCGTAGATTTCCCAGGCGCTCATCTGTCGACGCGCTCGAATGTGCGCAGCGTCTTGTTTGCCACCAGATCGGCGACCTTTGGCCCAGTGGCCTTGTAATGCGGCATGGTCTGGTGCGCCTCGAAGGCAGCCAGATCGTCGTAGAGTTCGTAAAGGAACACCGTGTTGGGCACCTCGGGGTCGGTGCACACGTCGAACTGGCGGCAACCTGGTTCGTCGCGCACCGAACAGCGCGCATTGTTGAGAATATGGGTCATGAACTCCTCCATCTTTCCCTGCTTGATGTCGAAGGTGACGGTGACGGCATATGGCATGGGCTGCCCTTTCTGATTTGGCCTGACGCGGGTTTTTCCGGGCAGGGAATTTACAAACGTATGCGTTAATGTATACACAAACGCATACCGATGGCGAGTCGCTTTGGCTTATCTTACGGTCAAAGGAGATGGGCACACATGAAAACTACATTCGACATCGCGGTCTTTCAGGGTGACGGGATCGGCCCCGAGATCATGGCGCCGACCACCGACCTGCTGCGCCACCTTGCCGCGCAGGGGGGCTATGGGCTGACCTTTGGCGACGTCCCTGCCGGGGCGGCGCATTACCGCGACACGGGCGAGAGTTTTCCCGCCACCTCGCTGGAGGTCGCGCGGGCGGCGGATGCGATCCTGTTGTCGGCGATGGGCCTGCCGGATGTGCGATACCCCGACGGAACCGAAATTTCGCCGCAGATCGACCTGCGCAAGGCGCTGACCCTGTTTGCAGGCGTGCGCCCTGTCACCATCCGCCCCGGCCAGCCCACGCCGCTGGCGCTGAAGGGCGGACAGTCGGTCGATTTCGTGCTGATCCGCGAGAGCACGGAGGGGCTGTTTTACACCCAGGGGCGCGGCGAGGTGCAGGCCGATGAGGCCCGCGAAACGCTGCGCATTACCCGCGCCATTTCCGAGCCTCTGTTCCGCTTTGCCTTTGATCTGGCCGCATCGCGCAAGGCGAGCGGGCAAGGGCCGGGCAAGGTCACCTGCGTGGACAAGGCCAACGTGTTCCGCGCCTTTGCCTTTTTCCGCGAGATGTTCGATGCAGAGGCGGCAAAGCACCCCGAAATCGAGGCGGGCCACGCCTATGTGGATGCAACCGCCCTGTGGATGGTCGAAAAGCCGTGGGTGTTTGACGTGATGGTGACCGAAAACATGTTCGGCGACATCCTGTCCGATCTGGGTGCCGGTCTGATGGGGGGGCTTGGCCTCGCGCCTTCGGCTGATATTGGCGCGGACCATGCGGTGTTCCAGCCCTGTCATGGCTCGGCCCCCGACATTGCGGGCCGGGGCGTCGCCAACCCGATGGCGATGATCCTGTCGGCGGCGATGATGCTGGACTGGCTGGGCGGGCGTCACGGCGTGCCCGCGATGCAGGCGGATGCGGCGCGCCTGCGCGATGCGGTGGACCGCGTGGTGGCCGAGGGCCGCGTGCTGACCCGCGATCTGGGTGGCACAGCAGGCACCGCCGAGGTTGCCGCAGCAGTACAGGAGGCGCTGGCATGAGCATCCGGGTGGCCTGTGTCGGTGCGGGCTACTTCAGCCAGTTCCATTACGGCGCATGGGCGCGCATTGACGGGGTCGAGGTTGTCGGGGCCTGTGACACGGACCGCGCGCGGGCCGAGGCGACGGGCGTTGCGCCGTTCGACGATCTGGGCACGATGCTGGGCGCGGCGTCGCCCGATCTGCTTGACATCATCCTGCCGCCCCCGGCCCATGCCGCGACGATCCGCGCGGGCCTTGCGGCTGGCATCAAGTGGATCATCTGCCAGAAACCGTTTTGCAACGATCTGGACGAGGCCCGCACCATCGTGGCAGAGGCCGAAGCGGCGGGGGCCACGCTGGTGGTGCATGAAAATTTCCGCTTTCAGCCGTGGTATCGCGCCATCAAGGCCGAGTTGGAAGCCGGCACCATCGGCGAAGTCCAGAACGCCACGTTCCACCTGCGCCCCGGCGATGGCCAGGGGCCGCGCGCCTATCTGGATCGCCAGCCCTATTTCCAGACCATGCCGCGTTTCCTGATCCACGAGACGGCGGTGCATTGGGTCGACACGTTTCGCTATCTCTTTGGGCCCGTCACCGCCGTTTACGCCGATCTGCGCCGCCTGAACCCGGCGATTGCGGGCGAGGACGCGGGGCATGTGATCTTTGATCATGCGTCAGGCGTGCGGGCGCTGTTTGACGGCAACCGGCATCTGGACCATGTGGCCGACAATCTGCGTCGCACCATGGGCGAGGCGTGGATTGAGGGCACGCGCGGCACTTTGACCCTTTATGGGGACGGGTCGGTGACGCGCCGGGCCTTTGGTATGCGCAACGCCGTAGCCGTCCGTGGCCCGGACATGTGGGACGGGTTTGGCGGGGACTGCGTGCACGCGTTGCAGGCCCATGTGGTTGCAGCGATGCGGGGGGATGGTGCGCTGGAAAACGCCGCCGCCGATTACCTGAGCGTGCTGGCGATCCGCGATGCCATCTATGCCTCGGCCGAAACGGGGCGCAAGCTGACCCTGAAGGGAGATGGCTGATGGGGGCTGTATCCAATGCCGACCGGGCGCTGTCGGCCCTGCGTCAGATGATCTTTTCCGGGGCGCTGATGCCGGGTTCGGATCATCTGGAAACCGAACTGGCCGAACGCCTTGGCATGTCGCGCACCCCGGTGCGCGAGGCGGCGCTGATGTTGCAGGCCCAGGGGCTGGTCGAGGTGCGCCCGCGGCGCGGGATCCGGGTGCTGCCGGTGTCGGCGCAGGACATGGCCGACATCTATGACATCCTGACCGAACTGGAGAGCCTCGCCGCCGCCCGCGCCGCAGAGGCCGCCTATTCCAAGCCCGATCTTGCCACGCTGGCCGAGACCATCCGCGACATGGACGCCGCACTGGCGGCGGACGATCTGCGGGCCTGGGCCGAGGCGGATGACCGGTTTCACCGCGAACTGGTCCGGCTGGGGGGCAATGCGCGTCTGTCGATGATCGTGTCGGTGATGCGCGATCAGGTGCGCCGGGCGCGGGCCACCACACTGTTCATCCGTCCCAAACCGTCAAAGTCGAACGCCGACCACCGCACCGTCTATCAGGCGATTGCCGAACGTAACCCCGTGCGTGCCCATGACACCCACCACGCCCATCGCCGCGCGGCGCGCGACATGCTGGTGGCGCTGCTGGAAAAGCATCAGTTTCACGGGTTGTAGGCAAAAGCGGGCTCAGCGCCCGTGCAGGTCCCTGAGATCGTCCGCACCTTTGCGCAGGGCGGGCAGGTAGGACATCAGTTCGGACAGGCGGCGGCGCTGCATCGGGGCGTGGGCCGAAAGCGTGGCCAGCAGCTTGCCCTGATTGTCCACGACCGGCACGGCCAGGGCGGTCATGCCTTCCATGAACTCTTCGTCATCGGTGCTGTAGCCACGCTGCCGGGTCAGTTCCAATTCGGCCTTGATCTTGTCGATATCCGTCATCGTGCGCGCCGTGCGCTTTTCCAGCGGGCGGGCGGCAAGCAGCGAGCGCAGGACATGCGGGCGCAGGGTCGACAGGTACATCTTGCCGCTGGCGGTACAGTGAAAGGGCACCTGCGTGCCGATGGGCAACTGGATGCGCAGCGGCCATTCGGTCTCGACCCGATCGAGATAGGTCATCCCCTCGCGGTCGGGCGTGGCGAGGTTGCAGGTCTCGCCGATCTTCTCGGCGACGCCGCGCAGGATCGCAAGTCGCGCGGTGCGCAAATGTTCCGAAGTCATCGTGCTGACCGCCAGCGCCCGCATCCGTGGTCCGGGCCCATAGCTGCGCCCGTCCAGATCGCGTTGCAGGAACCCCTCGGCTTCGGCTGTTTGCAAAAGGCGATGCACCGTCGGCTTGGGCAGGCCCAGCGCCTCGATCAGATCGACCGGCCTGACGGGCACCCCCCGCTTTGCCACTTGTTCCAGAACCACCAGCAGTCTGAGATTGGTGGGTATCTGGGGTGCTTTGGCGAGGCGGTGATCGTCAGGCATGTTGTTCTAACTTGGTAATAGTGACAGGGCCAATCCAGGAACCATTGCAACGAGAATCCATACCAAGATCAGCGACCCGAGGTACATCGTGGAATACCGCAACAGGCGGAAATAGGGAACGCCTGTTACGCCGGATGCCACATAAAGGTTGAGCCCGTAGGGCGGCGTGATGAAGCCGATGGATGCTCCCACCAGGAAAATAACCGCAAAGTGGATAGGATCGACGCCTACGGATGCGGCAATCGGCGCCAGGATCGGTGCCAGAATGATCGTCACCGGCAGCGATTCGAGTATCATGCCGGTCACAAAGACGATGGCCATCGCCGTCAGCAGGACGGCATAATACCCGCCCATGCCGATCACGAAATCACCGATATAGTCCTTGGCCCCGAGGGAGGACAGAACCTGTTGCATCGCAACGGAAACCGCGATCAGCGGCACAAGGATGCCAGTGATCTGGGCCGAGCGCGATACGATGGCCGGAACACTGGGAATGGTGAACCCCTCGACCACGAACATCGACAGAAAGCTCTGTTCCTCGACCGGCGTGTCCCTGTCGCCGCCCATCACCTTGTTCAGCGGGTAGGACAGCAGGCCGACGAACACGCAGAACCCGACAGTGATTCCCGCCGCTTCGGTTGGCGAGAACTTGCCCGTATAGATCCCCCACAGCACGAGGCCGATGGCGAAAAAGCCGAGCCACGCACCAAAGGCGGTCTTGATCACGCGCTGGAAGGACAGGGCGATCAGGATGCCCCAGCCGTTGATGGTGCACACGACAAAGGCGACGATCATCATGGCGACAACCATCAGCGTGCCGGGCACGATACCGGCGATGAACAGTTCCGAAATCGGCAGGTTCATCAGGAACCCGTAGACGATGAAGATGATCGAGGGCGGGATGATGATCCCGACCGTACCGCCCGCAGCCGCCGTGGCCGCCGAGAAACGTTCGTCATAATTGCCCTTGACCATTTCGGGGTGCAGCATCGACCCGATGGTGGCCGTGGTCGCCGAGTTCGACCCCGAGATCGCCGCGAACAGGCCGCAGGCCGCGATGGAGGCCATCGCCAGCCCGCCCCTGAGCCATCCCAGCAGCGAGTAGGCAAAGTTCGATAGTCGTCGCGCGATGCCGGACTGGTTGATCAGGTCACCGGTCAGGATGAACAGCGGCATGGCCAGCAGGGCAAAACCCTTGCTGAAGACGTTTATCAATTCATTGCCGGTGTTGGACAGCGGCAGGCCAATCACAAAACTGCACCCGATCACCCAGTAAAAGATGACCAGCAATACCGGCGTGCCAAGCATGAACAGCAGCGTCACGGCGATCGAAATAAGTGTGATCCAGGATCCGTCGGTCATTTATACTTCTCCGCCGATGACAGCTTGTTTGATGATGGGATCGCCCGAGCGATAGGCGCTCCAGTCTTCCAGCCAGTTGCCGATCACGCGGCCTGCCATAAGAGTAAAGGCGATTGGGACAGTGATGTAGAACCACCATTTCATGACGTCATCGACCCCGTCCACCAACTGAAAATTGTCCGCCGACAGGGCGGTAAAGCGCAGCGATGTCGTGATGGCGATCCAGCAGAAGCCGAGCCAGAGGAGGCTGTCGAGTGTCAGAGTGGCCATTTGCCCGGTAGGCGACATCTTGGCGCGGAACTCGGAAAAGCTGAGATGCGTGCGCAGCTTGACGTTATAGGAACAGGCGAACCATGCCATGACCATGAACAGGAACGGCGGCACCGTGGTCGAACCCGACCATTGGTTCGAAAAGACGAAGCGGTCGATCACCCCCCAGCAGATGATGCCCGCAATGATCAGATAGACCGTGACGGACAGACCGCGTTCGAGGTGGCGTTCGAAGAAAGGGGAGAACTGGTAGAACAGATGGGCGAGGTATCCAAAGATGAGTGTGGCGAAAAAGCCGAACAACCACATGCCATCTGCATCGAATGCGCTCCTCATCTCCCATGCATTGCCCGAGAAAATTGCGCCGACAACAGCCCACGCTTCAGCCACAACTGACATTTAGGTCCCCCCATGTTCTGATGCCGCCACTGTGCGGCGGTCTTGCTGAAAATAAAAGGGCCGACCCGAACTCCTCCCCGGATCGGCCCAATCTTCAAGAGCCGTGCAAGCCTGATTCAGGCTTTCCACCAGCGACGTGGCTCTACGTTCTCGGGCAATGTGTCACCCGGGATCGTGCGGACCTCGTCGTAGATTTCCTGATAGGTATCCAGACCGCCGGACCAGCCGTTCAGACGCTCGCGCCAGTCTTCCCACAGCTGTGGTTGATACTCTGGCGAGCACATCTCTTCGGCTTTCTTGATCTCCGCGTCCGACAGGAACGCGTTGCGCACGTTGTTTTGCGCAAAGATCGTGTTCGGCAGCTGCGGATCGGACTGGCCAACGGTGTTGATCAGCGCGACCTCGTTCGCGGCCTGTACGTGGACCTGTGCCAGATAGGACGATTCCATGACCGCGTCCTGCAATTCGCCGCCCAGACTGTCAAAGACAGAGGCCGACATCGCAGTATGCTCGGTGCCGCAGAAGAAGTTCAGGTGAACCGACTGTGAAACCACAGGCGCCATGTTCGCATAAGCCACCGCAGAGGCCCATGTTTCGGCGCCGTCGATCAGGCCCTGCTTGAGACCGTCAAGGGTTTCTTCCCACGCCACCGGCACGGGGTTCAGGTTCAACGCTTCCATGGCGATCCGGCCAAGCTGCGTTCCGGTCACACGGTTCTTGGTGCCGGCCAGTTGCTCGACGGAAGTGACCGTGGGCTTGTCTTCAAAGTTCAGGCCCAGCTGGATGCCGCGCAGTTCAGCGTGGCTGAACAGGAATTTCAGGCCATGACGTTTTTCGTATGGCTCGCGCAGCAGACGCATGGACGCGGGTGAATAGAGGAAGTGATACTGGTCCGCGCGGTTACGGAACATGTAGGCATAGTCCAGCACGTTCAGGTAAGGCGCGCCGCCGGCAGAGTTCTGGGTTGAAGCCGCATAGATGTCGACAATGCCCTGCTGGGTTTTCTCGACGCAGGATGTCTGGCCGCAGATCTGGTTGTCACCGATAAATTCGACCCGGATTTCGCCGTCTGTGCGGCTTTCCAGATCGCGGGCGAATTCAAGTGCGCCGGCACGTTCGATCAGCAGGTTACGCGCGTTGAAGCCCGCAGCGCCGAACTTCAGCATGAACTTGGGCTCTTTGGCAAAGCGCTTTTCATATGTGGATTCAGCCGCTGCCGCCAGATTGGCAAGGCTCATCGCCCCCCCGAATCCGCCCGCCGCCAAGAGCGTCGAGCTCATGCCGTAACGGCCTGCCACTTTGAACAAATCGCGGCGGGAAATGCCGTTGATCTTGTCACTAATTCCCATGCTATCCTCCCTGATGCATATTATTGAGACGTTTTATCTCATAAAAGGCTAGCCTAAGCGAAGCATTCTGCATAGTCTTTTTTTTGACGAACTTGCAGGGGAGGACGAAACAGTGGAAGCCGACTATATTATTGTCGGGGCAGGGTCGGCTGGATGCGTGCTGGCCAATCGTCTCAGCGCCGACCCGACCGTCAAGGTTGTCCTGCTCGAAGCCGGTGGTCGTGACCTTAACCCATGGATCCACATTCCGGTAGGATATTTCAAAACCATCCATAACCCCAAGGTCGACTGGTGCTACAAGACAGAGCCCGATCCGGGCCTGAACGGGCGCTCGATCGAGTGGCCGCGCGGCAAGGTTCTGGGCGGATCCTCGTCGCTGAACGGGTTGCTTTACGTGCGCGGACAGCCGCAGGATTACGACCGCTGGGCGCAGATGGGCAACCGGGGCTGGGCCTGGGACGATGTGCTACCCCTTTTCAAACGCTCGGAAAAGAATGAACGCGGGGCCGATGAGTTTCACGGCAACCAGGGCAACCTGTCGGTGTCCAACATGCGCATCCAGCGCCCGATCACCGATGCCTGGGTCGCGGCCGCGCAAGCGGCGGGCTATCCGTTCAATCCCGACTACAATGGCGCGAATCAGGAAGGCGTCGGGTTTTTCCAGCTGACGGCGCGCAACGGACGGCGCTGTTCATCCGCCGTGGCCTTTCTCAACCCCGTCAAGAATCGCCCGAACCTGAAGATCATCACCCACGCCCATGCCGAAAAGGTGAATGTCACCGACAAGCGCGCCACCGGCGTCAGCTATCGCGACAAGGGGGGCGTGTTGCAGACCGTCACCGCCCGGCGCGAGGTGATTCTGTCCGGCGGGTCGATCAATTCGCCCCAACTGCTGATGCTGTCGGGCATCGGCGAGGCCGCGCAGCTGGCCGAGCATGGCATCGAGGTGATCGCCGACCTGCCCGGCGTCGGCAAGAACATGCAGGACCATCTACAGGCCCGTCTGGTTTACAAATGCAACGAACCGACGCTGAACGACGAGGTGTCGACCCTGTATGGTCAGGCGCGCATCGGCCTCAAATACCTGATGTTCCGCTCTGGCCCGATGACCATGGCCGCCAGCCTTGCGACCGGGTTCATGAAGACGCGCGAGGATATGGAAACCCCCGACATCCAGTTCCACGTCCAGCCCCTGTCGGCCGAGAACCCCGGCAAGGGTGCTGACAAGTTTTCCGCCTTCACCATGTCGGTTTGCCAGTTGCGACCGGAATCAAAGGGCGAAATCCGCCTCGCCGGTGCCGATGCGCGCACCTACCCCAGGATCATTCCGAACTACCTCAGCACCGAAACCGACTGCCGCACAGTCGTCGCGGGCGTCAACATCGCGCGCAAGATCGCCCGGCACGCGCCGCTGACCTCGAAGATTTCGGAGGAATACCGCCCGCACGCCGACTTGCCGATGGACGATTATGACGCGACGCTGGACTGGGCGCGCAACAACACCGCGTCGATCTATCACCCGACGGGCACCTGCAAGATGGGCTCGGACAAGATGGCGGTGGTGGACGATCATCTGCGCGTGCGCGGCATTGCGGGTCTGCGGGTCGCGGATTGTTCGATCATGCCCGAGATCGTGAGCGGCAACACCAATGCCCCTGCGATCATGATCGGGGAAAAGGCGTCTGACCTGATTCTGGCGGCGGGCTAGTCGTCCCAGGCGACGTCGAACCGGGTCACGACCGCCCGCACTTGCGCGTCCGTCAGCCCTTGGGGTGACATCCCGCGGGTCATCAGGGCCAGTCGCGCGGTGTCTTCCAGTTCTTCGATGGCGTTGCATGCGGCCTCGACGTCGCGGCCCGCAACGACCGGCCCGTGATTGGCCAGCATCACGGCGGATCGCTTGCCCGCCAGCCCACGCACCGCCTGCCCCATCGCCGGATCGCCGGGCAGAAAGAACGGCAGCAGCGTGACCTTGCCCAGCTTCATGATCCCGTAGGGCGTCAGTGGCGGCAGGAAGTTGTCCGCATCCGCCCCCGGCAGCATCGACAGCGCGACCGAGTGGCAGGAATGCAGGTGCACCACTGCCCCTGCCGTGCTGCGAGTGTCATAAAAGGCCGTGTGCAGCGGCATTTCCTTGGTCGGCGCATCGCCATCGATATGGGTGCCTTGCCCGTCAAAGCGGCTGAGCCGTCCCGGATCGAGCCGCCCGAAACTGGTGCCGGTCGGCGAGACCAGCAGACCACCATCGGGCGTGCGAGCCGATATATTGCCGGTGCTGCCATGGGTCAGGCCCCGGTCGAACAGGGATCCGGCCAGCAGACAGATCTCTTCGCGCAATGCCGCTTCGCTGCTCATGATCCTGCAAGCACCCTGTCGGCTTTCTCAAAGAAATCCTCAGCCCCGAAATTCCCGGACTTGAGGGCGACGACCAGATCCAGTCCGGCCCGCAGGGCAGGCACGCCGGGGTCGATCTCCGGCCCGATGTCGAGCGTGTCGAGGCCAAGCCCTTCGACAATCGCCCCGGAGGTTTCGCCCCCCGCCGTGATGATCCGCGTCGCCCCGCCGTCGCGCAGGTTGCGTGCGACCTCGGCAAAGAACCCTTCGATCGCGCTTGCGGCCCGTTCGCGCCCGAATGTGTCCTGCACCCGCGCCACTTCCGCCGGGTCGGCCGAGCTGTAGGCCAGCGGGATACCGTCCTGTTCCAGCAGCCATGTGGCCAGCGTGGCGGCATCCAGCCGTCCTTCGATCACGTCGGCGGCGACAATTTCGCGGCTTGGGTGGTGCTGGGCGTGAAAGGCCACCTGCCCGCGCGTCGCCCCGGAACAGGAGCCGGACAACGCGACCGCCTTGCCGCCCTGCCCGGTCCAGGGCACCGCACCGGGGGTGCAACCGAAGTTCACAGGCAGGCCCAGCGCCACGCCCGATCCGCCGGTGATCAGCGCCAGACCCTTGGCCGCCGCCCCGATGGCGCGCAGGTCCTCGTCGCGGATCGCGTCGACCACAATCAGGCGATGGCCCTTGCCCCGTTGATCGGCCAGCGCGGCCCCAATGGCAGCGGCCCCGCCAAAGACCACCCCAGCCGCGACATGGCCAACGCTGTGCCGGGTCTGCGGTGCGAGCCAGCGGCGCAGATCGGGGTCGGTCATCGGGGTCAGCGGATGGTTCTGCATCCCGCTTTCGCTCAGCAGCGTGTCGTTGACGAACAGGTGCCCCTGATAGACCGACCGCCCCGCGCCCGGAAAGGCCGGACAGACGATCACCTGATGGGCATCGAGCGCATCCGCCAGCGCGTCCGCCACGGGGCCGATATTGCCCTCGGGCGTGCTATCGAAGGTCGAGCAGTATTTGAAGAAGAATTGCGTGCAGCCCTGCGCCTTGAGCCAGTCGAGGGCCTGCAATGACAGCTCCACCGCCTGATCCACCGGGATCGAGCGGGATTTGAGCGCCACAACGCCCGCCTCGACCGACGGATCGGCAGGTCCGTCCGGCACGCCGGTGTATTGTGTGGCGCGCATGCCGCCCTTGGCCAGCGTGTTGGCCAGATCGCTTGATCCGGTAAAGTCGTCGCCGATACATCCCAGTTTCATCGTGTTCTTTCCATGTCTTCAGTGCCCCGCACAGGGAAACACTGCGCCAGCACGTCGCGCAAGCCCGTGACGGGAATTTCGGGATTTCACAGCAGATCGCGCGGGGTGCGCGCATCCACCCCGGCCAGCGTCATCATGTGCCACGCCAGCACGAGATTGCTGGACAGCACGGGCAGGCCCAGTTCTGCCTGCAAGGGCGCGATCACGTCGAGCGTATTGAGGTTGGTGCAGGACAGGAACAGCCCCTGCACATCCGCGCCGTCGATCACCGCGCGGGCCGCGGCCATGACGGACGCGCCGTCGATCTGCGTGACCGCCGCTTCGCTGGCTTCATCAAAGCTGGTGAAGCGGGGCGTGTCGATCCCCGCGGCGCGCAGCACGTGCCGCAGCCGGTCTGACACGGCCGCCACGTAAGGAGAGACGATGGCGATGCGTTGCAGGTCAAGGACCGCACAGGCCGCGATCAGCGCCGAGACCGGCTCGCTCACCTGGGCCGTATCGCAGCCTGCGCGCACCCGTTCTCCGATCACCCGCGCCCCGATCTGCGCGGTGCCCGAAGTGCAGCCATAGCCCACAACGTCGAACTTGTGCCCGCGCGGAAACAGGGCGGCGGCGCCGGTCAGCGCACCTTCCATCTGCGCGAGGCTGTCTGCGGTGACTTCGGTGCCCGATGGCACGCGCGAGACCAGCAGGCTGACATCGCGCGGCATCAGGCGGCGAAAGTCATCCTCCATCGTCCGATCGGCCTGTAGCGCGATCAGGCCAAGTCGCGGGCGGGTATCGGTGAAGGTCGTGTAGGGTGCGGCCATGCTCAGATCTCCGGCAGGGTGCGCGGCGCCGGAGCCGAGAGGTAGCGCGCGCCCGTGTCCGTGATCACGATGTTTTCCTCGTGCACCAGCGTGCGGTTCGCGCCCAGTTCAAGCCCCGGTTCCAGCGTCAGCACCATGCCGGGTTCGAGCACGGTATGA
Source organism: uncultured Rhodobacterales bacterium (assembly GCA_964542095.1). GTDB lineage: Bacteria > Pseudomonadota > Alphaproteobacteria > Rhodobacterales > Rhodobacteraceae > Tateyamaria. Next base: position 18,622 of record CAZITF010000019.1, read on the forward strand.
TCTGCCGGGATCAGCGAAGGCCATTCGGTCAATTGCATTCCCAGACCGTGGCCATAACGCCCTGCATCCGACCCGCCTGCCCCGCCGGTCAAAACCCTGTCCATGGCGTGAAACAGGTCGGCGGCTGTAGCCCCTGGTCGTGCGGCGGCAAAACCGGCATCCGCGGCCTCGATCAGGTGCGCATAGGCGCTTGTGGTCTCGGGCGCGGACTTGCCCAGCGACCAGTTGCGGTCGAAATCGCTGAAATAGCCGTCGCGCACCACGCCGGTGTCGAGCATCAGCACGTCGCCCGTGGCCAGCGGCATGTCGGTCGCGGGGGCGATTATGTCGCCATATCCCCCCGGCCCGGCACCGCCCGCAAGGTAGGACACCCAGTCGGCCCCTTGTTCAAGGCACAGCACCTGAAAGCGGCGAAAGACATCCGAAAGCGGCGTGCCGACGGTTGCGATTTCGGGCACACGGGCAAAGGCCGCAGCGGCGATTGCGCAGGCAGCGGCGATCTTGCCGATCTCGGCCCCGGATTTGATCAGACGCAGGCGGCGCATCGTGCCCGCGTCATCGCCGAAGGTTCGATCAGGCAGCGCAGTTCGCAGCGCCGCCCAACTGTCAAGCGGCAGGCGCAGGTGGGTTTCAGGGCCGGAGGGCACGCCGATCCTGCCCCCTTTCGGCACCGCTTCGCGCAGGGCATCGGCCAGCAGCGACACGCCGTCATCGCCGTAGTCGGGGCTGCGCCATGTGCGGATGTCGCTTAGCCATGTCTGCCCCATGAGGGGTGCGCCGATGGAAGGGATCACGGCGATCGGGTGACCCGCGCGCGGCACAATGACGAACCAGGGCCGCGTCGGGCTTTCCCAGAAGCGGGTGAGGTAGCCGGTGAAATAGCGCACTTCGGGTTCGGTGGTGAGAAGGAGGGCGTCCAGGTTTGCGGCCTCCATCATCGCCTGGGCGCGCGTTACGCGGGTCTCGAATTCGGATGCCGGGAACAGGCTCACGTGTCGGCTCTTTCCGACAGGATAACGAGAACGCGGGACCGCGCATCGAGGTCAAATGCGCCGTCCGCGGCCGCGAGCCCCGCGATACCCGCCGCCCCCGATGGCGTGCTGGAAAAGCCGTGCGTAGCGGCGAGGGCCGCACCTGTTTCCCCTTCGGCCTCGGACAACGCCATGAAATCGTCTGCGTCCCGCGCCAGCGCCCTGAGCGCGATCAGCGACGCCACCTTGCAATCAAGCCGCCCCATGGCAGAGACAGGCCCGCTGGTTTCGACAGGTGCGCCCGCCTGGATGCTGGCGATCAGGCAGGGGGCGGCCTCGGGCTCGACGACTATAATGCGGGTTGCAGCACCCCAGTGTGCGCGCGCAATGGCCGCCGCCGCCCCGGCAAGCCCCCCCACCCCGGCCTGCAGGAACATATGGGTCGGGGGGGCGTCGATCTGTTCGAACACTTCGGCCATGAGCGCCAGATAACCTTCCATCAGCCGGTACGGGCGGTCGACGTACCCGGCCCAGGAACTGTCCGACAGCAGCGCCGCGCCGCTGGCCTCGGCATGGGACATGGCGGCGGCCATGCTCGCCTCGTAATCAGCACCAGCGCGCACCACCTCGGCCCCGATGTCGCGCAGGCGGTCGGCAAAGGTTTCCGGCACCGTGTCGGCCAGAAAGATCACCGCCTGCGCGCCGAAGGCGGCGGCCCCCGCGGCGACCGACAACCCATGATTGCCCGCGCTTGCCGTGACATAGGAGCGCCCACGCGCCTCGCCCTTCTCGGCGTCGCAGGCGATGACATAGGCCGCCCCCAGTGCCTTGAAGCTGCCCAGGCCCATACGGGTGCGTTCGTCCTTGATCATGACCTGCCCGACGCCCAACGCCTTGGCCAGTGAGGGCGCGCCCGTCAGCGGCGTCACACCCGCTTTGGGGCAGCGTGCCAGCAAGGCGCGCGGGGCACTCGCATCGATGCTGGGAAACGGAATGTCGGCAAGGTCCGGGTGGTCAAGGCCGGTCGCGCGAAACGGATTTGCAAGGCTGCGCATCGCTCAGAACACGATCTGGGCCTTGATCGCCTGCGTGCGATCGGCGGCCATTTCGAAGGCGGCGGTGGCGTCATCGAGGGGAAAGCTGTGAGTGACCAGCGGCGTGACGTCGATCTGGCCGCCCTGCATCATCGCCACGGCGGTGGGGAATTCCTCGTGAAAGCGGAACGAGCCGCGAAAGCTGATTTCCCTGGCGGTCATCGCCTGAACGGGCAGGGTCATGTCGCCGCCAAGGCCCAGTTGCACCAGTACCGCGCGCGGACGCAGGGCGGGAATGGCCGCGACCAGCGCGGGCGCGGCCCCGCTGCATTCGAAATGCACGTCGAAATGGCCCTTGTCGGCGGCGTAACCCGCCAGCCCGTCGGGCGTTTCGGCCATGTTGATGACGCGCGAGGCGCCGATCCTTTCCGCCATCGACAGGGTGAAGGGGGCAATATCCGTCGCCACCACCTCGACCGCGCCTGCCGCGCGCGCGACCAGAACGCAGAGTTGCCCGATAGGGCCGCAGCCTGTGACCAGCACGCGCTTGCCCATCAGATCGCCCGCCTGCCGGGCGGCATGCAGACAGACCGACAGCGGTTCGGCTACGGCAGCTTCGGCGGCGCTCAGGCCTTTGGCGGGCACACATTGGGCGGCGTCGGCGACGATATACTGGCGGAACGCCCCCTGAATATGCGGAAACGGCATGGCCGATCCGTAAAAGCGCATGTTCAGGCAATGCTGCGGGGCGCCCTCGTGGCAATATTTGCATGCGTGACACGGGCGCGACGGCGACACCGCGACCAGTTGCCCGTCCGTCAACCCGTCGACACCCGCGCCCATCGCCTCGATGTGGCCGGCCACCTCGTGGCCCAGGATCATCGGTTCGCGCAGGCGCACGGTGCCGAAACCGCCATGCTGATAGTAGTGCAGGTCCGACCCGCAAATGCCCCCCGCCGCCATCCTGATCAGCACCTGACCGGGCCCGGCTGTGGGCATCTCGCGTTCTTCCACGCGCAGATCCCGCGCGGCATGGACAACTATCGCTTTCATGTTCTGGACCCCCAAAGAGCGTGCGCACGCACCATGCGCAGGAACCAGGCGCGGCACAAGCATCTGTTGACCCCACTTGCCGGTCAAATTACGTTACCGATAACATCGGATACAAAAAGGCCTTCACCACAATGAGCACAACTCTTTTCTCGCTCGCGGGGACCCGCGCGCTGATCACCGGTTCGTCGCAGGGCATCGGCCTTGCGCTGGCCGCAGGCTTGGGCGCGGCGGGGGCCGAGATCGTGCTGAACGGGCGGGACACGGCCAAGCTGGACGCGGCAGCCAGGGCGCTGTCGGATCAGGGGATCACTACCCATACGCTGGCGTTTGACGCCACCGACCATGACGGCGTGCGCGCCGCAGTGGACGGGTTCGAGCACAGCACAGGGCCCATCGACATCCTGATCAACAATGCGGGCATGCAGCACCGCACCCCGCTGGAGGATTTTCCCGCCGATGCATTCGAGCGGTTGTTGCAGACCAATGTGGCATCTGTGTTTCATGTGGGTCAGGCCTGCGCGCGCCATATGATCAAGCGCGGCGCGGGCAAGATCATCAACATCGCGAGCGTTCAGACAGCACTCGCCCGCCCCGGCATCGCGCCCTACACCGCGACCAAAGGGGCCGTGGCGAACCTGACCAAGGGCATGGCGACGGACTGGGCGCGGCTGGGCCTGAACTGCAACGCCATCGCGCCGGGCTATTTCGACACGCCGCTGAACGCGGCCCTTGTCGCGGACCCCGAATTTTCCGCATGGCTGGAAAAACGCACCCCCGCCGGGCGCTGGGGTCAGGTCGAAGAACTGGTGGGCGCGGCGGTGTTTCTGGCCTCGGCAGCCTCCACATTCGTGAACGGGCACACGCTGTATGTGGATGGCGGAATTACGGCGTCACTGTAACGGCTGACAGGTCTCTGCGGCGCAGGCCGGGCAAATTGACCGCCCGCGGGATGCAATTTCTGTTGGCCTGCCCGCCAAAGCCTGCAACAGTCCCACCCCATGCAGCACCCCAAGAAACGCTTTGCCCAGATGGACCGGCTGGAACGTGTTCTGGTCGCTGACATCGCGGCCATGGCCCGGATGCTTGACGCGCCCGCACGGGCACGCAATCCGGATGAACTCAGCCGGTCCTGGCG
>CAZITF010000020.1:0-22774 GCA_964542095.1 uncultured Rhodobacterales bacterium
ATCCTTTGGAACGGAATTGGATTTCGCCTCTTTCACAGCCAGCCGCAGGCGCGGGATCTTGTCCGGGTCCGGGTCGCCCATCTTGGCGGCCACGGTGATTTCCTTGGACATCTTGGAAAACAGCTTGGCCCGGATCTTGTCCTGACGCCCCTTGCGGTGCTGGATATTTGCCCATTTGCTGTGGCCTGCCATGGCTGGCTCCTGTCTTGTGCGAGATGCGATGTGTATTTGCCGCGACGCTATAGGGCAAGGACGCAATCAGGGGCAAGTCGCATCGCGCGTACCCCGCAACCCGATCCCTTTCATTTCGCCGGATAAACCGCGGGGGGAGGTGCTCTGCACCGGGGGGCTGGCCCCCCGCCGCTTTCGACAATTTGCATCTGGTGCCGGGCAGAGAGCGCCCCTATCCTGCACCGTCATGAGCACAGACCAAATCATTCTCTTCTCGCTATTCGGCGCGGTGTTCGGCCTGCTGCTCTGGGGGCGGTTCCGATATGACATCGTCGCCTTCACAGCCCTGATGGCGGCCGTGGTCCTCGGTGTCGTGCCCAGTGCCGAGGCGTTTTCCGGCTTTGGCCATCCGGCGACTTTGGTTGTGGCACTGGTGCTGGTGGTCTCGGCGGGGCTGGTGCGCTCGGGGGCCGTCTTTCTGATCACGCGCACGCTGGTGGATGCCAGCCGCAGCCTGGGCAGCCATATTGCGCTGATGGGGGCCATCGGCGGAGTGCTGTCGGCCTTCATGAACAACGTGGCGGCCCTTGCCCTGTTGATGCCGGTCGATGTGCAGACCGCACGCAAGGCCGGGCGCAGCCCGGGGCTCAGCCTCATGCCGCTGAGTTTCGCGACCATCCTCGGGGGCATGGCCACGCTGATCGGACCGCCACCCAATATCATCATCGCCACCATCCGCGAGGACAGTCTGGGCGAACCTTTCAGGATGTTCGACTTTGCCCCGGTCGGCGGTCTGGCGGCCATCGCCGGGTTGTTGTTCGTCGCGCTGGTGGGCTGGCGGCTGATCCCGGCGCGCAATGACGCAACGCTCGAGCTCGAGGACGTGTCCCAATACATCGCCGAGTTGACCGTACCCGACGGCTCCAAGCTGATCGGCAAGCGTCTCGGCGCTCTGGATGAGGACGCGGAAAAGGCGGATGTTGCGATCATCGGTCTGATCCGCGACGGCAAACGCCGCTATGGTCGGGCACGCAATGCGGTGCTGGCGGCCGGAGACGCGCTGGTGCTCGAGGCCACGCCTGACGCGCTGGACGAATTCCGCGCCGCCCTGTCCCTTGCCGTGGCCGAGGCCGAACGCGAAGACCAGTTGAAGGCCGCAGGTGAAGGTGTTGAAATCATTGAAGTCGTGGTGACGGATCAATCCCGCCTGATCGGACGCACCGCCCAATCCATCGGTCTGAGCTGGCGTCAGTCGACCATTCTGATGGGCATCTCGCGCAGCGGGACACGCATCACCCAGCAGATCCGCAAGACCCCGATCAGAGCGGGCGACATCCTGCTGCTGCTGGTGCCGCGCGACACCGGCACCGACGTCACCCAGTGGTTGAGTGCGTTGCCGCTGGCCGAACGCGGGCTTGCGGTCACTGCGGACGACAAGGTGTGGTTGGCCATCGGCCTCTTTGTCGGGGCGGTCGCGGCGGCCAGTCTCGGCCTGCTTTACCTGCCCGTGGCACTTGGCCTTGTGGTGATTGCCTTTGTACTGTCCAGGATCGTGCCCCTGTCCGAACTTTATACCCATATCGAATGGCCGGTGATCGTGCTTCTGGGGTCGATGATCCCGCTGGGGGCGGCGCTGGAAAGCTCCGGCGGGACCGAACTGATCGCGGGGTGGCTGGTGGATCTCACTCTGGGCATGCCGGCCTGGGCCGTGCTGACCGTGCTGATGGTGGTCACGATGAGCCTGTCGGATGTACTCAACAATACCGCCACCACGATTGTCGCAGCCCCGGTGGGCATCCAGATGGCGCAGACGCTGGGCGTCTCGCCCGATCCGTTCCTGATGGCGGTGGCGGTCGCGGCCTCTTCGGCGTTCCTCACGCCGATCGGACACAAGAACAATACACTGATCCTGGGGCCCGGTGGCTACCAGTTTGGCGACTACTGGCGGATCGGCCTGCCGCTCGAAGTGATCGTGGTGGCTGTGTCCATCCCCGCCATCCTTGTGTTCTGGCCACTCTGAGACAGGGACGGGCACGGAAACCGACACGGTTTCCGTGCCGTTTTCCGTGCGGAAAACGGCCCCGCTCGGAGAAGTCGCGTTGCCTTTCAAGGCGATGGACGCTTAACCTGAAGCCCAAGAGGGAACTGCATGGACACACTGATCAACGTGGTTCTGCCACTGTCGCTGGCCATCATCATGCTGAGCCTCGGCATCGGCCTGACGGTTGGCGACTTTGCCCGCGTGTTCAGAGCCCCCAGGGCCTTCGCGACCGGCGCCATCGCCCAGGTGATCCTTCTGCCCCTGACCGCCTACGCCGTCGTCATGTTGTTCGCACTGCCCCCGGCGATTGCCGTCGGCTTCATGCTGCTCGGCTATTGCCCCGGGGGCGTGACATCGAACATCCTCGCCAAGCTGGCGCGCGGTGACGTGGCCTTGTCCGTTTCACTCACGGCCGTCATCAGCCTTCTCAGCCTTTTTACCGTTCCGGCCCTTGCGGCATGGTCTGTTGTCCACTTCATGGGCGACACGGCCGCCAAGGTCTCGATCACTTCGCTCACCATCGCCGTGTTCCTGATCACCACCCTGCCCATGCTGATCGGGGTGGCCATCCGCCACTTTGCGACCGGCTTTGCGCAGCGGGTCGAACCCGTGCTGTCGGCCCTCGCAACTATCCTGTTCATCGTCATCGTGGCTGCCGCCCTGCTGGGCAACTGGGATATCTTGACGGCCAGCCTGCCCACGCTTGGGCCTGCGTTGATCACGCTGAACCTCGCCCTGTTGCTGATCGGGCTCGGGCTTGGTCGGCTGGCGGCGCTCAGCCGGCGCCAGGCCAAGACCGTGTCCATCGAGACCGGCATCCAGAACGCCACGCTGGGCATCACCCTGGCCGCGCTGCTTTCGGGTCAGACCGAGGGGTTCAGCGAAATGGCCCTGCCCTCCGGTGTCTATGGCATCACCATGTACCTTGTCGCGGCCCCGTTCGTGGCATGGTTCCGCAGCCGATAGGAGACCCCAATGGACCAAGCTGACGCCATCATTGTAGGCGCGGGCCTCGCTGGCCTTGCCGCCGCAGCAGAACTCGGCGACAGGGGCAAGCGGGTGCTGATCGTCGATCAGGAACCGCGCCGCTTTCTCGGCGGTCAGGCCTTCTGGAGCCTCGGCGGGCTCTTCATGATCGACACGCCCGAACAGCGGCGCATGGGGATCAGGGACAGCCGCGCACTGGCGCTGAGCGACTGGATGGGCAGCGCGCAATTCGACCGGGAAGAAGACGCATGGCCGCGCCAATGGGCCGAGGCCTATATCGATTTTGCAGCCACAGAGATGCGCCCGTGGCTGCACGCCATGGGCCTGCGCTGGTTTCCCGTTGTCGGCTGGGCCGAGCGTGGCGGCGGCTTTGCGGACGGGCACGGCAATTCCGTGCCCCGCTTTCACCTGACATGGGGCACCGGCCCCGGCATCATCGAACATTTCGTGCGCCGCTGTCTCGAACACGAAAAGACAGGATTGATCCAGTTCCACTTCCGACATCAGGTCGACCGGATCGACATGGAAAATGGCGCAGCCAAAGGTGTCAGCGGCACGGTTCTGGCCGATGATCCGGCAGAGCGGGGCCAGAAAACCAACCGCGACGCGGTGGGAGATTTTGCCTTTGCTGCGCCATCCGTCATCGTGACCTCGGGCGGCATTGGCGGCAATTTCGAAATGGTGCGCAAGGTCTGGCCCACCGACCGCCTTGGCCCCGCGCCAAAGGAGATGATCGCGGGCGTGCCGGCCCATGTGGACGGGCGCATGATCGCCATTTCCGAAGCCGCGGGCGGCCGCGTGATCAATGGCGACCGGATGTGGCACTATACCGAAGGGGTCAGGAACTGGGATCCCATCTGGCCCGCCCACGGCATTCGCGTCCTGCCAGGGCCAAGCTCGATGTGGTTTGACGCGGAAGGCAATCGTTTTGCGCCGCCCGCCCTGCCCGGTTTTGACAGCATGTCGACCCTCAGGATGATCCTTGAAACGGGCTATGACTACAGTTGGTTCGTGTTGACCCAGAAGGTGATCAAGAAGGAATTCGCGCTGTCTGGCTCGGAACAGAATCCGGATCTCACGTCGAAAAAATGGTCCGAGGTCATCCGCCAGCGCGTGTTGTCCGGCAAGAACGCGACCGGGCCTATCGAGGCATTCAAGGAAAAGGGCGAGGATTTCGTGGTCGCCAACGACCTTGCCAGCCTTGTGCATGGCATGAACGGGATCGCAGACGGCAACCTCATCGACGAGACCAAACTGCGCGCCCAGGTCGAGGCCCGCGATGCCCAGATCGACAACCCGTTTTCCAAAGACGCGCAGATGATGGCAATCCACGCGGCGCGCAACTATCGCGGCGACCGGTTGCTGCGCACCGCCAAGCCGCACAAGTTCCTGGACCCCGCCAACGGTCCGCTGATCGCGGTCAAACTGCACATCCTGACACGCAAGACGCTGGGTGGTTTGCAGACCAATCTGGAATCCCAGATGATCGGCGCCGATGGAAACACCGTTCCCGGGCTGTTTGCCGCCGGAGAAGTCGCAGGCTTTGGCGGCGGCGGTTATCACGGCTACAACGCGCTCGAGGGCACGTTCCTGGGCGGTTGCATCTTTTCGGGGCGCAATGCGGGGCGGTCAGGGGCGATTGCCTGACGCGGCCTGCGGCACTGACCGGCACGTTGACGCACGTGCGGGCCCCTCGCCATAGTGTTGCGTCGCGCCCGTCTCGTCGATCAGGGCCCAGCGCGCGACCAGCAATTCATGGGATCGCGTTTCCCATCCTTCCGGGTCACGCGAAAACCGCGACCGCCACGCGCCTTCGATGCGCACCGGCAGGCGCGTCCGGTCCAGCGCCTCCTGATCCCAGCCCCTGGCTTGCGCCCTGGCATGAAACAACAACCGGCGCAGTTGCACCTGCAACGGCGCGGTTTGCCTGGCCCGTCGCCCGGCAAAGATCACTGACACTTCAATTTCGGGTTCGACAAATCCGCGCACGACCAGGTCCTGACGGTTGTTGCGCACTGCCTGGGGTACAAGCCCCACGACCACCTTGTGCACCGGTGATTTGAACAGCCCGTTGTCCTCGTAGGCCGGCGTGATCAGATGGGATGGTTTGCGACGATGTGGCATGACGACCGGCCCGGAAAAAGCGTTCCGCGCCAGCTATATCGCACCGGGCGTTAACAGCACCTTTCCGTTGGTCAAAGCGGCCAGATGAACGGAATGAACAGTGACGCCACCACAGCGATGCTCAGGTTCAGCGGGATGCCTACCCGCATGAAATCGCTGAACTTGTACCCACCGGGGCCATACACCAGCGTGTTGGTCTGATAGCCAATGGGCGTGGCAAAGGCGCAGGAGGCCGCGATCATCACCGCCACCACCAGCGGGCGTGGATCAAGGCCCAGCGCGGCCCCGAGGCTGATGGCAATCGGCGTCATGATCACGGCCACGGCGTTGTTGGACACGATCTCGGTCAGGGTCGAGGTCATGAAGAACACGACGAAGACGATCAGCGGCGCTGGCAAGGCCATCAGGCCCGGTGACACCCCGTCCACAATCAGGGCAACGGCCCCCGAATTCTGCAAACCCGCCCCGACGGCCAGCATGCCAAAGATCAACGCCAGCAATTGCCCGTCGACAAAGGAAAACGCCTCGTCCGCGTCGATGCACCCGGTGACCAGCACAAGAGCCACGGCCAGCACCGCCAGCAGCAGGATGGGCGCGATGTTGAGGGCTGCCAAAATGACGATTCCCGCAAGAGCCACGATGGCAATGGGGGCATGGGCACGCCGATAGGCCCGCGCCGAGGGGTGCGAGACATCGACCATCTCCTGATCGGCGGCCAGACGCTGGATGTCGGCAGGCGCGCCTTCCAGCAACAGCGTGTCGCCCACCTTGACCACCAGCGCATCCAGATGCCGCCCGATGTTCTGATTGCGCCGATGCACGGCCAGCGGATAAACCCCATAACGCCTCCGCAAACGCAGCGACCCAAGCGAGCGGCCCACCATCTTGCAGCCCGGCGTGATCAGCGCCTCGACGGTCGTGGTTTCCACGGCCGACACCTGATCGACCCGGCGCAACTCCTTGTTGGCTTGCAGGCTCAGCAACTCGGTCATCTGTGTTCGCAGCACCACCCTGTCGCCCACCTGCAACACCACATCCGCCAACTCGCGCCGCAGCGACCTGTCCCCGCGAACCACGTCGATCAGACGGACACCCTCGCGCTTGAACAACTGCACGCCGCTGACTTCGCGCCCGATCAGGTTGCTGTCGGGCGGGATCACGGCCTCGGTAAAGAATTTCATCTTGGAGCGGTCCGAGAGCATGTTGGCCATGCTGTCCCGGTCCGGCAACAGGCGCGGCGCAAAGATCGACATGTAGATCAGCCCCCAGACACAGACGACCAGTCCGATGGGCAAGATTTCGAAGATGCCGAAGGGCGCAAGCCCCTGATTGCGCGCCACCCCGTCCACGAGCAGGTTGGTCGATGTCCCGATCAGCGTAAGCGAACCGCCCATGATCGCCGCATAACTGAGCGGGATCAGCAGCTTGGAGGCCTTGACCCCCAAGGTCTTGCTCAGTTGCACCATCACCGGGATCATCACGACCACGACGGGCGTGTTGTTCATGATGGCCGAACCGGCCATGACGGCAATGATCACGCCAACAACAGCCGTCTTGGGCCGTGTCTTGGCCAGTCTTTCGGCCTGCCGGGTCAGCACATCCAGCGCGCCCGTGCGCACCAGCGCGCCCATCACGATGAACATGGCCGCAATGGTCCAGGGTGCCGGGTTGGACAGCACCGACAGGGCCGCATCATAAGGCAGGATGCCAATGGCCAGCATCAGCGCAGTGCCCGCAATCGCAACCACTTCGGTGGAATAGGTTTCGCGCACGAACAGCACGAACATCACCACCACGAGACCCAGTGCAAGCAACGGGCTGATCAGGGGCGAGGCATTCAACAGCGACATCGCAAAACGGCCTTCTGTAAGCGCCCGAAAGCGGTGCGCAAAGCTAGACGCCAGTTTCGCGCATTGCCGAGACACCTTCAAGCGCCGCTTTTCCGCGCGGCTGCACAAGGTACATGCCAACCAGCATCAGCGCCAGCGCGCCCCAGATCACGGGCGGATAGGCTTCATCCAGCACCAGCCGGGCCCACAGAATTCCGAACAGCGTCACAAGATAGCTGATCTGCACCGCAAAGACCGGACCCGCCCGCCCGACCAGCCAGACATAGCCCGTATAGGTCAACACATGCAGCACAGCACTGGCCACCTGCGCCAGATCGGCAGGTCCGTAGGGCGGGCGCGGATCGATCCACTGCCCCGACCCCAGCGCCAGCGGCAGGGCAATCAGGCTGCCAACCAGCGATGCCCCCCAAAGCACCTGAATGGGGTCCAGCCCGGCGGTGCCCCAGCGCGCGACATAATTGCCCTCGAACGCATAAAACAGCCCCGAAATCAGCCCGATCAGCACCCAGAACACAGGGATGGCCCCGGACATGTCCGCCCCGGGCAGGACAATCAGCATCACGGCGCACAGACCCGCAATCAACCCAAAACAACGACGCCACTCGAACCGGTCCAGCGCCAGCAGCAGCGCGATGGGAAAGGCCCAGATCGGGATCATCGACAACAGGATCGAAATCACGCCGGCGGGCAGATGCACCGCCGCCTGATAGCTCGCGGTATTGGGCAGGACCGACCCGATCAGCGCAATCAGCACATAGACCCGCAGCTGTGATCGCCCCATCGGCAACCGGGTGCCGCGCAGCACCGCAATGACCGACATGACCATCACGCCGATGGCCATCTGCCAGAACAGCAGCCCGAAATGCTTGTACCCTGTGCTGACCGCGATCTTGGTCAGCGGCATCGTCATGCCCCAGGTGGCGCCCAACACCACCAGCACGGCCACACAGAAAAGCGTCTCGGACCGGCTCACGGTCCCGACTGCTGCAAGGCCCCGCCTTGCCGGACCATCTCGATGCGCGTGGCGCGCCCCGCCGCGTCGGTTTCGACATAAACCCCGGACAGGGTCGCAGGGCCAAGGGCCGGGGCGAACCGCTCCTTGGGCATGCCGGTGATGAACCGGCGCAACGGCTCGTCGCGCTGCATGCCGATGACCGAATTGTAATCCCCGCACATGCCCGCATCCGTCAGATAGGCGCAGCCCCTGGACAGGATCATCGCATCAGACGTCGGCACATGGGTATGGGTGCCGACCATCAGGCTGGCACGGCCATCGCACCAATGACCCATGGCCATCTTTTCCGACGTCGCCTCGCAATGGAAATCCACGATGATCGCATCTGCCTCGCCCCCCATGGGATGGGTGCGAAACACGGCCTCAAGGGCCGAAAACGGATCATCAAAGGGACGCTTCATGAACACCTGCCCAAGGGCTTGGGCCACCAGCACTTTCCTGCCCCCCCGCGCCGTGAACAGCCGCGCGCCCTTACCGGGCGCGGCCCTGGAAAAATTGAGCGGACGGATGATGCGCGGCTCGGTTTCGATGAACTGCAACATATCCTTCTGATCAAAGGCATGATCGCCCAACGTCACGCAATCCGCGCCCGCCTCGAACAACGCCTTGGCATGGGCACCGGACAGCCCCATACCCGCGGTCGCATTCTCGCCGTTCACCACGACGAAATCGAGGTCCCACGCATCGCGCAGACGGGGCAGATGATCGGTGATCGCCTGACGACCCGACCGGCCCATCACATCACCCAGAAACAGAATATTCATACCGCCCCATATGCCGCGCAGCGCAGGATCGGCAAGCAGTTCATGTTTCTTCTGGCAAAAAATACTGCGGGGGGCGGCGCAGCCGCGGGGGCAGAGCCCCCTCAGACCTCGATCACCTCTGCGTCGGTCACGATCATGTCAAGCGGCTGATCCGTGGCCTCCAGCGGCAGCGCGCCGGCTTCCTGCACGCCATAGGCAAAGCCGATGGCCAGCGTCGGACGGAGTGCGCGCAACCCTTCCAGTGTACGGTCATAGAACCCGCCGCCATAGCCCAGCCGCCCGCCCGCCCGTGTGAATGCGACCAGCGGCACGATCACGATCTCGGGGTCGAAGAAATCATCGACTTGCGGCACACGCGTACCGAATGGCCCTGCGCGCAGCGCACCTTCGGGTGCCCAGCGCGAAAACCGCAGCGCCATCCCCGCGCCCATGATCACCGGCACCGCCACGGGGCCGTGGGCCGCAGCCTCGGCCATGGCCGGCAAGGGATCGATCTCCGAACGGATTGGCAAGTAGCCGGCCACAGGTACGCCGCGATAGCCTGCAAGAACGGACGACAACAGACCCGACGCGCCACCCCGGTCCAGATCAAATGCGGCCTTGCGGCGGACAAAAGCGGCCTTGCGGGCTGCCGCCTTCTGCGCACTCAAATCCATGAAACCACCCCCCGGGACGGCGGGCGGGGCGTCTTTGCCGCAGGCAAACAGCGTCCGACCGGCGTCACAACAACACCACCGCCGCGAGGCCGAGGAACGCAAAGAACCCGACCACATCCGTCACCGTGGTCACAAAGGCCCCCGAGGCCAGCGCCGGGTCCACGCCCAACCTGTCCAGCACCACAGGGATAACCGTCCCGGCAAAGCCTGCCACCACCAGGTTCACCACCATGGCTGCCGCAATCACGTAACCAAGGGCGGGCGAGCCGAACCAGATCACGCCGACGATCCCCATGACCACGGCAAAGACCAGACCGTTGATCAGCCCCACGATCACCTCGCGCCGGATCACGCGCCACACGTTGGCACCCGTCAGGTCCTTGGTCGCCAATGCGCGCACCGCCACGGTCAGCGACTGCGTGCCCGCATTGCCCCCCATCGAGGCCACGATGGGCATCAGCACGGCCAGCGCCACGATCTGCGCGATCGCCATTTCGAACTGGGCAATGACCAGCGAGGCCAGGATCGAAGTCACAAGGTTCACTGCCAGCCAGGGCAGGCGCTGGCGGGTGGTTTCGACCACGTTGTCGGACAGCGCGGATTCGTCGCCGACCCCGGCGAGCCGCAGAATGTCTTCCTCGTGCTCTTCGTCCAGCACCGCCATGGCGTCATCGATGGTGATCTGACCGATCAGACGGCCCTCGTCATCGACCACGGGGGCCGAAATCAGGTGATACTGGTTGAACGCATAGGCCACGTCGCTTTCGGGCTGGGTTGCGGGAATGACGCGAAAGGTTTCCTCGACCAGATCGATCAATGCCACATCGCGGCGGGAACGCATCAGCTTGCCAAGGGTCACGTTTCCGATGGGATGCAGGCGCGGGTTGACCAGAACGAGATGATAGAACTGATCCGGCAGGTCATCCTCATCCGCACCGCGCAAACGATCAATGGCCTCGCCCACGGTCCAGTGTTCGGGGGCCATGACAACCTCGCGTTGCATGAGGCGCCCGGCGGAATATTCCGGAAAGGCCAGCGATTGCTCGACCATGGCGCGGTCGGACTCTTCGAGCGCGTCGAGGATGGTTTCCTGCTGTGCGTCATCCAGATCCTCGATCAGGTCGACCACGTCGTCACTGTCAAGCTCGCGCACCGCGTCCGCCAGCACGCTTGGCTTGAGAACCGAAATGACCTCTTCGCGGATCGACTCGTCGAGTTCCGACAGAATCTCGCCGTCGAATTCCTGATCGTACAGCCGGATCAGGCGTGCCCGGTCAAAGGCGTTGATCTGCTCGAGCAGGTCGGCGATGTCGGCGGCATGCAGCGGTTCCATCAGCCGGGTCAGCTGTTCTCGGTCGTCGATATCCACCGCATACAGGATCGCTGATACGTCTTTGCGCTCAAGGACATAGCCCTTGTCTTCGCCGCCGGTCTCCATCACATCGGTATCTTCAGACATGGGGACCTCGTTGGTTTGCGCTGCATCTGCGGCGGACCATAGGGCGCACCCCGCGAACTGACAATGGGGGCACGTTTTCGCTTTGCGCGCGCGCGGTGTCATGGGACATAAGGCGGTAATGACCCCGCGCCACCTCCTCACCGGCCATGTGCTGCAGTTTTCCGGCAACCCGTTCACCGCGCCGTGGGACGAGGCCGTTCGGATCGAGGAAAACAGTGCCCTGCTGATCGAGAACGGACAGATTGCGGCGCTTGGCGAAGCGGCACGCAATGCCGCCGGGCCGGACGCTATCCACCACGCCCACGAGGGGCAGTTGATCCTGCCCGGTTTCGTGGATGCCCACGCCCACTACCCGCAGACCGCGATGATCGCCTCCTGGGGCAAACGGCTGATCGACTGGCTGAACAGCTACACCTTTCCCGAAGAAACGCGCCTGAGCGATCCGGCCTATGCCGCGACAATCGCGTCGCGTTATCTCGATCTTGTGCTCGATCACGGCACCACTTCGGTGGCCAGCTTTTGCACCAGCCATCGCCACAGTGCAGAGGCCCTTTTTGATGCAGCCGAGGCGCGCGGCATGGCCATTGCCGCGGGCAAGACCTGCATGGATCGCAACGCACCCGACGCCCTTTGCGACACGGCCCAAAGCGCCTATGACGACAGCAAGGCGCTGCTGACCCGCTGGCATGGCAGGGGGCGTGCGGTCTATGCGATCACCCCCCGGTTTTCGCCCACATCGACCCCTGAACAGTTGCACGCGCTCGGCGCGCTCTGGGGCGAGCATCCGGACGCCCTGATGCAGACACATCTGAGCGAGCAGGTCGACGAAATCGCCTGGGTCCGGGACCTCTACCCGCAGGCGCGCGACTATCTCGACACCTACGAGGCAGCAGGCCTGCTCGGCGCGCGGGGGCTTTTTGGCCACGCCATACACCTCGAACCGCGCGAGATCGACCGGCTGCGCGAGGTCGGCGCAGGCGTCGTGCATTGCCCGACATCGAACACCTTCATCGGCTCGGGTCTGTTCAACCTGATGGGGCTGGCACGGTCCGGCCAGAATGTCGGCCTGGCAACGGACACCGGCGGCGGGTCGTCCTTTTCCATGTTGCGCACCATGGCTGCGGCCTACGAGGTGGCGCAGCTGCGCGGTGAAGCAGTGCATGCCGCGCAACTGTTGTGGCTGGCCACCGCCGGGTCGGCCGCAGTGCTGCATCGCGGCCGTGAGATCGGCAGCCTCGCGCCCGGCATGGCGGCGGATATCTGTGTACTCGATCTGGCGTCGACCCCGGCCATCGCCCAGCGCAACGCCGAAGCCGAAAACATATGGGAGGCTGTCTTTCCCACGATCATGATGGGCGATGACCGCGCCATTTCTGCCGTTTGGGTGAACGGCCGGCCCTTGCGCGGCGGAAACTGACACAGTTTCCGACCCGTTTTCCGATTTTCGGAAAACGCCCCCTAGCAGGGCGCGGCCAGCACCATGACCCAGCGGTTGCCTGCCGCACGCGCCACACCGACAGCCTGTGCCTTGCGATCGAGGATGTTGTTTCGGTGCCCGCGAGAGCCCATCCACGACGCCATCACCTCGCCAAGACTGCGCTGACCGGCGGCGATGTTCTCGGCCCCGAAACAGAACGCATATCCCGCCCGCCGCAACCGATCACCGATATCAGACCCGTCCGAGCCGGTGTGACTGAAGAACCCGCGCGCCGCCATGTCCTGCCCATGGGCAAGCGCCGCCGCTTCCAGTCGCACGTCATAGACAAGGGCCGCGCGCCCGCCGCTCGCCCGTGCCGCATTGACCGCCGCCAGAGTCGCCGGGTCCGCCTGGGCGCTCGCAACCATCAAAACCCAAGCAAACATCATGTTTCGCATCATGTCTCCCCGCTCAGCCGTCGCGCCAGCGCGTTCTGGCGCGCCACCGCCTTGCCCAGATCAAAGGTCGCCACATGCCCGTCCCGCACGATCTGGCGCCCCTCGACAAACAGATCGCGCACGGTCGTCGGCCCCGCCAGCAGCAGTGCCGCCGGATCCCAGCTGCCAGCCGAGCCCACGCCCGACACATCCCAGATTGCGATGTCTGCGCGCGCGCCAACCTCGATGCGCCCGCAGTCCGAACGGCCCAGCACATCGGCTCCACCGCGCGTCGCGATCTCGAGCGCCTCCATCGCCGACATCGCATCGGCCCCCCGCGCGACCCGTTGCAGCAGCATCGCCTGGCGCGCCTCGGCCACCAGGTTGCCCGCATCGTTGCTGGCCGACCCGTCCACGCCCAGTCCAACGGGCACGCCCGCGTCGCGCATCGCCCGCACCGGCGCGATGCCAGAGCCAAGGCGGCAATTGGAACAGGCGCAATGCGCCACCCCGGTGCCGGTTTGCGCAAACAACGCGATCTCCGATGCGTCCAGCTTGACGCAATGGGCATGCCACACGTCCGGCCCGACCCAGCCGAGGTCCTGCGCATACTGACCGGGGCGGCAGCCGAACTGCGACAGGGAATAGGCGATATCCTCGTCGTTCTCGGCCAGATGCGTGTGCATCATCACCCCCTTGTCGCGCGCCAGCACCGCCGTGTCGCGCATCAGATCGCGACTGACGGAAAAAGGTGAACAGGGGGCCACGCCGACCCGGCACATCGCCCCAGGCGCGGGGTCGTGAAAAGCATCGATCACGCGCACACAGTCCTCAAGGATCGCGCCCTCGTCCTCCACCAGTGCATCCGGCGGCAGGCCACCTTGGCTGACACCGATGCTCATTGCGCCGCGCGTGGGGTGAAAGCGCAAGCCCACCTCGCGCGCGGCGGCAATGGTGTCATCCAGCCGCGCACCATTGGGAAAGAGATAGAGGTGATCGGAACTGAGCGTGCAGCCCGAAAGCGCCAGTTCCGCCAGTCCCACCTGCGCCGAGACGAACATGTGCTCAGGGCCAAAGCCCGCCCAGATCGGATAAAGCGTCGTCAGCCAGCCGAACAGCGGGGCATTCTGGGCAGCAGGCACGGCACGGGTCAGGGTCTGGAACAGATGGTGATGGGTGTTCACGAGGCCGGGCGTGACGACACAACCCCGCGCCTCGATGATTTCGCCGTGCGATGTCAGGCCCGTGCCCACCGCCGCGATCGCACCATCCCGGATCAGGATATCGGCCCCGTTCAGGACCCGGCGCGTATCGTCCATGGTGACGATATGATCGGCGCCCCGGATCAGCACCTCGTTCATGGGTGCGCCCGCAAGATGTCGAGGGCGGCGCGATGGATGTCTCGGTTGGCCGCCGCCAGTGCGCGCCCGCCGGCATGAACCGGGCCGCCATCCCAGTCGGTGACGATACCGCCCGCAGCCTCGATCAGCGCGATGGGGGCCTGGATGTCATAGGCGTTGAGCCCCGCCTCGATCACCAGATCGACCTGCCCGGCGGCGACAAGCGCGTAGGCATAGCAATCCATGCCGTAACGCACCAACTGCACGCGCCGCGCCACCGCTTCGAATCCGGCGCGATCGGCGTCAGTGCCCACTTCGGGAAAGGTGGTGAACAGGGTCGCCTCGGCCAGATCACGCGGCAACCGGGTGGTGATGGCGCGCGCCCCGTGGGGGCCGATCAGTTCGGCGCGGCCCGCCGCCCCTATGAAACGCTCGCCGATATAGGGTTGGTCGATGAGGCCAAGGACCGGCCCGGTCTCCGGACCCACGGCAATCAGTACACCCCAGGTCGGCGTGCCCGCGACAAAGCCACGCGTGCCGTCAATGGGATCCAGCACCCAGGTCAGCCCCGACGTGCCGGGCTTGCCTTCGAATTCCTCACCCAGAACAGCGTCATCCGGACGACGTACGGCCAGCACCGCGCGCATCGCTTCTTCGGCGGCGCGGTCTGCGACGGTGACAGGGTCATAGCCCGCCACCAGCTTGTTGTCGGTCTGAAGGTTGGTGGCGCGAAAATAGGGCAGGATCGCCGCACGGGCCGCATCTGCCAGGGCATGGGCCACTTCGGTCAGGTCATGAATGTCATTGTCCATGACCTTCGGGTGCCAGACGTCACGCCCGGATGCAAGTTCCAGGTGGCGCGGCGCGGCTCAAAACGGACTCAGGCGACGTCGCTGAGAACCCGTGCAAGTTCGAACAAACGGCGGCGCTGGTTTTCGGGGATCGCATAATAGGTCCGCACGAGGTCCATCGCTTCCTTGTCGCTCAGCATGTCGCGCGCAGCATCTGCCTGACCTGCGCCGCGTTGCACGCCTTCATCCTTGATACCCTCGAAAAAGAAGGCCACCGGAACGCCCATCGCCTCGCCGATATCCCAAAGCCGGGAAGCGCTGACGCGGTTGGAGCCGGTTTCGTATTTCTGGATTTGCTGGAACTTGATCCCCACGGCATCCGCCAGCGTTTGCTGGGTCATTCCGATCAGCCAGCGCCTTTGGCGAATGCGCTTGCCGACATGGACGTCCACGCTGTGTGCCATTCGAAATTCCACCCTGCTTTTTTCACAATAATGCTGATTGGATACAGCGGCCGTGCGCCCCGAACATGCAATATTGTGCAGAAGCGTTCAGGTTGTGTGTAACCGTACCCTGCAAGCGACTAGATTTCAACGATCTCGACCCACCCCATGCGCCTGACCCTGCGGAAACGGGCGCCAAAGTGGGTTAACGTTTCCGGACAGGTTGTTAACGTTTTCAGCGCGTTGCTGCCAAGTTCCATTTTCGCGGCACGATGCGTCCCGTGTTTGTGTGGGCGCTATCAATGCTTTAGGTGGCGCAAGCGCCAACACAACCCAAAGGTGAATCAGTGGCGGCGTGTGCGCCCAAGCTTCTGTATTGATACCCGCCCGGCAGGACGGCGCGGGACGGGCGAAATACCGCCCATGCCGGACCGTTTGGATCGGATAGCGGTGCGAATCACCAGGTGATCAGCCCTTTGCGACGCTGCGCAACTGCACCGTTTCAGGGGATTTGAAGGCGCGGCGCAGCATCGCGACGAGGGCGTCCTGCACCTCATCGCTCCGGCGTGTGGCACCATAAAGGTTGATCCGGTGCGCCGGCAGTTCGGGCAAAGCGCCGCCGTGATCGATGCGGTCCAGATGCGGCGGTTCAGTGCCTTCGATCATCGTATGCACGGCCAGATCGGCGCTGACCGTGGCCTCGATGGTGCGGTCGCTTTCGGTTTCGACCACCACGTCCCACGGGATCCCCGCCTCGTCCAGATGTTCGATCACGCGGGGGCGGAACGTGCATTGGCGACCAAAGGCCAGCTTGAGCGGGCGCTGCCGCCAGGCCGACCCGCTTGGCGCACCGACCCAGCACAACGGCTTGACGGTCAACTCTTCTCCGCCGGCATCCAGCCCGGTTTCCGTGGTCAGGATGATGTCGCAGGCGCCCTTGGCGAATTCGGACTTGAGACGCTGCGTGAACGAACTGTCGAGATGTACCTTGACCCGCGGAAAGGCGGCGTGGAACTGTTTGAGAACCTGCGGGATCGCCGGATAGACGATGTCGTGGGGCACGCCCAGCGTGATCTCGCCCTCAAAGGCCTGATCGGTCAGGCGCGTGATCACCTCGTCATTCAGCGCCACCATGCGGCGGGCATAGACCAGCAACTGTTCGCCCGACGCCGTCAACGCAATGGTCCGCCCGGATCGATCGAACAGATCAAGGCCCAGCAATTCCTCAAGACGCTTCAGCTGCATCGACACCGCCGACTGGGTCAGGTGCAGGAACCCCGCCGCGCGGGTGACCCCGCCGCTTTCTGCGACCGCCACGAAAGACCGCAGCGTGGTTACGTCCAGATTTCTCATATCAATTTCCTTGATGCATTACCGCACAAACATTCGTTTTCAATATGTGCCACACTCCGCCATATACATCAACATAATTGATGCAAACAGAACAAACCATCACTCTCACCAAGGGGTTCCACCATGGCACTTACAGATTTCTCCTCCCGCGCTGCCCGCTTCGACACACGGCCCGTTGGCCCGCGTTTTTCGCTGCTGACCATGCTGTCCGTGTGGCGCTCGCGCCGGGCATTGGCGCAACTGGATCGTCACGCGCTGGATGACATCGGGATCAGCGCCAAACGCGCGCAATCAGAGGCCAGAAAACCGATTTGGGATGTGCCCGCAACATGGCGCAAATGACGACAAAACAGGCGGTCTGCGGCAGATTGACCCGATTTGTGACAAAAACGGTCAGAATGTCGCCGACAGCCATGTGTTTTAAGTCGAAAAAACCTTGAAACACGACGGCAAGGCCCCGATATTCGTTGCAATGCGGGCGGAAATCCGCGCTCCGGTGCAAAGGCACCGGCAACTGGTATCAATTGGAGGTCTCTAATGGCTGAGTTGAATACGATCCGGTCCGCGGCCGGCACACGGGCCGCCCAGATCGACGAAGGGCTTCGCGCCCACATGAACAAAGTCTACGGCACCATGTCCGTGGGCATGCTGATCACGGCACTCGCGGCATGGGCCATCGCCGGCTTGTCCATCACCGACGTCCCGAACGAATTTCAGATCGGTGCGGACAAGTATCTGACGTCGCTCGGATACACGCTGTTCGTGTCCCCCCTCAAATGGGTGATCATGTTCTCGCCCCTGGCGTTCATCTTCTTTGGCTGGGGCGCATTGATGCGTCGCGGCTCGGCGGCTGTTGTACAACTGGGCTTCTTTGCCTTTGCGGCAGTCATCGGCATCTCTATGGGCACGATCTTCATGATCTACACGCCCTACTCGATCGCCCAGACCTTTGTGGTGACATCGATTGCCTTCGCAGGCCTCAGCCTGTGGGGTTACACCACCAAGAAGAACCTGAGCGGCATGGGTACGTTCCTGATCATGGGCGTGATCGGTCTGCTGATCGCAATGGTCATCAACATCTTTCTGCAGTCGCCTGCGATGATGTACGCGATCTCGATGATCGGTATCCTGATCTTTGCCGGCCTGACCGCCTATTACACGCAGGACATCAAGAACACCTATGTGGCGCACGCCGCCCATGGGGATCAGGAATGGCTGGACAAGGCCGCCTATGACGGCGCGCTGAGCCTCTACATCGCCTTCCTGAACATGTTCCAGTTCCTGCTGATGTTCATGGGCCAGCAAGAATAACGCATCATCTGATGTGCAAGAACAAAGGGCCGGTCACTGCGACCGGCCCTTTTTCGTGACCGGAGGATCTGCCCATGACCGTGATCAAATGCGGAACCGCACGTATCGACACCGCAGGAGAAGGCGACAGCCTTGGCCCCTGCCGCGCCGAACTGATCAGCGACACGGCGGGACTGACCCAGTTCGGCGCTTTCATCGAGGAACTGCCCCCCGGTTCGCGCAGCTCGCACACCCATTGGCACCAGACCGAGGATGAAATGGTGCTGATCCTGTCGGGTCGCATCACCTTGATCGAAGGGGAGGTTGAAACCGAACTGCACCCCGGCGACGCCGCCTGCTGGCGTGCAGGGGATCCGGTGGGGCACAGCATGCACAACCGCACAGAGACCGCCGTGCGTTACATCGTGATCGGCACACGCGCCCCCGCGGACCGCGTCACCTATCCCGACCACGACCGCGTGCTGATCCTTAACCGCGCGACCGGCACACGGACCTATCAGACAGCGGACGGCCAACCGGCAGACAAACCGACCTAGGGCCAAAGTCTACACCTTTATCTTGGTGCGCCCGAAGCCGTCCTGCCCCGCATGCACGCCCCGTAAGGCGCACCTGTGGTGCGCCCCGCCCGTCAAAGGTCGCGCATCATCCGGATCGAGGGGAACACGATGCCACCGGCCAGCGTGACATCCATTGGCCCGAGGCTGCGAAAGCCGACCGCGGCGTAAAACGGCTCAGCCGTGCGGGTGGCCCAGCATTCCATCCGCTTGACCCGCGCGCCACGGGCCACATCGAAACAGTGTTGCATCAACGCCCGGCCCACCCCGCGCCGCAGCGCGCGATCGTCCGTCACCACATGGCGGATATGGCCCAACCCGGCGCGCTTGCGATCCCGTGTCCAGCCGCCTGCGCCCACGATGGCACCATCCTCCTCGACCACGTAATAGGTTCCGCAGACCAGCAATTCGGGCCGCGCCCGCGAAATGATAGGCAGGGCCGTGACCAGCACCGAGGGCGGATAGTCGGCCTTGAGCAGCTTGGGGTATGTGCGCGCCAGCAGAGCGTCCACTGCCGCCAGATCGGCCCTGGTCGACGGGCGGATCAGCATGGGCTTTTCTCCGGAAACCGGCGCACGGCCTGCCGGCCGCACAGGTGAATCACCGCCACATGGTCCGGGGCCGTCCCCGGCAGCGCCGCGACACGCGCCCGCCCGCACTGCCGTGCGGCCCGGTTCCCGCGACAAAGGGCGAGCCTTTCGCCCCGGATGCGTTCGACGCAGCCCGTCGCCATGTCCGGGCGCTGCCCGCCCCAATAGCGCAGCAGCCGTTTGGTCTCGCGCCAGGGGCGCAGGCCCACCGACAAGTCCGGCCAGATCAGCGTATCGGCGCAAGACAGACAGCGATCATGGGTCATCGAAAACCCGCCCTCGAATATCCACGCCACACCGCTTTCAACCTCCAGCGCCATCTCGCGGCGCAGCGCGCACGGGCGCGCCTGCCAGCCGGGCAGCCAATGGATGTGATCCCCTGAAGACGAAAAAGGCCGCGTCCTTGCGGCGCGGCCCTTTGAAACGACTGAGGCAAGGCGATCCTACTTGATCTTGCCTTCCTTGTATTCCACGTGTTTGCGCACCACGGGGTCATATTTCTTGACGACCATCTTTTCGGTCATGGTGCGCGCGTTTTTCTTGGTCACATAGAAGTGGCCGGTGCCTGCGGTCGAGTTCAGGCGGATCTTGATCGTGGTTGGCTTGGCCATCTGCTGTCTCCTGCATCGCTGGAGCCAGGATCAGGCGTCAGCGGGAAATTCGTTTGAACGCTGCTTTTACCCAGCCGCCCCCCCGAGTCAACCCCGCGCATCCCGCCCTGGGACAGAATTCGGCGCGCGGCGGTTTTCGGCCCGGTCGCTGGCGCGAAAACCGGGGAAAAGATGCGCGGAGGGGCTGTAAGCCGGATTCTGTCTAGGGCGGTTGCCCGCCCCGAGATGACCATTCCTCTCGAGGTGCTGTTGCCAACACCCCTCTAGCTGCCAACCCGGACCTGCTGGGGCAGAAGCGGCCCCGTTGGTTGCCCAACGCGCGGTCCCTATTTGGCATTGCTCCCGGTGGGGCTTGCCATGCGGGCGCTGTTGCCAGCCCCCCGGTGGGCTCTTACCCCACCGTTTCACCCTGACCCCGGCAAGCCGGGGCGGTTTGTTTTCTGTGGCGCTGTCCGTCGGGTTGCCCCGCCCGGGCGTTACCCGGCACCGTGTCTTCTGGGAGTCCGGACTTTCCTCGACATTGCTGCCGCGGCCATCCGCCCCTCCGCGCACGCGGGCCTTACGTGTGGACAGGGGGGCGCGTCAATGGGGACGTTCGTGCGGGTGGCGAGTGCGGGAGCCTCCGGCGGCGGTTTATTTGGCGAAATGAAGATGGACCCCGGTCAATCTGCCCGACGCGCGATGACTGTAAAGTCTGCGGCTTCGAGAGGGCCAAATGTGAACGGGCGATAGCGCAGGCGCACAGCCGCCAGGAGTGTTTCAGGGTCGGTTCCGGCGCTATAGCCTGCGGCCCGCGCCAGTTCCGCAAAGCTGTCAAGGTTCGCATCACGCGGTTCGGCATCACAACCCCGCCGCCCCGCCAGCCGTTTGCTTTCAAGCCGCGCCCAGTCGAACCACGGACCCGGATCGAACTTGCGCCCCGGTGCCATGTCCGAGTGGCCAATCACGTTTTGCGGCGGTATGTCCCAACCCGCGAGGATACGGGCGAGCAGGGTCTCGAGGCTTTGCATCAACGGCTCGGCAAAGGGCCCCTGCCCGTCATTGTCGAGCTCGATCCCGATCGAGCGCGAGTTGATGTCCTGCAATCCCTGCCATTCCCCCGCCCCGGCGTGCCAGGCGCGCAGACCCTCGCCGACCAGTTGGGTCACACGACCGGTTTTGCAGATCACGTAATGGGCCGAAACTTCATGCGCAGGGTCGCAAAGGCGGTCGACGGCCGCCTCGGCACTGGGCATCGCGGTGTAGTGCAGCACGACGAAACGCGGGATCAGCCCATCCCGCCGGGGGCCGCAATTTGGAGACGCGTGCTGGTGGATTTCCACCGAAAGGCTCAGCCGCCCGAAACCCGCCGGAACGGGGCCGGATCCCAGCCGCAGGCATAGCCATCACCATCAGGGTCGAGCGCCTTGCGGTCCCGCTCGGGTCCGCCAAAGGACAGAAAGTCGATCTGCGCCTCGTCGGCGGAGGCGTATTGCGCGCAATTGCGCTGCGTGCGGGCCGCCGAGGCGATGTTGACCCGACGATACACCTTGGTGCCTTTGGGATGGCGCGTTTGCAGCGCGTATTGCACGACGTTGGGCTGGGCATTGCCGTTGCGGCTGGGCAGGGCGGTGGGCTGGATCACCTCGTATTGCTGGCGCGCCGCGGCAATACGGGCCGCATCGCTTTCGATCGACTGGCGCGCAGAAACGGCATCGAAACTGTTTTCATCCGAAATGCCGGGATTGTTCAAAAGCGGTGGTGGTGCATTCGAGGGGCTGGCGTTGACCACACTCTGCCCGGAATTGGCCCGCGCCGCGGCCGCATCGTTTTGCGAGGCGATCTGGGCCAGTTCCGCATCCAGCCCCTGCGGGTCGGAAACCGCGCGCGCCCTGGCGGGCTGGGACGCGCCGGATTGCGGCAGAGTCGAGGTGCCGACAGCCGGGGCCGACGGGACTGCCCCGTTCGCCAGTTGCGCGTCACGTGCCGCCAAGGTGCTGGGGTTGTCAAAACCGACCCCGCGCCCGGGGTTGGCAATCCCGGCCCCGCTGTCGGGGATCGCGGGCTGGCAGGCCGCCAGAGCGGCACCTGCCATCAGAATAAGTGCGTGTCGGATCGTCATCTCTGCTCAACCCTTTTTGGGTGCTGTTTGGCGGGTTCTACCACCATTTTTCCGGCTTGGCCACAAACCCGGCCCGCGCCTCGAGGGCATAGGCGGTGTTCAGCAAATCACCCTCTTCCCATGGCCGCCCGATCAGTTGCAGGCCGAGCGGAAGGCCCTGCGCGTCCTGACCTGCCGGCACGGCGATACCGGGCAGCCCGGCCATGTTGACGGTGACGGTAAAGACGTCGTTCAGATACATCTCGACCGGATCGTCCGAGGCCTCGCCCAGACCAAACGCCGCCGACGGGGTCGCAGGGGTCAGGATCGCATCGATTCCTTTTGCAAACACATCCTCAAAGTCCTTCTTGATCAGGGTGCGGACCTTGCGCGCGCGATTGTAATAGGCGTCGTAAAACCCCGCCGACAGCACGTAGGTGCCGATCATGACGCGACGCTGCACTTCGGCTCCGAACCCTTCGGCGCGGGTCTTTTCGTACATCTCGGTGATGCCTTCGCCTTGTTGCAGCCTGGCGCGGTGGCCATAGCGCACCACGTCATAGCGCGCGAGGTTGCTGGACGCTTCGGCGGGCGCGATCACATAGTAGGCGGGCAGCGCGTATTTGGTGTGGGGCAGCGAGATATCGACAATCTCCGCCCCCGCATCGCGCAGCATGGCGGTGCCACTGGCCCAAAGGGCCTCGATCTCGTCCGGCATCCCGTCCATCCGGTATTCGTTCGGGATACCGATCTCCTGGCCCTTGATGTGCCCGGCCAGCA
>CAZITF010000021.1:0-22705 GCA_964542095.1 uncultured Rhodobacterales bacterium
TAACGGCCGTGTTTCTGCCCCGCGCCAGTCTGCACCACGCACAGGGCAAGACAGAGCAGATGCGCCGCGACATCATCCAGAGCGTGCTCTGGGTGTCGACGACTGCTTTGATCGTCTCGGTCGTCTTTCTGACCAGCGCTCCGTACTGGATTGGCCTATTCGGGGACGTAGCAGCAGGAAGCCAGAGCATAACGTTGCTGTTTCTGTTCCTGGCGGGCTATTTCATGATGGCCAACGGCGCCATCGCGTCGTCCACCCTACTGATGACGGGCAGTGAGCGGATCGTGGGGCGGCTGAACAGCCTGTTTATCTTCGTGATATACCCGCCGCTGTTGCTGATCGGCATCTGGACCCTTGGGCTTTATGGCACTGCAATCGCGACGGTGCTGATCCGCGCGTTGATCGCGGGTAGTTCGGTCTATCTGGCCAAAAGCCGAACGGGCATTCTGTGCCTGCCCATACCGACCTGGACCAATCTTGTCATTGCATTTGGCCCAATCCTGACCTGGATCCGCAAGCGGCTCTGAACAGGCAGCCAGGCAATGGCATGGATGGAAATCCCAAGGCGGCAATGATAACGATGTGACACTGGCAGCCTGGGCGAAAATGCCCTAAGTCGCAGGTGCCGCCCGAAAAAGGCAGGTTCCGGGTGGGTCAAACGATGCAGGCGCGCCGCCCACGACATCATCACTGTCTGAACCAAGGGTGTTTGCACTGAAAATGGTCGGAAGAGTTTAACATGAGTGCGTTCGCTTCACCTTTCGCCGATCAGAACCTTGTGGTGGTGCCGAAACGCCTGCCGGGGCGCTATGTAGTGATCACTTTTTTCATTACCTTTGCCTCTGCCCTGCTTTTGGGGGTCAGTTCTGCGCTTGCTGTGCCCGGAATCATGGCGGGGATCATATTGCTGTTCGTGCAGTTGGCCGCCACCGCGCAAATGCCGAGAGTGTCCTTTTTGGCCCTCATCTTTGTTCTCTACGCCTTCCTCAGCGCGCTCGTATTCGGCGGTCTCGGTTCTTTTTTCGTCGAGGGACCCGTGGCCTGGCTGGCAGGCGAAGGGCGGTTCTTTATATATTACTGGCCGTTCATCTTCCTGACGGTCGCGCTCTATCATCACACGCGCCATGTAGAGGCGCGAATCGAAAAGGCCCTGCTGGGCCTTACCGTTTTTGCGTTTTTTGTAATCATGGCGCAAATCTTGGGTGTTAGGCTCTATTCCTCCCATCATGCGGCGGGCGCAGTGCTTGGATCGCTCGTAGTCTTCAACTATTGCCGCTATCAGAACCGCAAGACGCTGATGGCACTGTTGTTTCTGGGTCTCGCGATTGCGGGCTTGCTCGGCACCGGATCGCGGGCGTCGCTGATGGCCGCGATCATGGGGGTCGTCATCCAGCAGTTGATCTGGATCAGGGTCGTTCAGGTGATCAAGTTCGTGCTGGTGGTTCCCCTGTTCCTGTTCGGCATGTCACTGGCCAATCCCGTACAATATCAGCGGCTGACGGGCACCTTCAATGCTAACCCTCTGACAGTGGTGACCACGAATTTCCAACGGGCCTGGTACGCAGACCCACCGCTGGAATCCAGCTCGGCCTGGTCGCTGTCAACTTTCGCCGATCTGCAGGGGCAGGCCAACCTCGCGATCCGGGGACTGCTGTGGGCGCGGGGCGTATCTGAGGGCTTCAAATCCCCAATCATCGGCTCGGGATTCGGGCGATACAACGATATTGGGCGGGAATTCAACGATTCACTGCCACTCGTGTCGGTGGTCACCGATGCCGCGTTTTTGAACCCCTCCGCGCATTCGAGCCATAACTCGTTTATCATGATCTTTAGTGAACTTGGACTGATAGGTTTGGCGCTGCTGGGCAGCATATTTGTCATCGTAACGCGCACCACATTGCGCGCCCTGTGGCAACCTGACGTGCGAAAGGATGCGAAAATGTGGGCAGGCGTCGCCCTCGGATGCACTGTGACTCTGATGCTTGTCAGTGTGACGCAGCACGGGTTTGGCGCTCCGATCTATGGGCTGACCCTTATGCAACTGATTGCAATGGGCTATTGCGTGTCGGCGCGGGAACTCAAGGGATGAAAGACGTCAAGATCGACCTTGCGGTGATCGGCGCCATGAAATCGGCCTCAACCACCATCACTGACTTTCTGCGCCAGCACCCGGACGTTTTCGTGCCAGAACGCAAGTTGCTGAACTACTTTTCCTACGGGATGACCGGCACCGTCCTGTCCGAAGGGCAGAGGATCGAGGCGACGGCGACGCAAAACGCAGTAACGACCAAAGCGGAATACAACGCGCATTTTGCAGATGCAAAACCCGGCCAACTGCTGAGCGATTGTTCGGATTCATACTATTTCTTTCCCGGCACAGCCGAACGGCTACATGCGCACAACCCGAACATGAAGATCATCCTGGTGATGCGCGAACCGGTGGCCCGCGCCTTTTCCAGCTTCAACCACGCGCGCAGCCATATGCTGGAGACAACCGAAGATTTCGAGGCCGTGATGAACCGCTCCCTCGAAGAGGAAAGCGCACTGCTGCCTATTCGGCGCTACAAGGCGCTGGGGCAATACGGAAGACTGGTCCAACCTTTTTTAGACTGTTTCGGAACCAAGCAGATGCACCTGATCTGTTTTGAAGAGCTGATCGAGGATCACGAAGGTACGCTGGCCAGGCTGACGCGCTTTCTTGACGTCCCCGAACACAAAAGCGAACGGGTCTGGTCCAATCCGACCTATGTTCCACCTTCGGGACTGGCGGGAAAAACCCTGACCGCGCTGAGGCGGCCCGCACGCTGGATTCTGCGGATGAGCAGCGGAAACCTGAAATTGACCCTGGCGCTCAGATCGCTGATCAAACGGATATACCAACGGCCCGACCCGCTGGACGATGCGCTCAAGCAACGATTCAAGCCGGAATTCTCCGATGATATCGCCAGCCTGGAAGCGACTTTCGGGGCGGGTTTCTATTCGCGTTGGCGCTGACACTCCCCCTGCCCGCAATGCGCGCAAACGCGCCGTGATCAACCCGGAACAGGTGCTAATGGCTTGTGCGCGGCGGGAAACTGCATCATTTAGCGCCCGTGGCGATCTGCCTTTCAGGTCGCCGAATTGCAAACGTCGCAGAAAGAAAGCCAGCCCCATGTCGAATGACCTCTACCACGTCAAAGAAGGTGAATATTTCGAGACAATTCGTATGCCACAGGTCAAGGCGCTGGGTGGCGACCTGGGCCGCGTTCTGGACGTTGGCGGTGGCAACGGGGCGACCTCGCAATTCCTCGTGGACAACAACCTGGCGACAAGTGCGGTGGTCGTCGACCCTTACATGACGGTACAGAGCACCGAAAAAGTGACCATGGAACCGGTCGAGGCGGACGATGCCCTGTTCGAGCGGTTGAAGGAAAAAGGCGAGCGCTTTGACACCGCCATTTTCCTTGACGTTCTGGAACACTTGATGAACCCCTGGGCGGTTCTCAAGGGTACGCGCGAGGTGGTGAAACCGGGAGGCAAGGTCTTTGTCAGCCTGCCCAATGCGCAATTTGTCGGGCTGATCGTGCCGCTCGTGTTTTTTGGAAGGTTTGACTACAAGAAACAGGGCGTGATGGACCTGACCCACATCCGCTGGTTCACCCGCGCCACGGCTGTCGAAATGGTCGAGCAGGCCGGGTTCACGGTCGAAAAGGTGGACCGTGAAATCAACTTGCGCCTGGCCACGCTGAACAAGCTGACCTTGGGCATTTTCAGCCGCTTTTTCGCGCAGCAGCACTTTATCCACGCGCGGTTGAAAGAGTGACTCACGAGTTCGCGCGGTGGGTTTCGATATCGGCGATCCAATGGCCGAGCGGTCGGTCGATCAGCGTCTCTAGCCGGGAAATATCCGCCAGATAGCGGTCCACCTCATCGGCCGGCAGATCCTTGTAGTGGGCGCGATTGTCGACCGCGATCTGTTTGTATAACAACCCCTGCACCACGTCGCTGTTCTTGAGCGCCCCAAGCAGATTGTGCATGCCCAAGGCACGTAACTGAACGGCAATTTTCTTGCCCAACCGGCTCAACCCCGGCGCGCGGGCCTTGGATGCGGCGCGCACTTTCTTGGCGATATCGCCATATTCGAACGGGGCGACGTTCAGAAAATCGCTGATCCGGCGGGCCAGCGCCCGCGGGTCCTCCAGCAGATCATCATAAAGAAAAACGAGAACGTTCTCGCGTGGGAAACGGGTATAAATATGCTCCAGATCCTCCGCATAACGCCCTTCCAGAAACAGGCCCGGTGTTTGGCCTACCTTGGCCTTCATGTCCGGATCAACCAACCCGTGCCGCGCCGCATAAAGATAGGTGGAAATCGCCCGGTCCACGGGCTGGCGCAGGCTGCAGATCAGCTTGATATCCGGGTAATGCGCCGCGATGCGGTCAATGGCGTGATGATCGTGGAGATAGTCATGGCAGATCTCGCCGGCGATCTGGTCGGGGCCCGCGGCGGCAAAGAAATCCTCGTACCAGTCAATGCCCTTGTCGTAATAGGTCTTGAAGAAATACGTATCCTTGGCCGTCGGCACAAAGATCGCGGGGTGGCGCACAAAGTAGTTGTGCAGCCAGGACGACCCCGACTTGCTTGCGCCGACAAAGATAAAACCGGGCTTGGTCATTTGCCCACCGCCCGCGCCGATTTTTTCAGCACCAGACACAGCCGGATCGGCACCAGGCAGACAGCGTAATACAATGCCTTGGTCTTGGCTGACAGGTCAAACGTCTGGAACAATAACGGCAGGCTCTTGAAATTGATCAGGTTTTCGGACCGGCGCGACAGCATCCAGAGCGGGCTGTCATACTGAAACGTGACTTCGGTTTTTTGGGCGCGATATTCGGCAAGAGTACATTTGCCGTGGCTCTGGCAAGACAGCGCCATCATGCGCCACCAGCCGTTGATTACATCGAACACACGGTGCGACCAACTGGTCACGCGGATGTCGCCGGCCCGGTTCAGCACAACGGGCCGGTCGAACCAGGCCAACCGGGCTTCATCGTCAAACAGGATGTTCAGCGCCGTACCCACATGGTTGAACCAGGTGCCGAGGAACTTGGGGTCCGCATGGGTGCGGTATGCGGCGGTGCGAAACAGAACCGAGCCGAGAAAGCCCAGTTTGGTCCCCCGTTCGAACAGAAAACGACGGCGGGCCTCAAGGCTGGCCAGGTCCTGATCGGTGGGCAGATCGATCACCCGCTCTTTCTGCATCGACAGATCATCATAGATATAACTGTACTCGACCAGCATCAGATCGGCGTCGGTGCGTGAAAGCGTCTCTAACAAGTCAAGAAAGTGTGGCACATTCAGCCGGTCATCATCCCCGATGGCGAGCACATATTCGGTCTCGGCGGCGGCCAGACAGCGGTCGATGTTTCTGTCGATCCCGATGTTTTCAGCGTTGCGCGACATCGTCAGCGCGCTCAGATGGTCTTGGGCATAGCGGCAGGTTTGCGCATAGGTGTCCTCCGGGCCGGTATCGTTCACGATGATCACGGAAAACGCAGCCGATTTTTGCGCCTCGGCCAGATCGTCGATCAGCTCGTACAGCTTTTCGGCGCGCTCATAGGTCGGCACAACAACCGTTAGATCGGCTATGATCCTGTCGCTCATATCGCCTTCCGGACATGGGCTGGCAATTGCAGCAGAACTCGCAAGTCAACCATAACACACCATATTTTCGGTTGAAAGAGAACGGCAGACCCGCATGCGGGTCATACCGGGCGCCTAGTCGATATAGTATTTCGAACCGTAGCCTGCGTAGGCTCCGTATTGCCCGCCATACCCATAGCGCTTCATGCCACGCGCACTGATCTGGCTGAGGACTAGGCCGGTGACGCGCTGGCCGGAATTATGGAACATGCGCAACGCCTCTTCGACCTGCGGTTTGCTGGTCTTGTCCCACTGGACGGTGAATATGATCGCATCGACCTGCTCGGCGATGATCCGTGCATCCGGGACGACCAACACCGGCGGCGTGTCGATGATAATCACGTCATAGGCTTCGCGCACCTGCCGGATCAGGTCCTTGAACTTGTCCGATGCGAACAGGTCGGCGGCATTCACGGTGGTCTTTTCCCCGGCCAATACGTCGGCTCCAAGCCCCTCGCCGCGGAATACGGCCTCTTGCAGGGTCTTGTCCCCGTTCAGCACCGACACGATGCCGTGTCTGGGGACATTCGGGAAGTATTCGTTCAGGGTACGACGTCGGATGTCTCCCTCGATCAGCAACACGCTTTTGCCGAGGCCAAGCAGGTTTTGGGCCAGCGACAGAGAATTGGTCGTCTTGCCCTCGCCCGGCACGGACGAAGTTGAAATGATCACTTGCGGCGGATTGTCGACGTTGGACAACATGATAGAGGTGCGCAGGTTGCGAATGGCCTCGGCGGTAGCGGACGTCGGCTTGTCCGACAGATATTTCAGCACCTTGCTGCGCACCGTGGACGGCATGCTGGGGATCTGGCCAAGAACTGAATAGCCGGTAAAGCTCTCCAGTTCCTGCGCAGTGCGGAACCCGTTGTTGCGCATCTCGCGCAGCACGACCACTACGATACCAACGAACATACCAAGGATTATCGACAGGGCCAGAACCAGTGGCTTGCGTGGTTCAGCCGGGCGCAACGGGATGACTGCATCCGACAGGATACGGCTGTCGGCCTGCTGGATACCTTGCTGGGCCGACGTCTCGTTGAACCGGGTCAGAAAATATTCATACAGCACCCGTGTCGCTTCGGCCTCGCGAGTCAGCTGTTGCAGGGTGATCAGATCTTCGCCCTGCTGATCCAGCGCCCTGTTCAACTCGACCTCCGAAGCACGCAGAGCGCGCAATTGCTGGTCGGCGCGGGTCTGTTCGGCCTGCTTGCGCTGCAAGACCTGGGCCAGACGCGTGTCAAAGGCCTGCGCGATCGACGCATCGTTGGCCGCGCGCGGCAGCAGGCGGGTCAATTGGGCATCGCCGGCCAACTTTGCCTGTTCGGTCCGACTGCCTGCGGCCTTGAGGGCCGCGATGTTTGCATCAAGTGCCACACGGTTGGATTCGGCCGTTGCGATACGGTCGCGCATATCCTTGATCTGGCGTTCCAACGCCTGCAAACCTTCTATGGACACCAGTTCAGTCGAGGCACTGAACGCGGACACTTCCGCTTCCGCCTGCTCCAGTGTCGATTGCAATTCGGACACTCTCTCGCTGAGCCAGATCGTCGCCTGCTGGGTGGCCTCGAACTTAACTTCAATCTGGTTGAGCACGTACTGCTGCACAATCGTGTCCGCGATCAGCGCGGACTTGCGCGCATTCTCCGTCTCGACCGTCACCTGAAACACAAGGCTCAGCGGCACGTTGCGTACAGTAACGGCGTCAAGCAGATTGGTGATAACCGCATCACGCATGCGCTTGGCATCATCTTCGGGCGACAGGACAACGGGCGGATTGTTCAGCCCCAGAACACCCTTGACCTCGTCAATGGCAATATCGATGAACTTCGGCTCCTGAAGGCCAATGTTGAATTCTGGATCAGAGGTGAGTTCAAGCTTGTCGACCACCTTGCCCATCAGGCTGCGCGCCCGCAGCACCTCCACTTCCGAATTCACTTCGGAGCTGTCGCCGGACAATCCGCCAACCACGCTTTGCAGATCAACGATCTGCTCCTGGTTGGTTTTCAAAATCACGACGGCGGTAGCGCGAAACTTGGGTGTCGCCAAAACATAGGCGTAATAGATGCCCGCCGCGATCGCGATAATTATGGTCAGTGCAATCAGCCATTTTCCACGCCAAATCGTGCCCAGCAGCGCGCCGATGTTGATGATCTCACTATCTGCGCCAGAAGTCGACTGGCCCATGACATGTGACTCGCCCGGCGCGATCTTTCTTGAAACTTGCATGATTTTAACCGTCTAAGCCCCTGCCATCGGGTTTTTAAATTGCCCCTGCGGGCCTACTATAACGCCACGCGGGGGACTGCGACCAAAAAATATGCGGATTTACGCCATCGGCGGATAGATGCATTGATTGTCCACTGGTTTGCGCTGTATGTACGGGAAAAGCTGTGATACGACAAACTGTAGTTATTTGGAGGGCTTCTCAGATGCTCAAATCCTTCTTCACCGGCCTCGCTGTTACGGGCCTTACGATCGGCTCCGTGCAGATTGCAACGGCGCAAGGCATTGACTGCTCGCTGGCCGCCAACGCAGAAGCGGCAGAGTGTCAGAACCTGCCCGGCAATGACAACGTCGGTGGCGGACCCGGCAACCCGAATTACGGCATTCTGGCCGGCGGTCTGGGTGCGGCAATCCTGCTTGGCGCAGCTGGCGGGTCGGGCACCACGACGTCCACAACCAGTACAACCAGCACGACGTCAACCACGTCGCCCTGATCAAGTCTCGGCGCAAGCCGTACGGAAATTCTGAAAGCCCTCGTCAAGAACGGGGGCTTTTGTTCGTTGCGGGTGCTGTGACCTCAGGAAGGGTGGCGCGCGTAGTGGAGAGGCTCAAAGCCTCCATGGCTGTGCGCCAACACCCTACAGATTCGCGCCTGCTCCCCCGCTTCGATAGAGCGGGCGACGGACTCGGCTCTTGGGCCCTGTCCCATGTTTCACCATTTTTCCATATGAAACAGATGGTTAATGGCGAAAAAATGGAGTGCCCCCTCAATCAAAAGAATTTCTTGCCTTAGTCCTGCTATTTCAGGTTATAAAGCATCCAATACCAAGAGTAAGCGGCACTAGACCGCGAAAGAGGCTGGCGATGCGCGACTATTATCCCGATCTGGGTGCTGGTTCAACTTGTGCCCAAAGGCGGTGCATGGCCACAGCCGCAACCGCTGGGAGGCATTGAACACAGGCAACATCAGACAGGCACTTCAAAACGAAACAGGGCCAGACGGCGGCAACCGTCCAACCCTGTGAAATGAAACCAAAGAGGCTCATTCTCTTCGCAATTCCAGAATAGCCTCGTCGTGCAGAACCCGCAAGCTTTTGCTGCGCGGGACCGAGGAAAATATGTCTCAAACAATGATGTTCGACCGCCGCAAGGGTTTTGTTGCGCTGCCAGTCGAAGTGTTGGAACTGGACCTGAGTCCCGGTGCCTTCCGGCTGCTGGTAGAACTGTGCCGTATGGCCAATCTGGACGGATTCTGCTGGCCCTCCCTGGGTCAGCTGGGCGAACGGCTGGGCCGTTCAAAAGCTGCGGTTTCGGGTTATATCACCGCACTCAGGGACGCCGAACTGATCTCGACCGAAACGCAGACGACCGCCAATGGGTACAACTATCGCCTGCGCTATTGCGTGACCTTCTGGAAGGCCTGGCGCGCTTCGCTGTCCGGAAAATTGCGCGACGCCGAAGATGCTGAACCCGTGCAAAAAGGTGAACGCAGCGTTCGACAGGATGAACGCTATAGGGATTCCAAAAATCATATACAAAAAAATCATGTTCCTGTGGAGCAGATTGTTTTTTCCAGATTAGTCTCTGATTGGGCCGCTTGCACCAAGGGGGCGCCCTACCCTGCTCTTCGACACGCACCTTCACCTGAGCTTGTGACAACGACGAAGGCCGTTCTTGCCCCTGGTCACCACGGTAGTTCGGTTATATCCGCGGATATAAAAAACGCCCTCGCCGGTGTCTTTTCAGAGCTGCGCGTTCAGGAGGATCCGGCCGCATTGAATCTTGCTGTCCGGCATTTGGCTCGGAAAAATCTGTCGCAAGGTGAAATCGATGCCCTTTGCGCCGCGATCAGGGCCGGATGGCAGCCGCATTGGCGCAGGATTCCGGCGCCAAAACATCTGGATCAGATGCTGAAATCGGCGCGGATCGTGCCCCAAGCCGCACAAATCAAGCTACTCGAAGGCTTTCTCAGGCGGTGGGCACTGGCGCAAAAGTCCTTGCGCACCGCGCCGCCTTGCGAGAAGTTGCCTTTGCGCTTCGGGGTTCCTGCCCCGACCGAGGCACCCACATATATCCGTGGACATAATTGACATGGCGTACGGTCAGTTCGAGCAATTCATACGAAACATGACCAGGGTCATGGGCGCGGTAAACACCAAGCTGCAACGTGACCTGACGCTGCGCACCCGCGTCGCCCGCCGGTTTTCCATGACCGAAGTCGCGCAGCTTCTGGCCGTCGATACCACTTACCTGACCCGACTGTCCGGCGACGATCCGCAATTTCCCGAAGGTGAGCGGACCGGGCGCGAACGCACGTTTTCGCCGTCCGAAATCATGCTGATCCGCGCCCTGATCGGCTCCAATCCCGGTGCCCGGCGCGAGCATCTGCATTGGCGCAAGCCCGGTGAGCCTGTCAAGGTGGTGACCTTTGGCGCCCAAAAGGGCGGGACCGGCAAGTCGCTGAGTGCCGCCCATTTCGCGCAGTACATCAACCTGTTTTACGGGCTGCGTGTAGGCATCATAGATGCAGACCCGCAGGCAACGGTGAGCCTTTACTTCGCGGATGAAAGTCTGCCGCTGTTTGATCCTGACACCGCGACGCTGGCGGATTTCATGGGCGTGGACGACCCCGGCGCGCAGGATGTCACGCAGCGCACCGCCGAAGAGCTGAACGCGATCTGGCATGCCACCCCCTGGCCCGGCGTGCGCCTGATCCCCGGCGGGGCCAATATTCAGAACGGAGATATCAGCCTGTTTTTCCTGTCTCAGTCGGCGCGTGTGCCGGTCTACCGTGTGCTCAAGGATGCGATTTCGACATGGGATAAGGGCAACGCGCCGACCACACGGCCCGAGGAATTGCGGGCTGCGGATGGCAGTTTTGATACCGAAAAATATGCGCAGGCCCTGGACGAAACGCTGGACGTGATCGTGATCGACCAACAACCGTCGCTGACCCTGATGCAGCTCAACGGCCTGATCGCCGCGGACAACGTGGTGATCCCGCAGACCATGAAGGGTTTTGATCTGGCGACGCTGGCGACCTATGTTTCGAACATCGGCGAGTATCTAGAGTTCATCATGGGGTTCGAGGCTGATCTGGAGATCGGGGCAGGGGCTCATATGGTGCTGCCCACTATCGTGCAAGAGCAGAACACTCAGGATGTGGACCAGATTGTCGACCTTTATCGCAAGGCACCGCGCGAGGTGATGCAGGTGTGGTATTCCCGTTCGGACGCCATTGCGAATGCGGCCGAAGAGTACAAGAGTATCTATGAATATCTGCCGCCCAAGACGCGGCGTGTGTCGGCACGCGCGTTCATGGACAATGCCAATGCGGTCAACGATGCGCTGGTGCAACGGATCTGGCCGGACCTGCCGCCGCGCGGGTTCGCCAGGGCCTTTATGGAGGAGCGGTGGGACTGATGGCGCGCAAACGCAAATTGAGCGGGGCCTTGCCCGAGGATGAGCTACCCGAAGTCGAGGAGGCGCCACGCAAAGGCGGGATGGGCGGAATGTGGGCTGGTTCGGCCATGAACATGCTGAAACAGCGCATCGATTCAACGCATGGATCGCTGGTGGAATCGCTGATGGCGGGAACGCTGGCACTGGAGCTGGACCCGGATCAGATCGTCGATGATCTGGGCAGCGACCGATTCACCAACTGGGTCGAGGATGAGGATTTCGAAAAGCTCGTGGCCAATATCAGGCGTCGCGGCCAGACCCAGCCGATCCGCGTGCGTCCGGTCGAACGGGACTGGTCCCCGAACGAGGACAACCCGCTGGAGACGGATGCCAAGTTTGTCATCCAGTCGGGACGTCGTCGACTTGAGGCTTGCCGCCAGCTGGGCCGCAAGGTGCTGGCCGTGGTGTCGACCGAGGCGGGAAATCAGGCGCTCGCCGACCTTGAAGAACGATTCCACGAAAACACCATGCGCCGTGACCTCAACGGGTTCGAAGAGCTGATCTCGATCGGGCTGTTGGCGGAGAGCATGGCCGAGATGACCCAGACCGAGATCGCTGAGCGAATCGGCGTCAGTCAGGCGGATGTGTCACTGGGGCAGGGGTGTCTGGCCCACCGTGAAGAGATCCTGCGCCAGGTCAATATCGAAACCACACCCAAGCGGGCCTATCGCGCCATCCTGCCCAAGATCAAACGCCACGAACCGCTGAAGACGCCCGATGATGACAAGCCCATACGTCAACGCCATGACGTGCGCGGCATTCCGATGGCGACGGTGCCTGTGCTGGGCGGGTTCGATATCTCGATCAGCAAGGCGGGTGTGGCCGAGGAAGACCTGGACGATATGCTGATGGAGATGGCCGGGCTGATCATGAAGTATCAGCGCAAGACGC
Organism: uncultured Rhodobacterales bacterium; assembly: GCA_964542095.1. Lineage (GTDB taxonomy): Bacteria > Pseudomonadota > Alphaproteobacteria > Rhodobacterales > Rhodobacteraceae > Tateyamaria. The sequence continues at coordinate 12,260 of CAZITF010000021.1, forward strand.
CTTAGAGGTGCCGGATAGTGGCTCTAACAAGGGGATAGCTGCGCGTTAGTCTAGCGGATGTTAGGTGCTTGGATCGCGGTCCTTTCCCGTCGATCTTGCGAAACGACTGCACATGGACTAAGTTAGCTAGACGAGGAGATGAACGATGCAATTCAGTGTCCATGCCGCCAAGACCCAGTTGAGCAAATTGATCGAGGCGGCCCTGTCCGGCGAGGAAGTGGTGATTGCCAAGGGCAGTCGCCCTGTCGTGCGTCTGGTGCCTATTCGCCAGTCCGGATTTGCCCTTGGCACCCATCGCGGCATGTTTGGAACGCCGCCCGATTTCCTTGAACCGATGCCCGAGGCAGATGCTGACGCATGGGAAGGGCAGTGAGCGCGGTTCTGCTCGACACCCATGCCTGGGTCTGGTCCTTTTCGGCCGATCACCTGATGTCGCCCGCCGCCCGTGCCGAGATTGCGGCCGCGGATGCGGTCCATGTCAGCCCGATCAGTTTTTTCGAGATCGGCCAGAAGGTGCGTATCGGCAAGTGGCCCGAGATGGCCGGGCTGGTGCATGAGCTACCGGCAATCCTTGAAGGGCAGGGGGGCTTGACCGCACCCTTTACCCCCGAGATCGCCTTGCGTGCGAGCCTGTGGAACTGGCCACATCGTGACCCGTTTGATCGCCTGATCGCGACCACCGCGATCGTGACGGGGATGACGCTGTTGTCGCGGGATGCCGTGTTTGCGGGCCAGCCTGATTTGCGGGTGGTCTGGTAGAGGCCGGGTTTAGCTGATCGTCTCGAAGGTCGTCTTGTCGGCCTCGACCAGCACAGCCGTCAGATTGCCTGTCGCATATGCACCGGTGTCGATCGCGATGCGACCGTTTTCGGCGCTGGGGGCGTCAACGATTGTGTGCCCGTGAACCACCCAGACCCCGTCGGTGCGCATCGTGCGGGCAAAGTCGCGGTGCCCCCAGTGCAGTGTCTGCGTGTCCTGATCATCGATGCTGCGCGCAGGGTCGGCCCCGGCATGGACCACGGCCACATTGCCAGACCGCCAGCGCGTCGGCAGATTTCCAAGCCAGGCTATCAGATCCGGCCCCATGGCGTCGCGCAAACGGTCACGCGCATCCTCGAGCACCTCTGGTCCACTCGTGCCCGTGACGCCCGCTACGCCAAAGCTGGCGAGTGTCTGCAATCCGCCATAACGCAGCCAGCGCGGCCCGCCCTCGGTCGGGTTCTTGAGAAAGCGGCGCATCATCTCTTCGTGGTTTCCGGAGATGCAGGTGATGTCGCGGCGCTGCGACAGCAGGCGCAGCACTGCCGCACTGTGCTCTCCGCGGTCCACATAATCGCCGACGCAAATCACCGGGTAGGCGGGTTCGAGGGCCAGAAATTGTTCAAGAAGGTCTACGCGCCCGTGAATGTCGCCCAAAGCGATGAATGGGCTTTCGGGGGCTGTTGCCGGAAAGTCCGGACCAGCAACAAATCGCCGAAGCAGCCGTTTTATCATGTGTCTTTCTCGGGTAAATGGGGTGGCAGGATGGGCGCAGAGGGTTCTGACGTCTTAGGGATTTTCGGGCCTGATGTGAAGGCTTGAGCCTGTCATCGGGATGCGGTGACTGGGAATGGGGAAAGGCAATTGATGAAGCTGCGGCTTTTGGCAGTGTTGTCCCTGGGCCTGTCCCTTTTGGCGGCGGGATCGGGGTCTGCGCAGACGTTGTCATTATACGGCACGCCCGGGCTGATCGATATGCCGACCGCACGCGTGCTACCGGATGGGAATCTGGCGCTGACCACCAACCGCTTTGGCGGGATTGTGCGCAACACTCTTGCCTTTCAGTTGACCCCGCGCATCTACGGCACTTTTCGCTACAGCATCAACCGCGACTTTTTCCAGCAGGCCGTGCAAGTCAGTTCGGTGAACCTGTACGACCGCAGTTTCGATCTTCACTACCAGCTTGGGTTCGAGACGGATCGCCGCCCCGGTTTTGCCGTGGGTCTGCGCGACTTTGGCGGGACGGGGGTGTTGAGTGGCGAGTACCTGGTGGCGACCAAGGGCTTTGTCGATGACCGTTTCCGCGTCACCGCTGGCCTCGGCTGGGGCCGTCTGGCGCAGCGCGGCGGATTTTCCAACCCGCTGGGGGTTTTTTCGGAACGTTTCAAAACGCGCCCCGTGGGCGGTTCGAGTGGCCCCAACACAGGCAATATCCAGACCGGGCAGTGGTTTCGTGGCGATGCCGCCATCTTTGGCGGGATCGAGTATCAGGCCACGGACCGGTTGAGTTTCCAGCTGGAATATTCGACCGATGCGTATGACCGGGAGGCCGCCAGCGACGTTGTCTCCATCGACTCGCCCTTCAATATCGGCCTCAACTACACTTATCCCAGTGGTTCGAACATCCGAGCCTTTCTGGTGGGCGGGCGCGAGATCGGGGTACAGTACAGCTTGGTCCTTGATCCGGCCAAGCGCCGTTCGCCCGGCGGTTTTGACAAGGCACCCGAGCCTATTCTGGGTCGCGAGGTGGCCAGTTTCGCCGACATGGACCTGAGCGACCGTCGTGCCCTGACGGCGGCCCGTGCGCAGTTGGCCGACCGGCTGGAGCCCGAAGGCATCATCCTCGAAGGGCTGAGCGTCGACGCCGGGCGTGCAACGGTGCGTATCCAGAACAACCGCTGGGAGATCGAGGCTCAGGCGATCGGGCGCACAGCGCGGGCGCTGGCCAATACCATGCCCAGCAACGTCGATACTTTCGTGATCATCCCGCAGGTCCGGGGCGTGGCCAACAGTGCCGTGACCCTGCAACGCGCCGACCTCGAAGAACTGGACACCAATTACGATGGCGCATGGTTGTCGCTGGCGCGTGCCCGTATCGATGATGCCCCGCCGCAAAGCCGCGATGGCGAAGTGCCGGGCCTGTATCCAAAGTTTTCGTTCGGCCTTGGCCCATACACCGCCTTTTCCTTTTTTGATCCGAACGAGCCGTTGCGCTACGAGCTGGGCGCGCAGCTGACCTTTTCCTACACGCCCGGCCCCGGCTTCAGCATCGACGGGCTGTTTCGCCAGCCACTGACCGGCAACATTGCCGACGCCAACCGCCCGTCCAATTCGGTGCTGCAGCGGGTGCGATCGGATTCGCTGCTTTATGCCCAACAGTCCGATTTCGAGATCAACCGCCTGACCGCCGAATACTTGTGGCGCCCCGGCGAGGATCTGTTTGCCCGGGTCACGGGTGGTTATCTTGAAAACATGTATGCGGGCGTGTCGGGCGAATTGCTGTGGTATCCTATCGACAACCGCCTGGCGCTGGGGCTTGAGATCAACTATGCCAAGCAACGCGATTTTGACATGCTGTTGGGCTTGCAGGATTATGACGTGATCACCGGGCATGCCTCGGCCTACTATGACTTTGGCAACGGCTATATCGCTCAGATTGATGCCGGGCGCTATCTGGCGGGCGACTGGGGTGCGACATTCTCGCTGGATCGCGAGTTCAACAACGGCTTCCGCGTCGGTGGTTATTTCACGCTGACGGATGTGTCCTTCGACGATTTCGGGGAAGGGTCCTTTGACAAGGGGATCCGGTTTACCGTGCCTGTGTCCTGGTTGACCGGCGTGCCATCGCGGGCGGCTTATTTCGAAACGATCCAGCCGGTTCTGCGGGATGGCGGTGCGCGCCTGAATGTCGCCAACCGCCTTTATGGAGTCACGCGCGATTACCGCGCCCAGAACCTGAGCGACGGTTGGGGGCGCATTTTCCGATGAGACGCGGAATGATCCTTGCCCTTGCGGCGCTGGTATTGCTGGCCGGATGCGGCACGGCGGTTGACGAGGAAAGCGGGCTGGGCCAGTCCATTGACGCTATCGCCAACCGAACGGGTAATGTGCGGTTCGTACCGCGATTTGCAGCCCTTGTGGAAAAGGGCGCGCCGCGCCTGCAGGTCGCCTTTGTCGAACAGGACCGGTCCGCCGACATTCTGCTGGAACGCAGTGACGGCCCGTTCAACTACTGGCTGAGCGCGGATGGTACGCACATCATTCTGCAGGACGGCATGCTGCACAGTACGCGGGGGCTGGGCGAGGGGCTGCTCGCTTCGGATCTGACCGAGCCGCTGGCGCGAGTACGCGGCCTGAACCCCGGTCCGTCGGACCGGTTTCACACTTATCTGGACGGCAATGACCGCGCCGTCACCCGCACCTATCGCTGCGTGATTGTGGATCGCGGCCCGCGCGAGATTGATCTGTTCGGCACGCCCACGGCCACCCGGTTGATGCGCGAAAGCTGCCGCAGTCTGGACCAGGAATTTGTAAACTTGTATTGGGTCGCTCCATCCAGCCGTGACATCATATTGTCCCGGCAATGGGCAGGCCCTGTCATCGGTGCGATTTCGACCCGCATCGTACCGAGATGAAGGAGACGCGAGATGCTGAAATATCTGATGCTGACAGGGGCTTTGCTGGCTATGACAAGCTGCGGGGTGGTCTATCGATCATCCGATGTCCGGTCTGGTCCGACCGACGGCACCAACGTGCGCGTCGTGCCGGTCAGCGCAGAAACGGTAGTGCAGGCCAACCGTTCGGCCTTTCAGCCCAAGACCTTGCCGGCGGTCTTTTCGTTGACAGCCGGGGGCGGGTCGACCGGGCGCGGGGCAGGGGCCTTGCCCCAACCCACCTTTGATCTGGAGCCCCGTCCCGGTGCGCTGGCGCTGCGCGTGCCGCCCGCAGTGACGCCGATGCCCTACGAAATCGGCGTCGGCGACGTGGTGCTGCTGTCCACACCCAGCACAGGATCGACGGTCGAGGAACTGTCGGGCCTGCTGGCCGCGCAGAACGCGCGCCAGGGCTATACCGTGCAGGATGACGGGTCGGTCAACATCCCCAATGTCGGCCGCGTGCGCATCGCCGGGTTGACCATCGAATCCGCCGAAGATGTGCTGTTCCAGCGCCTTGTCGAAAACCAGTTCGACCCGACCTTCAGCCTCGAGATTGCCGAGTTCAACTCCCGCAAGGTGTCCATTGGCGGGGCTGTCGGAAATCCGGCGGTGGTACCTATTGGCCTCACACCTCTTTACCTTGGCGACGCGCTGGCGGCGGCGGGCAGTGTGACCGTGCCAGACCAGGATTTCGCCTCTGTGCGCATCTATCGCGACGGCACGCTCTATCAGATCCCGCTGACCACGCTTTATGAGCGCGCCGACCTTCTGCGCACGCGACTGACGGATGGGGATGCGGTGTTTGTGGATACCGAATACGAGCTTGATCAGGCACAGACCTATTTCGAGCAGCAGATCGCTCTTGTCGGCGCACGCCAGCAGGCGCGCACGTCGGCCCTCAACGAATTGCAGGCGGAGGTTAACATCCGCCGGGGCGAGTTGAACGAGGCGCGCACCAACTATCAGCTGCGGCGCGAGCTTGGCGCAGATAATCGTGATTATGTGTATTTGACCGGTGAGGTCGGATTGCAATCGCGCTATGCCTTGCCCTTTGAACGGCGGGCCAACCTGGCGGACGCATTGTTTCAGGATGCTCGCGGGATCACAGTGGATTCGGGCGACATTTCGCAAATCTATGTGCTGCGCGCCAGCCAGGATCCGCGCGAATTCGGCGCCGTTACCGCCTGGCATCTGGATGCCCGCAACGCGGCCAATTTCGCGTTGATGACAAAGTTCGAATTGCGCCCCGATGATGTCGTATTTATTGCACAACAGCCGATTACCAAGTGGAACCGGGCGATTTCGCAGGTCCTGCCTTCGCTGTTGAACACGGCGCGTATCGCGACGAACAATTAAGAACGAAAGGCATCGCAAAAATGTCCATTACTCCGGTCCTGCTTTGCGGCGGTTCGGGCTCTCGCCTGTGGCCCCTGTCCCGCAAGAGCTATCCCAAGCAGTTTGTTTCCCTGATCGGGGACCAGACCCTGTTTCAGGCCTCGGCCAGCCGTCTGGCGGGGTTCGACAAGCCGCTGATCGTGACGGGGTCGGACTTTCGGTTCATCGTGACTGAACAGCTGGCCGCCATCGGCATCGATCCCGGTGCGATCCTGCTGGAACCGACCGGGCGCAACACCGCCCCCGCCGTACTGGCGGCGGCTCTCTACCTGCATGCGCAGGACCCCGAGGCGATGATGCTGGTCTGCCCCTCCGATCACCTGATCCCGGATGCCGACAGCTTTCTGGCCGCCACGCAGACCGCCCTTGAGGTGGCGCTCGAAGGCCAGCTCGTCACTTTTGGCATTGCGCCGACCCATGCCGAAACCGGATATGGCTACCTTGAACTGGCGGGTCCGACCGATGGCGCGCCCGTTGCCCTCAAACGCTTTGTGGAAAAACCCGATGCCGAAACGGCGGCCAGGTTGGTGGCCTCCGGCACCCACATGTGGAACGCCGGCATCTTCATTTTCAAAGCCGCGGCCATTCTCGAGGCGTTCAAGGCGCATGCGCCGGGCCTGATGGCCCCCGTTTCAGAGGCGGTCAGCGGTGCGCAGGCCGACCTCGGGTTCCTGCGCCTCGCGCCGGAGCCGTGGGAGCAGGCCGAAGATATCTCGATCGATTACGCGGTGATGGAGAGGGCCGAGAACCTGTCGGTTGTGCCCTATTCCAGCGCCTGGTCCGACCTGGGCGGCTGGGACGCGGTGTGGCGTGAAAGCGATCAGGACGAGCGGGGCGTCGCCACCTATGGCAAGGCCACGGCCATCGATTGCGACAACTCGCTTCTGCGCTCGGAAAACGAGGAACTGACACTGGTGGGGATCGGCCTCAACAACATCGTGGCCGTGGCGATGAACGATGCCGTGCTGGTGGCGGATGCCTCGCGTGGTCAGGACGTGAAACTGGCGGTGCAAAGCCTGAAGGAGCAAGGTGCCTTGCAGGCTGAACAGTTCCCCAAGGATCACCGCCCCTGGGGCTGGTTTGAAAGCCTGGTCATCGGCAACCGGTTTCAGGTCAAGCGCATCGTGGTTCATCCCGGTGCAGCGCTGTCCCTGCAAAGCCACCACCACCGCGCCGAACACTGGATCGTCGTGGAAGGTACTGCAAAGGTGACCGTGGGCGAAGAGGTCAAGCTGCTGAGCGAGAACCAGTCCGTCTATATCCCCCTCGGTGCCGTCCACCGAATGGAGAACCCGGGCAAGGTGCCCATGGTTCTGATCGAAGTACAGACGGGTTCGTATCTCGGTGAGGATGACATCATCCGCTACGAAGATGTCTATGCGCGCGGTCAGGGAGCCAAGGGCTAGCAGCCTCGTTCAGAGACTTTTTCAACCCTGCATTGTTGCATAGTTGCGACATGTGAAGGGCAAAATTCCCCAGTTACCCACAGAATCGGCGACGTCTTGCTGCGCCTGCAAGCGCATTTCTTGGGCATGCACCTGCGAGATGGCCCTGAAAATTCACGTCAGCGCCCTTGCCGCGGGAAACCCGTAAACCTCCGATTTTCATGGCAATACCTCCAAACGGCGTGTCAGGGTTTCGTGTTGCACGCATATAATTTAGGCGATAAAACGGCGTAACTTTGCCAATAGAGATATTTAGAAATTCTTTAATTGCTGCGCCGCGAAAGTACGAATACGAACGGTCAGGTGAGAATACACAACGCTGCGCTTGGGGGCCTGGACGTTTTGAGACATGAACACTTTTCAGCTGTTGCGACAGAGGTCGTTCGGCCGGTCGAAACAGAGCGGTCAAGCTTGTACTCTCGCCATGCCAAACGTGCTTTCGATGTCGCCCTCGCCTTGGCATTGCTACCGCTGATCGGGCCGGTTGTCCTGCTGCTTTGTACGCTGACGCGCCGCGATGGTTCCCCCGGTTTCTTTGGTCACCAGCGCGTTGGCCAGAACGGACGCACGTTCCGCTGCTGGAAAATCCGCACCATGGTGCACGACGCGGAAAAGCGGCTCGAAGAATATCTGAGCAACGATCCAGAAGCGGCGACGGAATGGGCGCTGTATCACAAACTGACGGATGACCCCCGCGTCACAGCCATGGGCAAGTTCCTGCGCCGCACCAGCCTCGACGAGTTGCCCCAGATCTGGAATGTGTTGCGTGGCGATATGAGCTTTGTCGGGCCACGCCCGGTTACGGTGCCCGAGCTGGAACGCTATGGACCGCACAAAAGTGTCTACCTCAGCCTGCGCCCCGGTATCACTGGCCTGTGGCAAGTGGCGGGCCGCACCAACGGTTGCTATGACGAACGTCTGAACATGGATCGTACCTATGCGCGCAAACAGGGTTTTCTGTTCGACATGCACTTGATCCTGCGCACCGCGCGCGTCGTGGTGCAACCGACCGGGCGTTGATCGCCCGGCGCGCGCGCCCCTGCCCTCACCCGCAATCGAAATGCCTGGTCCCTGGGTCAGTTCACAACTGTTCGCCCTGCAATCCCCGTGCTAGGACGGCCCAACGCGCCTTGTGCGTGCGCGGGCAACACGGAACAAGAGTACAAAGACGTGAAAGTTGCGATTGTTCACTACTGGCTCGTGGGGATGCGCGGCGGGGAAAAGGTTATCGAAGAGATCTGCCGGATATTTCCGGACGCCGATATTTTTACCCACGTGGCCGATCCGTCCAACTTGTCGGACACGATCACCCACCACAAGATCACCGAAAGTTTTATCTCGCGGTTGCCCGGCGCGCGCAGGCATTACCAGAAATACCTGCCCCTGATGCCCCGCGCCCTCGAAGGGTTCGACCTGACGGGGTATGATCTGGTGATTTCGTCCGAGGCGGGCCCGGCCAAGGGGGTCATCACCGACCCCGATGCGTTGCACCTGTGCTATGTGCATTCGCCGATGCGCTATATCTGGGATCAGTACTGGGTCTACAAATCGCAAGCCGGACGCGCGGCGCGCCTGATGATGCCGCTGTTTGCCCATCGGCTGCGGGTTTGGGATATGGCCAGTGCGGCGCGCGTGGACGCCTTTGTCGCCAATTCCGAGTTTATCGCCCGCCGCGTGGCCAAGACATGGCGGCGCGAGGCGGCGGTGCTGCATCCGCCGGTTGATCTGTCGGCCTTTCGCCCTGCCAATGCCCCTGCCCCTGCCCCGGCACCACGCGATGCGCCCTATCTCTATGCGGGCGAACTTGTCGGCTACAAACGCCCCGATCTGGTGGTCGAGGCCTGTACCCGCCTGAATCGTCCCCTCATCGTGATCGGCGAAGGGGCCGCCAAACAGCAGCTGGCCGCCATCGCCGGGCCGAATGTCACCTTTCTGGGCAGGGTGGATTTCGACAGGCTCAGGACCGTCTATCGCGATTGCCGCGCGCTTGTTTTTCCCGGTATCGAGGATTTCGGGATCATTCCGCTTGAAGTGATGGCCTCGGGCCGTCCGGTGCTTGCCTATGGCAGGGGTGGCGCGCTGGAAACCGTGGTCGAGGGCAAGACCGGCGCCTTTTTTACCGAACAGACGCCTGAAGCGGTGATGGCGGCCATCACCGCGTTCGAAGATCGTGCGGAGCCTTATGCGCCATCCGACTGCATCGCACAGGCCGAAAAATTCGGGGCCGCCCGGTTCCGCAACGGTCTGATTGCGCTGCTGCGCGACCACGCCCCTGCCCGGCTGCTGCCTGCGCTCGATGCGCTGGCCGATCAGGGCACCGACCCTTGAGGCGCGCCTGACATGCTGAAAGGCAGCGCATTCGTGATGGCCCTCAAGATCGTGGGCGAAGGGCTTGGCATGATCATGATCCTGATTGTGACCAACTATTTTTCGGTGGCCGATGCGGGGATGTTGCTGACATTGCAAAACAACCTGCTGCTGTTTGGCACAATTGGCGCGCTGGGTCTGGGCACCTGTTTCCACCGTTTCGTGCCGCAGTATGTCGCCGACGATCAGATGGCGCAGGTGCGCGGCCTGCAACGATGGGTGTTTGGCGTGGCAGCCGTCGGTCTGTCGCTGATGGCGCTCGGGCACACCGCGATTTTGCTGATGTCCAACCAGACCCCCGGCATTACGCCGCTGCTCGCTGTGCTGGCCAGTCTGGCAGTTGCGGCCTGGGGACTGACCTCGCTCAGTCGGCAGTTCATGCGGGCGATGGGCCTGACCTTCTGGGCCGAGTTTTCCTATCAGGTGATCCGCCCGCTGGGTGGTATCCTGTTGCTGCTGATCGGATTGATCTGGGGCGGGGCAACCGGGATCATCGTTTTGGCACTTTTGCTTCCACTGCTTGCCGGGTGTATTCATGACGCGTGGCGGTCGGGTTGTCTGGTCGACGGACATCTGGGTGTGGCGGATTACAGCTTGCGGCCCGAATGGACAGCCTCGGCCAAGAGCTATGCGATCTTCATCCTGTCACGAGTCGTGTTGCAACGGCTCGATCTGTTCGTGGTGACCATGGTACTGGGGCTCGAAGCGGCAGCAGTCTACGGGCTGACCACGCGGCTGGCCTCCCTCGCCATTCTTGCAGTCGATCCGATAACGGCCGTGTTTCTGCCCCGCGCCAGTCTGCACCACGCACAGGGCAAGACAGA
>CAZITF010000022.1:0-21390 GCA_964542095.1 uncultured Rhodobacterales bacterium
CAGCTTGACGATCGAAAGCATCTTGGCTGAGGTGCCGAGTTCGAGAATGGGAAAGAGGTCCGTCAGGTAGTCACGCAGTACGTTGCCGGTAATCGCAATCGTCGTCTCACCGCGTCTGATCGTTTCAAGCGAAACGCGCGTGGCCTCACGGGGGGCCATGATCCTGAACTTTTCCGCGACGCCAGCAGCCGCCAGCAAGGGTTTGACCAGTTTGATCAGCTCCGCGTCATGGGCGCGGGTTTCGTCCAGCCAGAAGATGGCATCGCATCCTTCCGCCTTTTGCCGCTCGATGGCCAGTTGCACCCAGTTCTCGATCGGCGCGTTGCGGGTCGAGGCCGAGCGCCAGATGTCGCCTTTCTCGACCTTGTGGCTGTGCAGAACATCCCCATTGGCCGCGATCATCGACACCGTGCCATCCGCCGGAATCTCGAATGTGGTTGGATGAGAACCGTATTCCTCGGCCTTCTGGGCCATGAGGCCGACGTTCTGCACCGTGCCCGCCGTTGTCGGATCAAGCGCACCGGTCTCTTTGAAATAGGCGACCGCCTCGTCATAGACCGCGGCATAGGAGCTGTCCGGGATCACGCAATTGGCGTCAGCCTCCTTGCCATCCGGCCCCCAGCCTTTCCCGCCTGCCCGGATCAGCGCCGGGATAGAGGCGTCGATGATCACGTCCGATGGCACGTGCAGGTTGGTGATACCCTTGTCCGAATTCACCATGTAAAGTGGTGGACGTTCGGCCATCAGCGCATCGATCTCGTTCTTGATCACCTGTCCGTCAGGCATCTTCTCAAGAATGTCGAACATCGTGCCAAGCCCGGAATTCGGGTCGACACCCGCTGCCGACAGCTGCGAGGCATACTTGTCAAAGACGGGCTTGAGAAACGCATGCACCGCATGTCCAAAAAGAATGGGGTCGGAGATTTTCATCATCGTTGCCTTCAGGTGCAACGAAAACAGCGTCCCTTCGGCCTTGGTCGCGTCGATCTGTTCGGCCAGGAAGGCATCAAGTGCCTTCGCGGACATGTAGGTGGCATCGACAACAGCCCCCGCCGGGAAGGTCACACCATCCTTCAGAACGGTGACCGTGCCGTCTGCGGCAACATGCTCGATGCGCGCTGTTCCCGCCTGCGCTTCGCTCAAGGTGATCGAAGTCTCGTTGCTGCGGAAATCTCCGCCAGACATGGTCGAAACGCGCGTCTTGCTGTCCGACGACCACGTCCCCATCGAATGCGGATTTGCCATCGCGTATTTCTTGACGGCATTCGCGGCGCGACGGTCCGAATTGCCTTCGCGCAGGACCGGGTTCACTGCGGACCCCTTGATCGCATCATATCGCGCGCGGGCGTCTTTTTCGGCGTCGGTCTGTGGTTCTTCGGGATAGTCGGGCAGGTCATAGCCCTGAGACTGCAATTCCGTGATCGCGGCAATCAGTTGCGGAGCGGAGGCCGAGATGTTCGGCAGTTTGATGACATTTGCATCCGGCTTTTTCACCAACTCGCCCAACTCTGCCAGGTCATCGGGCTGGCGCTGTGATTCGCTCAACCGTTCGGGAAAGGCCGCAATGATGCGTCCGGCCAGCGAAATGTCCTTTGTTCCGATTGAAATTCCTGCCGCCGACGCGAACACGCGGATGATGGGCAGCAAGGACGCGGACGCAAGCTGCGGCGCCTCGTCTACTTTGGTGTAAATGATGTCGGGAGACGTGCTGTTGGCCATGTGCTTGTACCTCTGAATTTATTCCTGCCCCGTACCCTTTCGTTGGCAAAGAGTCCACTTTGCAATCGCGTCGATTGCACAGCAATGGGTGGGGGATGTCTGAAACCCGCTTACCGTTTCGCGGCGTAGTAGGCGACCCGACGTTCAAGGTAGGCAAGGAATTCAGATATGGAAAATGCCAGTGCAAACAGCACCAGAAGCACAGCCCAGAAATGGGACATAAGGAAGTTGGCTGAATACAGTTCGAACAGCGCCCCGAAACCCACGATCGAGATCAGAAGCTGGCCAATGATCACACCCTTGACCGCGCGGATGATGCCGATGCGCACGCCACCCAAAATTTCCGGCAACGCCGCCCAGAAATAGATTTTGAAGAACGCATCCATGGGCGATGCCCCAAAGCTGCGCGCCATTTCAACCAGAGATCTGTTGATCTGCTTCACCCCTGCGCGCGCGTTCAGAATGATGATCCAGACCGCAAACAACGCCGTGGTGATGATGATCGATTTCATTCCAAATCCGAACAGCACCATCAGCACAGGGACAAGGGCGGTCAGAGGGGCGCTGAGAAACACGTTGACCCATGGCAGCAGCAACTCGTCCAGCAGGCGGCTTTTGCCCATCAGGATGCCGACAGGTATGCCAATGATGATCGCAAAGAAAACGCCGCCAGCAAAGGCATAGGCCGTTTCAAAAAGCGCCTTTTGAAACGCCGCCGTTCCGATCACCTCGTACAATGTCGCCATGACTTTGGAAATCGGCGGCACAAAAAATGTGAGTTTCAACTGCCCCACGATCTCCCACAGCAGGCCCCAGACCAGCAAGGACGACATGCCCGGCAAACGGTATCCAAATACGATCATGACGCGTCCCTACTCTACATACGTTCGCAGTGACGCCCAGATATCGTCAACGATATCAAGATATTCCGAGTCGCGGCGAATGTTGTCGACGCCCTTGCTGCGGAAATTGCCGGGGCGGATGATTTCATGCACCCGGCTGGGACGTGGCAACAGGATTGCGATCTGATCCGAGACATAGACCGCCTCTTCGATGGAGTGGGTCACGAAGATGAACGTCTTGTTCTCATTCTGCACAAGCGACAACAAATCCTCTTGGAATTTGCGGCGGGTCTGTTCGTCAACGGCCGAAAACGGCTCGTCCATCAAGAGTACCTGCGCATCCACTGACAGCGCGCGTGCCAGGCCCACCCTCTGGCGCATGCCCCCCGACAACTCGTGCGGATAGCTTTGTTCGAACCCGGCAAGGCCGACTTCCCTGATGTATCTGGCGGCGATGTCTTCGCGCTCCGACGTTGCTACGCCGCGCATCTCGAGGCCAAAGGCGACATTGCGCATAACCGTCGCCCAGGGCAACAGCGCAAAGTCCTGAAACACGAAGGCGCGATCCGGGCCGGGGCCTGTCACTTTCTGCCCGTTCACTTCGACCTCGCCCGACGTCGGCTCCAACAAACCGGCAATGATCTTGAGCAATGTGGTTTTGCCACATCCCGATGGCCCCAGCAGCGACGTCAATTGACCGCGTGGAAATTCCAGCGACAGGTCGCGCAGCGCCTCCACCGAGCCATAATTCTTGGAGATGTTCCGCGTGGACACAGCACTTTCGAAAGCGGCAGAAGTGGCCCCGGAAGCGGCCAGATTAGTCGGAGACATAACCACGTTGATTTCCTTTGAACAAAATAGCTTCGAGCCGTTCCAGCAGGTTCAGAAACAGAACCGCGAGCAGGATGATCGAAAAGATGGCGGCATACATGCTGGGATAGTCGGCGATGGACCGGCTGTAGGTGATGATGTCGCCAACACCGGTCGGAGTGATCTTGAGTTCGGCAAGGATCGCGCCGATGAACCCGGCGGAAACGCCGAGGCGCAGCCCTGCAAAGATCACCGGCGACGCTGCGGGGATGATGATCTGGAGTATGATTGACCTGTCCGAGGCCAGAAAGGACTTGCCCATTTCCTTGATCGATTCCGGCGTATTGCGCACGGCGCTGCTGGTATTCAGCACGATCACAGGCATCGCCATGATGCACACAACCAACACCTTGGATGTCAGTCCGATCCCGTAGGCCAGCACCAACAGCGGAATCAGCGCCGCAAGAGGTGCAGCCTGCATCACGATGAATATGGGCGAAAAAAGCCAGTCGAAGAAGTTGTTCAACCCGACCCAAAGGCCGATCCCGATCCCCAGAACAGCCGATATGGCAACCCCGACGACAAGCGGTTGCAGGGTTTCGGCGTAGGCTTCCAGCATCGTGCCATCGCCGAACATGCGCCAGAGCGAGGCCATGGACTCAAGAAAAGTCGGGAAAGCGAAACTGACGGGAATGCGGCCCGCGACCTCCCAGGCGCCGAACAAGAGCACGGCGGACAGGAGCTTGAGCAAAAGGGAACGGTTGGGCATTGATTGGCGTCCCGCTACAAAGTCTCGGAAATGCCACCGCGATCGCATGTCGAACGCGGTGGCGGGGTTCAGGTCACTTTACCGCGGCATCGAGCGGGGCGAGGTACCAAAAGTCCTCAATGTTCAGCGTGCTGGCATCTCCATCAAGCTGGCCGGCGGCGGAATACCACTCCATGTCCGCCATGGCGGCCTTGCGACCACCACCGTTGGGATCATAAAGCCCACCCTCGACCGCATCGGCATAAAAGCCGTCAAGCTGGTCCAGAATTTCCTTGGGCAACTGACCGATCGGCCCGTCCGGATTGGTTTCACGCCGCACGATTGTGGGATCTTCGTGCATATCCTGCCAAACGCTCACCAGCGCTTTGACAAAGATGTCCACTTGCTCTTCGTTCTCCTGAATCCAGGTCAGGTTGCCAAACAGCGCCTCGTCGCTGGCCTCCACCTCGAACATTTCCAGCACGTTGAAATCGCCCGCAGCTTCGCTGCGCATCAGCTTGTTCTTGTTGGACAAGTCAATGATCGTCGCATCCGCGCGCCCACCCAGCAATGCCGCAACACGATTGGATGATCCAGGCACATATGACCGGTCGCCGAATTTGATGCCGACCCGGTCTTCGATCACGTTCGCAATCGAATCCGTGCCACCACCACGTGAGTGCAAAAGAATAGGTTCGCCGTCCAAATCCTTGAGACTGCTGTATTTCTTGGTCGTCACAGGGAAAAACTTGAGCTTCGACAGCTGAAACACGATCCGCAACGGCGCCTTGGAACGTTGCATCGCGGCATATGGTGTGCCGAACCCGATGTCCATTTGACCGCTCAGAACGGCCTGAATCGCCAGTTCCTCATCTGAAAATGCGGTCCATTCGTAGTCGAGGCCATTCGCCTTTGCTCGGTCGAGGGCCACGAAAAAAGCGGCCAGTTCGTCCGAGGGTGTTTCCGCCAATGCAATCCGGATGGGCTGTGCCTGCACGGCCGACACCATCAATGAGATCGCCAGAGGCACGGCTGCCGCGAACGCAACCACTTTGCCAAATATCGTCTTCATATTTTCTCCTCCCTGAGAAAATTCCTTGTTTTGTTGTGGTGGCGCTCCGACTTTTCGCCGTGTTTGCCGTCACCTGGTTGGTCCTGCTGTTACACCTCTCCGAAAAGTCGCTCGGAAACCGAGCCGATATGACTGCGCATCGCGGTATGTGCCGCATGTGAATCGCGCGCCTCGATTGCTGCGGCGATCCTGTCATGTTCCGCGAAACTTCTGTGGTCCGCAGTCGGGCGCGTTGTTGCGCGCACCACCGTGCCACCCGAAACCGCGCGGCGCACGGCGTTGAACTGATCGAAAAGGGTCAGCAGCAGGATGTTGTCCGACGCCTCTGCCACCGCCCGGTGAAACAGATCATCCTGCGCTTCGTATTCTGCCCAGGTCGTCGCGGCCCTTGCCGCATCCTTGGCGTTGTTCATCCGCGCAATGGCGCTGCGCGAGGCGTGAATGGCCGCTTCCCGGGCCAACGCCGGCTCGATACAAAGCCGCGCCTGGATCATGCGCACCGGCGTCATCTGGCGGCTGACTTCGCCGATCGCTCCAGGATCTTCCGGTCCGGACACAAACGTGCCCTTGCCCACATGACGCCAAATCATGCCCTGACGTTCAAGCGCATCCAGCGCCTTTCGCAGCGCACTTCTGTTCATGTCGAGTTCGACAATCAACTCTCGCTCCGATGGCAACCGGTCTCCCGAAGCATATCCACCGGCCTCGATGAACGCGCGCAGGGCGGCGATGTCATTGCGACGCTCGACCGGTTCCCGACGCATGCCCGCAGCATCAGCGTCGGGAAATTGGTTGACCATATCTTCCATATTGGTTCCAATATCACCGATCAATCGCGGCATTCAACAAGATTTTTGCGGAATGGGTAGATTGGTTTCAATTGATCTATGCCCGCCGCTCACATAGGATTGCGGGGAAAACGATGCACAAAGGGAACTGCACATGACTGAATACGTGATCGAAACACCGCCGGTGGTCGGCCTTCCGGTGGTCGGAACCGACGCCAAATTTCCGGTGCGCCGGGTTTACTGTATCGGTCGCAACTATGCCGCGCACGCCATCGAAATGGGGCACAACCCCGATCGGGAGGATCCCTTCTTTTTCCAAAAAAACCCGAACAACCTGGATGCGTCAGGCACATTCCCCTACCCGCCGCACTCGACAGATGTGCATCACGAGGCGGAAATGATCGTGGCTCTGAAATCGGGCGGCACCAACATTTCTCTCGACACGGCGCTTGACCATGTGTTCGGCTACGGACTGTCGCTGGACATGACCCGGCGCGATCTCCAGGGCATCCAGAAAAAGATGGGCCGTCCATGGGAAATCGGCAAGGCCTTCGAAAGATCAGGCCCCTGCGGCCCGTTGCATCCGGTGTCGGCAGTTGGTCATCCGGATCACGGGCATCTTGAGTTGAAGGTCAACGGAGAGGTGCGTCAGGAAGGCGACCTGAACCAGATGATCTGGAAAGTACCCGAGATGATCTCCTACCTGTCGGAATATTTCGAGCTGGCAGCAGGTGACATCATCATGTCGGGCACCCCCTCTGGTGTGGCGGCGGTGCAAAGAGGTGATGTGATGGTTTTGACCATCGAGGGGCTAGGCACCTTGGAAGTGAAAGTCGTTTAAAAAGACGGGCTTTCTGCTGGGAGGACAGAACGCTGGAATTGACACTGGGAACCTGGGACCACGATCGCGTGATGGCGCTGCACGACGGTGGCGTCACGGTGCCCGGTGTTCACCTGAAGGCCGAAGTCCACCCGACATCCAGACTGTTCCCTTGGGCGGTGCAGGACGCCCGCTTTGACATCACCGAAATGTCGGTGTCCAGCTACATCCTTCAACTGTCGCGGGGCGGATCGGACTATACGGCCATCCCTGCGTTCGTGAGCCGCGCATTCCGCCACAACGGCTTTTTTGCGCGCACAGGGTCGGGGATCAAAAGCCCCGCCGATTTCGCGGGACGCAGGATCGGTGTGCCGGAATATCAAATGACGGCCGCAGTCTGGATGCGCGGCATTCTGGCGGACGAATACGGGGTGGATTGCGAAGGAATCCACTGGCGCACGGGTGCGCTGGACGGTGGTGTGCGCCGCGAACGGTTGGCGTTGCGCCTGCCCGATGGCATGCAGGTCGATCCGATCACCGACGGTGACACGTTGCAGGACATGCTGTTGCGGGGCGAAATCGACGGGCTGCTTGCCCCAAAGCCGCCACAGGCATTTCTCGACGGGCACCCCGATCTGATCCGACTGGTCCCCGATTTCGAGGCGGCCGAGCAGGCCTATTGCCGCAAGACCGGCTTTTTCCCGATCATGCATCTGATTGGCATCCGTAAATCCGTGGCTGATGCGCACCCTGCCCTCGTGCGCGACCTCTATGAAGGCTTTTGCGCAGCCAGGGACATGGCGATGGACAAATTGCGATCTGTCTGGCTGGGCAACGCCAACCGCCTGTCGCTGCCGTGGCTCGGCGCGTCCATGGAGCGCACGATCGCGACCTTGGGACCCGACTACTGGAGCTATGGCTTTGGTGCCAACCGGGCCGAAATCGACGCGATCTGTCGCTATTCGGTTGACCAGTTTCTGGCAGAGCGCCGGGTGCAACCCGAAGCGCTCTTTCACCCCTCAGTTCTGGACACATAGCCGATGACGAACGCATTGCATGCAAGACCGGACGCCCCCCTCGCTGGACCGCTTTTGGCGGTCAACCTTGCAGGGGCGTTCGTCTGGGCCGCATCCGGAATGCTGGGAATGCTGTCATGGCGGCTGATACCGGCCCGGACAGACGAACGGCATCTCAAGTGGGTGTTGAAAGCCGGTCTTGCCGTTCGCCCGATCCACGCAGGAAGAAAGGTTACGATTTTCGGAGCGTCGCAACCCACCGGACAGGAATGAAACAGCGCGCGCTGTCGAGTGCGCCGCGCGCGGAATACTCAAAGAACTGCACTCAAAACCAATCTGGGAGGATACAATGAAAAAGTTTTCCAATTTGAGCCGTCGCGGTTTTCTGGGGACTGGGGTTGCTGCAACCGGCGTCCTGCTTGTCACACCGCATATTGCACGGGCCGCCAAATTCCCCGACCGCAACATCAACGTCTACATACCCACCGCCGAGGGTGGCGGTGCCGACCGCAACTTCCGTGCCTTTTCCAGTGTCTGGAAGACAAAACTGGGTACCGATTTCGAGCCCGGTTTTTATCCGGGTGCGTCAGGGCGCGTCGGGTACGAGATCTACATGGGCAAGGCCGAGCCTGATTGCTACAATCTGATCTTCGGCAACATGGGGCCGGAAGTGCTGAACTGGGCGATGCAAGAGCCCAGCTTTGACGTCAACGACTACTTTTACTTCGGTCAGGTCGACAAAGATCCCGGTTGCTTGTTCGTAGGCGCAGAAAGCCCGCTGCAATCGATGGATGACATCATTGCCGCAGCCAAGACACGTCGGCTGAATGTCGGCACAAGCCGGATGGCCCACCCGGCGTCCATCGGGCTTTTGTCTCTTGGGGACAAGCTTGGGATCGATTTCAATCTCATCCCTCTTCAAGGCGGCAAAAGCACCGTCGCGGGCGCGGTGACGGGCGAGGTCGACTTTTCGGTGCTGACATCGGGAACCGTCATCGCCGCCGGCGATAGCGTGAAGACGCTTCTGGTCTTTGGCGACAACATCGTGGGTGACAGGCTCGACAACGCTCCAAGCATAAACGACGCATTCGGAACGGACCTGCCTGAAATGTTGTCGGCGCGCGCCTTCGGCATCCACAGGAAGGCCGCTGATGACTATCCGGACCGGATGGAAATACTGACATCGACCTTCAAAGCCACCTTTGATGATCCGGCACTGCTGGAGGCCTATGTCGCCAACAAGGGTACGCCCGAGTACCTCAGCTATGCTGGAATCGAAGAATGCGAAGCTTTCAAGCAGTCGATGCTGGAGCTTGGCGCACGCTACAAGTCGCTCCTCAGCGGCGCATAGGGCGCAACGGATCGGCGGCTGTCGTTCCGCCGGTCCACCACTATCCTGACCGCAACAGAGGACACCAATCGCATGCCTTCGCACAAACCCTCTTCGCCGCGCCAGATCGGGGGCGAACTTGTTATCCCCCTCTTTGCAGTGGGATTCACCTTGTATTTCTTTTCGACCATCTGGAATTCGCCGTGGACGGCACAGGTCAGCGCCTTTCTTGTCGGCAGCATTTTGCTGTTTGTCTGTGCGATCTTCTTCGTGCGCGCCGCGATCTGGCTGTGGCGGGGTGACGGCGTGCTGGGGTTTGCAAACCTGGTGACGCGGAATGATATCCGCTCCGGCCGGATCGGGTTGTTTGCGACGACCCTCGGCTATGTCGTGTTCATCGACCGACTTGGATTCACGCTGACGACATTTCTGTTTCTGGCCGGTAGCATGCTGATCCTTGCAAAGGGCAAGCGCCCGGCGCTCATCCTGGTGATTTCAGCTCTCATGTCGCTCGCGGGATGGGCGGTGTTCATCCTTGCCTTTGATACACGTTTTCCGCGCGGTTGGTTCGAGACAGCCATGAAGGCGGCGCTGAGCAATGGATAGCAGCACTGCCTCGATCCTGGCCGAGGTCTTCCTGGACACCATCGGCTATTGGTATGTCATCATCCCGACCATATTTCTGGGTCTGATCGTAGGTGGAATTCCGGGATTTTCGGCAGCCAACACGATCATCATTCTGATGCCGCTGACGTTGGCGATGGACCTTCAGACCGGCCTGATCTTCATGATCTCGCTATACAGTTCGGCGCGCATGGGGGCGGGCATTCCGGCCATTCTGGTCAATATTCCCGGCACGGCGGGTGCCGCAGCGACCCCGCTGGACGGCTATCCCATGGCCAAGCAGGGCAAGGGCCAGCAGGCTTTGGCGATCTCTTTCGTGGCATCCTGCATTGGCGGTCTGCTGACCACCATGATCGCGCTCGCCACTATGCCGATCCTTGCGCGGGTCGGGTTCTACATGCACTCGGTGGAAATGATCGTGGTGATGCTGTTTGGTATTTCACTGATCGCATCCATCGCGGCACGGGACATGGTCAAGGGCCTGATCGCGGGCTTTCTCGGCCTGATGATCGGGTCTATCGGCACAGATGTGGTCTATGCCACTCCGCGTGGCACCTTCGGTTTTCTCGAACTTTACGACGGCGTTCCGCTGATCCCGGCACTGGTCGGACTGTTCGCCGTATCCGAGGCCTTCGTGATCATCGAGAAACGGGTGATCATCAACCACGAGGCCGAGGTCAAAAGGGCAAGTTGGCACGCCACGTTCGAAGGGGTGTCCATCGCGCTGAAACGCTGGTGGCACATCGTATGGACGTCGATCATCGGCCTTGTGATCGGGGTAATTCCGGGTGCCGGTGCCTCGATCGCCAGTTTTGTCGCCTATCAGCAGTCGCGCAGCTTTTCCAAAACGCCCGAGCTTTATGGCACCGGTCATCCCGAAGGGCTGATCGCGCCCGAATCTGCAAATAACGGTGTGACCTCGGGCACTTTGGTCCCCCTTCTGGTGCTTGGCATTCCGGGCGGTGCGACCGCCGCCATCATGCTGGTGGTGTTGCAATTCCACGGCGTCAGCTTTGGCCCGTCGCTGTTCGAGACCCAGCCAAAAGTCGGCTACGGAATGTTCATGGCCATGGCGGTCAGCTACGTGTTGATGATCTTCACCATTCTGCCGCTCAGCCGTTACATGAGCCATGTGACCACCGTCCCGACGATCTATCTGGCGCCGATGATCATCAGCTTCACACTTGTCGGGGGCTTTGTGCCGCGTGAGTACATGTTCGACATGTACCTCGCACTTGCGTTCGGGGTGCTGGGCTATATCGCGCGACGCACCGGCTATCATGTTGCAGCGATCCTGATCGGGGTCATCCTTGGACCCCTGCTCGAAAAATACTTTCTGTGGTCTCTCAAGAAGTCCGATGGCGACATCATGGTTCTTTTCTCATCGACGCTGGGCAACATCCTTTGGGTGGCCTTTGCGGCATCGATCATCCTGCCCATTGTCTTTGGCATGCGGCGCAAGCGAAAAACCGAGGTGCCTGCCCAATGAAACGTGAACTGGAATGGGAACTGGAGCGCAATATCCGCCGCGTCGGGCATCTGGATATCGCGGGAGGCGGGCAGGTCGTGGTGCAGGATGGCTATGCCTATGTCGGTCACATGGACCCGCCCATGGGCACCTCGATCATTGATGTGCGCGACCCGAAAAATCCGGTGGTCGTTTCCCATATCAGCCCGCCAGACCACTGGTCCCACACCCACAAGGTGCGTGTCGCAGGCAACATCATGATCACCAATGTCGAGCAGGCCAGACGGCACTTTTTGCGCAAGGGCGAAAAGATTGCCGGATTGCGGGCCGAAGGTCTGTCAGATGCCGGGATCGCTGATCGGCTCGGCGTTGATCCCGCACGCATCGCCGAATTGGAAGAAGCTCAGGCGCGCGGCTACCATGACGGCGGTTTCCGCGTTTGGGACATCTCGGACAAGACCGCACCCAAATTGCTTTCCTATGTCACAACACACGGGCTCGGCGCGCATCGGATCGCTATGGACGCCAACTATGCCTATATCTCGACCGAGATGGAGGGTTATGTCGGCAACATCCTTGTCATCTACGATCTGTCCAATCCCGGCAATCCCACGGAAGTGTCACGCTGGCACATGCCCGGGCAGCATCTGGCAGGCGGAGAGACACCCGAGTGGACAGGATATGGCACCCGTCTGCACCATGCGATGCGCTGCGGCGACGCGCTTTGGGCCGCGGTCTGGAACGCAGGTTTTCGCGTGCTGGACGTCACCGACATCACTGACCCGAAAGTCATCGGCAGTTACCGCTTCCCCGAAGCGATCCCGGAGCCGACACATACCGTCATGCCGCTGGAACACACCATCGACGGCAAGCGCTTTGCCATCGCCATCGACGAAGAGCACAGCCACCTGCCCGGTCGCCTGCATGGCTTTGTCTGGGTGATGGATGTGAGCGACCTCAACAACATCGAACCCATCGCGGCCTGGGACCTGTCGGAGCGCGCCTGCCCCTGGGTTGGCGATCCCGGGGTGCGATTTGGCGGGCATCAATTCCGCGAAAAACTCGATAGCACGTTGATTTACGCAACGTGGTTTGCGGGCGGCTTGCGCGTGCTGGACGTCGCAGACCCCTATCTGCCCAAGGAGGTTGCGCATTACATGGTCCCCGGCGCCGATGGCTCCGCGCCTCAATCCAACGATGTAGACGTGGATGATGCCGGGCTGATTTACCTGCTCGACCGCAATCACGGACTGGAAATCCTGGAGATGAATTTATGAATGATCCCGACCTTCTCGCGCCCAGCATCGACCCGAAGAAGAAGGCGCTTGGCATCCGCCGCGTAAGCGCGCGCAACGAGGCATCCACACGCTCGGTGATGATGGTTCGCAATCACGTTGTGATCACGGACGAAAAGGAGTCGGACACTGGCCCGACCCCGCTTGAGATGACGCTGTCATCCCTGCTGGGCTGCGAGGGCGTGATCATCAATCGCTGCGCCGAAGCGATGAAATTCAGCTATACCGCCGTCGACATGGAAGCAGACGGCGAAGTCGACCAGCGCGGGAGCCGCGGCGTTCAAGGCGTGCGGCCCTATTTCAACTGGGTGAAACTGAACATTCGCGTCCACACCGACGAGACACAGGATCGCTTTGACCGCCTGACAAAAAATGTCGAATATCGCTGTCCGGTGATGAACCTGTTCAAATCCGCTGACGTTGATGTCACCATCCGATGGGAGCGTGTCGAGCCGTGACCTTGTCGCTGATCGTAAACGGAAAAGCCCATGAAATCACCTCGGAGCCAGACACGCCGTTGATCTATGTGCTGCGCGATGAACTGGGGTTGAAGGGGACCAAGTTGGGTTGCGGACTGGAGCAATGCGGCTCGTGCGCGGTGCTTGCGGATGGTCGGGCGGTTCTGTCCTGCGTCAGCGCGGTTGAAGCGTTCGATAACAAAGAGATCACCACCATAGAAGGCATCGCGGAATCTGAACTGGGCCGCCGCGTTCAAGACGCCTTCATCGAAACGTCAGCCGCACAATGCGGCTATTGCGCTGCGGGCCTTGTGGTTGCAACGACCGCCCTGCTTTCGCAAGATGCATCCCCCGACGAGGAAAGCGTGAAACAGGCGCTGTCCCCGCATCTGTGCCGCTGCGGTTCACATCCAAGAATAATGCGCGCTGTTGGCCGGGCATCACGCAAATGAGCCTCCAGACCAATCCATTGATTTCCGACTGGATCACGACGTCCGACGATCGCCTTGTGATCCACACGGGCAAGGTCGACATCGGCCAGCGCATCTCGACCGCGCTGATGCAGATCGCGCATGAGGAATTGACGGTGTCCTGGTCGCGCATCGACATCGCACCCGTGCGCACCGGCGACGCCCCAGACGAGGGGATCACTTCCGGCAGCAATTCGATCGAACAATCGGGACACGCGATTCGCTGCGCCGCCGTGACCTTGCGCGGGCGGCTGATCAAGCTGGCGGTCGAGCAACTTGGCGGCAATCCGGCGGACTGGCAAATGAACGACGGCATTCTGTGGCTGAGCGGGACAAACCACCGGATCGATCCGATTGACCTGATCCCCAAAATCGCGTCCGACACGCCCGTGGACCCGGATTGCCTGCCAGCACGGAGGTCACAAAGCACGCTCCCCAGGCCTGAAATGCGCGGGCTCAGAGATATGGTGCAAGGCACCTACGGCTATGTACACGATCTTGACCGGCCAGGTATGTTGCACGCCCGCGTCATCCGGCCACCACATCCGCGCGCCGTATTGCGCGATATCGACGCCGAAACACTTGCGGCTCTGGAGGATTCGGGTTTTTCAATCGTGCGTGACGGCAGTTTCCTTGCATTGGCCGGACCTAGGGAATGGCCGGTCATCAAGGCCGCGACCAGACTCGACGCCGCGTGCGACTGGGATCTGCGTGGCGGATTTCCCGAGGTCGACGTGTTTGATGCGCTCTGCGGTGCGGAGGCGCAGCGGTTTCTGGTCGTTGATGGCACACCGACCTCTGACCCGATCCCAGGATCGGATCCGGACCCAGACCATACCGCCCGTTTCGAACGCCCTTACCAGTTGCACGGATCGCTCGCGCCTTCTGCCGCCCTCGCACATTGGAGCGGTGAAAAACTGACGCTTCACAGTCACAGCCAGGGCATTTACCCGCTGCGCGACAGCATTGCCGACAGTCTTGGGCTTTCTGTGGGCCAGGTGGAAATCACACATGTTCCCGGCTCCGGGTGCTATGGCCATAGCGGCGCGGACGACGCAGCCTTCGACGCCTGTCTGATTGCGATGGCCCTGCCAGACAGGCCCATACTGCTGAAATGGTCCCGCGAAGACGAACACATGTGGGAACCCGTTGGCCCGGCGATGGCGGTAAATCTTGCGGCAAGCGTCGTGGACGGAAGGATCACAACCTATTCGGCGGATGTTTTCAGCGACACCCATCGGGCTCGACCCCGCCCCGCGCCCAACCGAACGGGCCCCTCGCGGCTGCTTGCCAATCACTGGCGCGCGCAGCCCATTGGCCCGAACGCGGCCACACCCAACCTTGCGCGCCATGCCGGAATGCATCGCAATCTTGACCCGGTCTACAAGTTCGCCGACACCCGGCTGGTCAAAAACCTGGTGACTGATCTGCCGCTTCGCACTTCGGCCCTGCGCTGCCTCGGGGCGGCGGCCAATATCTTTGCGCTCGAAAGTTTCATGGACGAACTTGCACGCCAACATTCCATCCCACCGTTTGCATTTCGCCGTGCGCACCTTGACGACCCGCGGGCGTTGGCAGTGCTGGATGAGTTGGAGCGACAGGTCGCGGCCCGTCCACAGCTGGCGGCGGGCTGCGGGCGCGGCATTGCCTATGCACAGTACAAAAACCAGATGACCCGTGTCGGTGTATCCGTCGATCTGGCAGTGACCGAACGCGCCGAGGTACGTCTGATGGACGTGCTGATCGTTGCGGATGCCGGCCGGATCGTTGATGCGGACGGGCTGACGGCCCAATTGGAAGGCGGATGTCTTCAGGCGGCAAGCTGGGCGCTCTATGAGCAGGTCAGATGGGACCGCGACGGTATCCTGTCTCGCGATTGGGACAGCTATCCGGTGATCCGTTTCGACAACGTGCCCAATATCGAGGTCACTCTGTTGGATCACCCGGATGCGTCGTCTGTGGGTGCGGGCGAAGCCTCACCCGGACCGACAATCGCGGCCATCGCAAACGCCGTCTTTGACGCCACCGGCATTCGAATGAGACGGATGCCGTTCACACCAGACGCTATCATGGACAGGGCGGCGGCCGAATGACGACATGCGCCCACAGGTCCGATCACCAACCCGAAAGCATGAGCCAAAAGGAACATTTCAATGGAGACCACTCTCAAGGCGCTCATTGCCAGCCATGCCAGCGACCTTCCCGCCATCGGGGCACCGGGGCGCGACTGGCTGACGTATGACAGGCTGCGCAACCTGACCCAGGAGGTCGCGCACAGTCTGAACAGTATGGGCATCGATGCATCCGACCGGGTGGCGATCGTGCTGCCCAATGGTCCGGAAATGGCCACGGCCTTTGCCTGCGTGGCGCAGGTCGCCACCACGGCCCCGCTGAATCCCGCCTACCGTGAAGACGAATATGCGTTCTATCTTGAGGATCTGAAAGCAAAGGCACTGCTGGTGATGGACGGGTACGACGGCCCCGCCCTTGCCGCCGCCACGACTTTGGGCATGCCTGTCATTCGGCTGTCCGTGCCTTCGGACGCACCCGCGGGCTATTTCACTCTGGCCTCGGACATGAACGGCGATGCGCGCCGGGTGCCCGGCCGGGATGACGTAGCGCTGATCCTGCACACCTCCGGTACGACGTCGCGCCCCAAGATCGTGCCGCTGACGCAATCCAACGTGGCTGCCTCGGCCCGGCATATCCGGGTGTCTCTGGAACTGAACTCAAAAGATCGCTGCCTGAACGTCATGCCCCTGTTTCACATCCACGGGCTGATCGCCGCTGTGGCCGCTTCGCTGGCCTCCGGGGCGTCGATCTGGTGCGCGCCGGGATTCGACGCGTTGAAATTCTTTGGCTGGATGAAAGAGGCGCAACCGACATGGTACACTGCCGTACCCACCATGCACCAGGCTATCCTGACGCGCGCGGCGCGCAATGCGGATGTCATTGCCGGTACACGATTGCGCTTCCTGCGTTCATCCTCGGCGTCTTTGCCGGCACAGGTCATGGTGGCCCTGAACGAGACGTTCAACGCCCCTGTGATCGAAGCCTACGGCATGACCGAAGCGGCGCACCAGATGGCGTGCAATCCACTGGCCGCCGGAACCCAGAAACCGGGTGCTGTCGGCATTCCCGCAGGACCCAGAATGCGCATTGCGCACGAAGTCGAAAATCGCCTGATTGACGGAACCGGAGAAGTGGTCATTTCCGGGCCCAACGTCACGCCGGGTTATGAAAGCAACCCCGAGGCCAACGCCAAGAACTTTTTTGAAGCGGATGGCGCGCGCTGGTTCCGGACCGGTGATCAGGGCGCCTTTGACGAAGATGGCTATCTGCAC
The DNA here is from genome assembly GCA_964542095.1 of uncultured Rhodobacterales bacterium. GTDB lineage: Bacteria > Pseudomonadota > Alphaproteobacteria > Rhodobacterales > Rhodobacteraceae > Tateyamaria. The sequence goes on from CAZITF010000022.1 coordinate 16,805, forward strand.
CTGACCGGGCGGCTCAAGGAAATCATCAACCGGGGCGGCGAAAAGATCAGCCCGCTGGAAGTGGACGGCGTGTTGCTGGATCACCCGGACGTGGCACAGGTCGTGACCTTTGCCCTGCCCCACCCCAAACTTGGCGAGGAGGTGGCCGCCGCCGTCGTTTTGCACGACGGCGCGACCGCGACCGACAAGGATATCCGCGCCTTTGCCGCCGAACGCATGGCCGATTTCAAAGTGCCGCGCAAAGTGATCATCATGGAAGAGATCCCCAAAGGCGCCACGGGCAAGATGCAGCGGATTGGTCTGGCCGAAAAACTGGGTCTGGCGGAAGGAGCATAATTCATGAAAATCTGCGTGTTCGGGGCTGGTGCGATTGGCGGTTACATGGGGGTCAAGCTGGCCCAGGCAGGCGCAGACGTCAGCCTTGTGGCGCGTGGGCCGCATCTGGCAGCGATGCAGGACAAGGGCCTGACCCTGATCGAAGAGGGTGGCGATCCGCAGACAGTGCGCGTCACCGCAAGCGACGATCCTGCGGATCTGGGGCCGCAGGACTACGTGATTGTCACGCTCAAGGCCCATTCTGTTCCTCCTGTCGTTCCCAGAATGCGGCCCCTGATCGGGAAACACACCACCATCGTCAGCGGTGTGAACGGTGTGCCTTGGTGGTATTTCCACAAGATCGGCACAGATCTGGAAGGCACTCGGCTGGCGACTGTTGATCCGGGCAATGCCCAATGGGACGGATTTGGGCCCGACCGGGTCCTGGGCTGTGTCGTCTACCCTGCCGCCGAGGTTTCCGAACCGGGTGTCATCAAACATATCGAGGGAAATCGCTTCAGTCTCGGTGAACCCGATGGCAGCAAATCGGACCGCGCCCTGGCCCTGTCCAAGGCGCTGAGTGCCGCCGGGCTCAAGGCCCCGGTCCGCCCCCGTCTGCGCGACGAAATCTGGGTCAAGCTCTGGGGAAATCTGTCGTTCAACCCTATCTCGGCCTTGACCCATGCCACCCTGGATGTGCTGTGCACCGACGAGGGCACCCGGTCAGTGGCCCGCAACATGATGCTGGAAGCTCAGACCATTGCGGAAAAACTGGGCGTCAAATTTCCCATTGATGTGGAACGGCGGATCGACGGCGGGGCCGCTGTCGGCGCGCACCGCACATCGATGTTGCAAGACCTGGATCAGGGCCGCCCGATGGAGATCGACGCACTGGTCGGCTCGGTGCAAGAACTGGGCCGGGTGACCGACACCCCCACTCCGACGATCGACACAGTGCTGGCGCTTGTCAAACTGCGGGCACGTAGTGCGGGGCTGTATGGCGGATAGATAATTGGGCGCATTTGTCGGCCCTGCCTACCATCAAGCAACTGTTGACCAGTGTCGCCCGATTGAGAGCCACGTCACCTGCCCCCGAAACGCACATTGACGTGTCTTTCTTTCAGTCCGGGCCGAATTTTCCAGCCCGGATTTCCCGCGAATGGTTTGACCATCGCCATGCCAGGCCCCTGAAATGATGCGGGTTTACCTGAAAGTTTGCGGATCAATGATTGGGAAGTTTTTTTGGCAGCGATCGGGCTTGCGTGAAATTTCGGTTCCGCTTCTTGCGGTGTGATGGAGCCAAAGGCGCTGTGCGGGCAGGTTGTTATGCCAGTCGACCCATTTATGGGCTTCACGCTCGACCCGGCGATCGGACTTCGAGGGGACGGGAAGCCTGCTCGCACTCGGTCTTGAACAGGTCGATGATGCATTCGGCCAGAAGTCCGGCCACTGCGCGCCGCTCAGAGTATCAGATCGACAGGTATTGGCCGTGCCGGTCGCCGCGATGGATCAGCGTATCCGCCTCGCCCGGCGTGAGCTGGCAAATGGTCTGGGTCAGGGCATCCACTACGCAACCGATGGTCATCGAAGTCGAGGCACCCCAGCCGACGATTTTGCGTGCCAAGACATCGATAGCGATGGCCGCACCCACCCAGCCCCGCCAGCCTGAGACATAGGTGAAATCAGTGACCATTTACCGGTTCGGCCAATCCGCGACGAAGTCCCGACCCACCTTGTCGTCCGGGCAAGGCCGAGCCGCATCGGGATCGGTCGCAATGACGGTCCTGCCCCGCACAACAGCTTGTAATCCCATGTTCTTCATCACCCTTTCTGCCATTTCGTGGCCGCTGCGGCGCGCCTGATGCCACCAGACATGCAAGTGTCCGGCGAGCAACCCGGTTTCCATGCAATCGCGCGGTTTGCCGCGCAGTCGCGCGGATGGCCGAACTCCGCGTTCGCGAAGTTCGTCCGGACAGGCGAGGGTACATCTCTGCTTCGTCATAGAGCTCATCCTTTGAGTGTCTTACACTCTGGTAAACCCGGCACGGTTCCGACCGTCGATTGGTGTCCCGGCATTGCCGAGCAAACCGGGTCGGAACCCAAAGACTGCGGCAGCGATTGGAGCGACGGCCACCGGCAAAAACTCCGTAGCCGGGAACGGCAGGGCTTCGGACTGCCATCACAGGGCCATTTTGGACACAAGACCCGATGCCAACCATACCATATCCGGCATGCCGTCTGGGGCAGGAGCGAATGTCGGCGCGATCAGCACTAACACACCTGCAAGGATCAGGCCGGTACTGGATTTCGCGACAGAAAGGCACCGCCAACCGCTGTCGTGAAAACAGCAGACAAAGATCGAGAGATCAGTTCAATTGGCCGCACGACGATAGGGCACCGAAAATCGCCAGTTCTTGGAGTAAATCCGCAGCAATCCTTGTGTGCAAGCGTCGGCGTCGCGTTCGTCATTCTGCGATAGAGTGAGGATGCACACCTGATTTGGCGGGCAGACAGGGCCGGTCCACGCCGTTCTAAACGATCACCGGTCCTGACTGCCGATCCGAACACTTCCTTCGGAGATACCGACAGCCGCACTGGAAAAACCGCTCTGCAAAAGCACCTGGTTGGCACCGACCGATATTACAACAAGCGCCAAAAGCGCCAAAAGAAACGCTTTCATGCTACGTCCTCTCTGCGTCGGATTTCCGGGCATTCAGAACTTCTTCCGCCCAGATGCTGTGGTGTTCGCGTGCCCATTGTTCCTCGACATCGCCCTTGCCCATCGCATCGAACGCGCCTTCCATGCCGATCGAGCCAAGATAGATATGCGCAAAGATAATCGCCGTCAGGATCAGGCTGACAATGGCGTGCCACAACTGGGAATATTGCATCTCTTCCTGTGGCTCAAGCGGATAGGGCAGGTCTGCGACGCCGAACCAGCCCGGCACACCCCAACTGTTGAGGGTCGAGAATGTATGCCCGAACATATTGAATTCAAACGGGAACAGAAGAGAAAGACCTGACGCTGAAATCGATCCGCCCAGGATGATCACCGCCCAGAAGATCAGCTTTTGACCCGCGTTGAATTTCTTGGCGGGCGGGTGCCCACCGCCCAACAGGCCACCGCCTTTGGCAAGCCAGTTCAGGTCGGTCCGGTCCGGAAGGTTATGCACGACCCAAACGACAAATACGATCACCAAGGCCACCATGAAAGCCCAGGATATGTTGTTGTGCACCCATTTGCTGAGGGTGGCCACGGTTGAAAATGCCTCGTGCCCGAAAGCGGGGATCAACAGCTTGCGCCCGACCAGAGAAATCAGCCCGGTCAGTCCAAGAACGATGAACGAGGACGCCAGCAGCCAATGGCCAAATCTTTCGAAGGCTTTGAAACGGGTAATGGTCCGCCCCGTCTTTTCACCATCAATACGAATGCGACCCCGGATCAGGTAAAAGAGCGCGAGCGCCACGAGTGTGCCGCCCAGCAAGTATGCCGCAAGTTTCAGCAATGCCCCCTCGCGAAACTCAAGCCACCATATCCCGCGATTCTGGATCAATGTCGTGGCGGCTGGCCCCCTGACTTGTGTCTCGACATCGCCCGAACCAAAGCGCAAAGCCCGCCATAAATCCGGGTCGGATGCCCCGCCCAGCGTCCCGAGCTGATCGGTCATCGCGGCGGCGGCCTCCGGGTTGCCTGTCAGATCGCGGCGGAAGCTGTCATCAACCTTGAGCCCCTCCTGTCGGCGCAGGATGTCCTCGAGGTTCGGAGCGCCCCCCGTGGATGCACGTGTGTCAACCGTGGCTTCCTGCGCTGCGGCGGGCAAAACAAGGGTCCATACAAGCGCAAGCAAGGTTAGAAAACGCAGCATCCGTGTTTCCTTCTGATTGGATCAAAGAAGGGTGGCCCGTGCAGGCCACCCCCATCAGTTGACGACCACGTGACGTTCAACCACCTTTTTGGTTGTAAGCCGTTCCCCAGCCCCATGCACCCGACCCAAAGCCGCGCGCAACGACCCGTTCCCGGTAGATGCCCGAAACCACGTCGCCGTCACCGGCGAGAAGTGCCTTGGTGGCGCACATTTCCGCACAGATCGGCAGCTTGCCTTCCGCGATCCGGTTGCGGCCATATTTGGAAAACTCCGCGGGGGAATTGTTTTCTTCGGGCCCACCCGCGCAGAAGGTACATTTGTCCATCTTGCCGCGTGATCCGAAGTTTCCGGCCTGCGGGAACTGCGGCGCGCCGAAGGGGCAGGCATAAAAGCAGTAGCCACATC
>CAZITF010000023.1:0-21296 GCA_964542095.1 uncultured Rhodobacterales bacterium
GAATTCGCCCCAACCCTTTGATAGCATTTCAAAAATGCTGCTGGCCCACGGAGGTCATGCGGTGATCGGGGCGGGCACCGTGCTGGACGTGCGCGACGTGGAAAGGCTGCACCAGATGGGCGCGCACATGGTGGTTTCTCCGGATGCCAATGCGAGCATCATCGTGGCCACCAAACAGGCCGGCATGCTGTCCTTTCCCGGGGTGATGACGCCGAGCGAATGCTTTACCGCCCTGCATGCGGGCGCGGACGGGCTGAAGCTGTTCCCGGCCTCGCTTTTGGGCGTCGAGGGGCTCAGGGCCATCGGCGCGGTTCTGCCCAAGGGCACCAAGACCTATGCCGTGGGCGGAGTTGGCCCGGCCAATTTCGCCGACTGGTTTGCCGCCGGTGTGACCGGCTTCGGCATTGGATCGGCGCTTTACAAACCAGGCATGTCGGTGGCGGATGTGGCCGCGCGCGCCGCAGACATGGTTGCGGCCTACGACGCAGGCGCATGATGGACGTCTTTGACGACCACCCCTGCGCCCTGGGTGAGGGACCGCTGTGGCATCCGCAGCGTAACGAACTGTTCTGGTTCGATATTCCGGGCAAGACGCTTCACTGCAAAGGCAAGGCGCGCCAAAGGTGGGGCTTTGACGAATATGTCTCGGCCGCCGGATGGGTGGATCGTGACACGCTGCTGATGGCCTCGGCCTGTGGCCTGTGGCGCGTCGACATTCCGACGGGTGCGCGCGATCCGGTCGCCCCGCTCGAGGCTGACAATCCGGCCACACGTTCCAATGACGGGCGGGCGGACCCGCAGGGCGGGTTCTGGATCGGCACGATGGGCATCAAGGCCGAAGCCCGTGCCGGGGCGATCTATCGCTACTATCGCGGCGAAGTGCGCCAACTCTTTGACCGGATCACCATTTCCAACGCGATCTGTTTCACACCCGACGGGGCCACCGCCTATTTCGCGGACACGTTTTCGCAATCCATCCAAAAGGTTGCGCTGGACAAACTGGGCTGGCCCCGGGGAGAGCCGGAGGTCTTTGTCGATCTGCGCGGCGACAACCTCAACCCCGATGGCGCGGTCGTGGATGCGGACGGGAACCTGTGGAACGCGCAATGGGGGGCAGGGCGGGTGGCCTGCTATGACCGCGACGGCCAGTTCAAACGCAGTATCAAGGTGCCAGCCTCCCAAACCACATGCCCGGCCTTTGGCGGACGGGAGGGCGCAACCCTGTTCATCACCTCGGCCGCAGACAACAGCGATGATGTGCAGGGCGGCATGACATTTGCGACTGAGGCGGGTGTGACAGGCCAGCGCGAACATCAGGTGATCCTATGAAACGCACGCTTGGCGTTTGCTACTATCCCGAACACTGGCCCGAGGCACACTGGGCCGAAGACGCCGCGCGTATGGCGGCCCTTGGCCTCACCTGGGTGCGGATCGGTGAATTCGCCTGGAAACGGATGGAGCCGGTCGAGGGGCAGTATGACTTTGACTGGCTCGACCGCGCCATTGACACGCTGGGGGCGGCGGGCCTCAAGGTCGTCTTGGGCACGCCCACGGCCACGCCACCGGCCTGGGTCGTGGCCAAGCACCCCGACATGCTGCCGGTGGACGCCGAGGGGCGCGTGCGCGGTTACGGCTCGCGCCGCCACTATTGCTTTTCGCATCCCGGATATCTGTCGGAATGCCGCAGGATCGTCACCCGCATGGCCGAACGCTATGGCCAGAACCCGCATATCGGCGCATGGCAGACAGACAATGAATACAGCTGCCACGACACGACCCTCAGCTATTCGGACAATGCGCGGCGCGCGTTTCGCGACTGGTTGCGCGCGCAGTTTCCGGCCCCCGGTTCCTATCGCGGCAATGACGGGGATATCGATGCGCTGAATGCGGCCTGGGGCAACGTGTTCTGGTCGATGGATTACGACGATTTCGACCAGATCGGCCTGCCCAACCTGACCGTGACCGAGGTGAACCCGGCCCACGCCCACGCGTTCCGCCGGTTTTCATCCGATCAGGTGGTCGCCTTCAACCGCGCGCAGGCCGACATCATCCGCGCCCATTCGGATGCGCCCATCGCCCATAACTACATGGGCCGCATCACGGATTTCGACCATTTCAAGGTGGGCGCGGACCTCGATATCGCCTCGTGGGACAGTTATCCGCTGGGGTTTCTCGAAGACCGCTCCGGTGCGAGTGAAGCGCACAAGCGCGCCTACGCGCAGCAGGGCGATCCGGATTTTCAGGCCTTCCACCATGATCTCTATCGTGCCGTCGGCAAGGATGGGCGTTGGTGGGTGATGGAACAGCAGCCCGGCCCGGTGAACTGGGCCCCTTACAACCCCGCCCCCTTGCCCGGCATGGTGCGCCTGTGGACGTGGGAGGCATTCGCCCATGGGGCCGAGGCGGTCTGTTATTTCCGCTGGCGTCAGGCACCGTTTGCGCAGGAACAGATGCATGCGGGCCTCTTGCGCCCGGATTCGGTCGAGACCGAAGCCTTTGGCGAGGCTGCTCAGGTGATGGCGGAACTGGCCGATACCCCGGAGGTTGCGCCCGCGCAGGCGCCCGTGGCGATCATGTTCGACTATGACGCCGATGCGATGTGGGCGGTGCAACCGCACGGCGCGGGCCTGAGTTATTTCGGATTGGTGTTCGACTGGTACCGCGCCTGTCGCAAGCTGGGCTGGTCGGTGGATATTCTGCCCCCCACGGCGCGCGCGTTCGACGGCTACGCGCTGGTGCTGGTGCCGGGAATGATGCACATGCCCGACGATCTGAAGGCGGCGCTTCAATCGACAACCCAGCAGGTCGTGCTTGGCCCGCGCAGCGCCGCGCGCGATGCCCACTTCTGCATACCGGCGCCGTTGCCGCCCGCGTGGCCCGGCAGCGATTTGACGGTGGCGCGGGTGCAATCGATGCGCCCCGACATGCCTGTGCCGCTGAGCGGTGGCGGTCAGGTCGTCGGCTATTTCGAACAGGTCGAAGGGGGCGGCGAAGTGTTGCTGCGCACCCAACCTGGTGCGCCTGTTGCGCTGCGCTGTTCGGATCACGTGACCTATGTGGCTGGCTGGCTGGACGATGCCGCCCATATGCGCCTGCTGCGCGGTCTGGTACCCGATCTGGAGACCCATGACATGCCCGAAGGCGCGCGCCGTCGCGAAACGGGCAACGAGGTTTTCTGGTTCAACTACAGCACGCAAGACGTTAAAATTGATGGCAAAACCGTGCCTGCAGCCGGAGTGTTGCGCCGACCGCGCTAACTTTTTGCGAAGTGTCGTGAAACTGTCATGCGGGAATGCAATACCCCGCACAGTGCTGCACATGAAAGACGCCCCATGACCACCTATGCCCTGAATGGCCTTGGCCGGATCGGAAAGCTGGCCCTGCGCCCCTTGCTGGACCGAGGCTGTGACATCGCATTTGTCAACGATGCGGTGGGCGAGCCTGCCATGCATGCCCATCTGCTCGAATTCGACACGGTGCATGGGCGCTGGCCTGCGCGGTTCGAGGCGGATGCGGACGGTATCACCATCGACGGCACCCGGCTTCCGGTACATGGCGCGCGTCGGATCGAGGACCTGCCGCTCGATGGTGTCGATGTGGTCATCGACTGCACCGGCGTGTTCAAAACCGAAGCGGCCCTGGCACCCTATTTCGCCGCCGGGGTGAAAAAGGTCATTGTCTCCGCCCCGGTCAAGGACGGGGACACGGCCAATATCGTTTATGGTGTCAACAACGCGGCCTATACCGGGCAAGCGATCGTGACCGCAGCGTCCTGTACAACCAATTGCCTGGCACCCGTTGTCAAAGTGGTTCACGAGGGGTTGGGCATCAGGCATGGGTCGATCACGACAATTCATGATGTGACCAATACGCAGACCATCGTGGATCGCCCGGCCAAGGACTGGCGGCGCGCGCGTTCGGCGCTGAATTCGATGATCCCGACCTCGACCGGCTCGGCCACGGCGATCACGCTGATCTATCCCGAACTGGCGGGCAAGCTGAACGGTCATGCGGTGCGTATCCCGCTGCTCAATGCCTCGCTCACCGACTGCGTGTTCGAGGTCGAACGTGCCACGACCGCGCAAGAGGTCAACGCCCTGTTCGAGGCGGCAGCCAATGGCCCTCTCCAGGGTATTCTGGGCTATGAATCGCGCCCCCTCGTGTCGGCCGATTACACCAATGATCCCCGCTCCGGCATCATCGATGCGCCCTCGACCATGGTGGTGAACGGCACGCAGGTGAAGGTCTATGCCTGGTATGACAACGAGTGGGGCTATGCCCATCGACTGGTGGATGTCGCGCAGATGGTGGGTGCCGCGCTTTGAGCAGACCTGCGGGTCTTGCCGCCTATGTGGCGGTGACGGCGGCCTATTGGGCTTTCATGCTGACCGACGGCGCGCTCAGGATGCTGGTGCTTTTGCACTTCAACGCCCTGGGTTTTTCGCCTGTGCAACTGGCCTATCTCTTTGTCTTCTATGAAATCGCCGGGGTGGTGACGAACCTGTCTGCGGGGTGGATCGCGGCGCGTTTCGGGCTGACCTCGACCCTTTATGCCGGCCTGAGCTTGCAGGTCGTGGCGCTGATCGCATTGGCGCAGCTTGATCCGGCATGGTCTGTCGCGGCCTCGGTTCTCTTTGTGATGTGTGTGCAGGGCCTGTCGGGCGTGGCCAAGGACCTGGCCAAGATGTCGTCCAAATCCGCGGTCAAGCTGCTTGCGCCCGAAGGTGATGGGTTGTTTCGCTGGGTGGCGCTGCTGACGGGGTCGAAGAACGCGGTCAAGGGGTTCGGATTTCTGCTGGGGGCAGGGGCGCTGGCGTTGTTCGGTTTTGTGCCTTCCGTCCTTGGCATGGCTCTGGTCCTTGGGGCGATCCTGCTGGCCGTCGTGCTGCGGATGCCGCCGGGTCTGCCTGTGGGGCGCAAGGACGCGAAATTCGCGGAAGTCGTTTCGCGCAACCCCCGCGTCAACTGGCTGAGTGTCGCGCGGGTGTTCCTGTTTGGCGCGCGTGATGTGTGGTTTGTGGTGGGTATCCCGATCTATTTCTATGGCGTTCTCAGCGATGGCACCCCCGAAGGACAGCGCGCCGCCTTCTTCATGATTGGCGTGTTCATGGCAATCTGGGTGATCCTTTATGGCGTGGTGCAGGCCCGCGCCCCTGCTATCCTGCGCAGCGCTGCGCGGTCCGAGTCAGAGCTTGCCGCCAGTGCGAAATTCTGGGTCGGCACGCTGTTCGTGGTGCCAGCGGGCCTGGCCATTGCCGCGCTGCTGGCCGGGGGGCCGACCCTGTGGCTGACCGTATCGGTCGTCGTGGGTCTGCTGATCTTTGGCGTGCTCTTTGCGATTAACTCGTCGCTGCACTCCTACCTTATCCTCGCCTTCACGAGTGCCGAGCGGGTGACCATGGATGTGGGGTTTTACTATATGGCCAATGCCGCCGGGCGCCTGATCGGCACGTTGCTGTCGGGGCTGACCTATCAGATCGGTGGTCTGCCCCTGTGCCTTGGCACGGCGGCGGGGCTGATCGTGCTGAGCCGGGCCGCGATCGGGCGGATCAACCGCGCAAACGCGCCATCCAGCCCAGCGTAGCGTCCGTATCGCCGCCCGGTTTGTATTCCGCGCCCAATGGGGCGGGCCAGTCGGCCAGAGTGGCGAATATGTGGGCATAGTCCAGCTCGCCATGGTCAGGCGCACTCCGGTCGGGGACAGAGGCGAACTGGATATGGCCGATGATGTCACGCAGATCGCTCAGCCGCGTGGTCACGTCCCCCTCGGTCCGGCCCACGTGGTAGCAGTCAAACATCAGCTTGAGGTTTGGCGCACCCGCTTCGGCGATGATGGCCCGCGCCTGATCGGTGGTCTGAAGGAAATATCCGGGCGCATCGTGACGGTTGAGCGGTTCGATCAGGATCGTCCGGTCGGTCTCGCCGCAGGCAAAGCGCAGATTGGCGACAAAGGTCGCATGCGCCTCCGGCCCCGCTCCGAATCCGCACATGACGTGGATTGCGCCGGCGCCGGTCACGTCTGCATAGGCAATCGCTTCGGTGATGGCCGTGCGGGCGTCGTCCTCGCGGCCGGGCAGGGCGGCCAGGCCGTTTTCGCCCGCCGCCACATTGCCGCGCCGGGTGTTGAGGCCCAGCATCGGCAGGCCCGTGGCATCAAGTGCGGCTTTGACATCCTCCGCCGGGGTCTCATAGGGCCAGTGGCACTCGACCGCATCGAACCCGGCAACCTTGGCGGCATGAATGGCCTCTGGCAGCGGCCTGTCGGCCCACAGAAACCCGAGATTCGCGGAAAACTTCATGCCTCTTCCCCCGGCAGGGTCAATCTGGCGTTGCGGGCATAGACCTTGGCCACCGCCGCGTCATCCTCGCCCCCCAGACCCATGCCAGCCGCGGCGATGAACTGTTGCAGGGCGGCGGCGGTGATCGGGGCCGAGAAACTGGCGGATTTGGCGACGTCCAGCACGATCCCCAGATCCTTGGGCCAGATGTTGATGGAACTGAGCGGCGTGTAATCCCCGGCCACGATATGCGGGGCACGGTTTTCCAGCATCCAGCTGGTGCCTGCGCATTGGCTGATCACCTCGACGAACTGGTCCGGTGAAACGCCTTGGGTCATGCCAAAGGTCAGCGCCTCGGCCATGGTTGCGATATGCACGCCCGCAAGCAGTTGGTTTACCGCCTTCATGGCTGAACCGGGGCCTGCGTGATCGCCCAGTTCGAAGACGGTCGTGGCCGTTGCGTCCAGAACCGGGGCCGCCGCCTTGAACGCGGCGGCCGTGCCCGAGGCCATCACCGACAGGGCCCCTTGAGCCGCCTTGGCCGACCCGCCCGAGATCGGCGCATCGAGGTAGTGGACACCGAAATCCGTACACAGCGCCTCCATCCGGCGGGCAAAGTCCGGCGGTACGGTCGCACAGGCCATGACCAAGGCACCCTTGCGCATCAGCGGCACCACGCCGTTGGGACCAAACAACACCGTTTCGGTCTGTTCGGCGTTGAGAACAACGACGATGACCGCATCAAGGCCGTGGGCCACATCGGCCAGCGCGCCCGTCGCGCCGCCCGCAGCGGCAAAGCGCGCTGTCTGTTCGGGCGAGACATCGAAGCCAAAGGTCTCTTGCCCCGCCGCGAGGCACGATTGAGCGATCCCGTATCCCATGGATCCAAGTCCGATGACAGCAGTGCGTTGTGGTTTGGACATGGTGGCCTCCGTTTGCTGGTACGTCGCGACACTGTTCCGCAATCCACCCAGCAAGTGCAAGGGGCAGTGGGGCGGTTCGATGGACCAGGCGATTTTGCAATCCGGGCCGCGCCCGTGTCACGATACGCTGACAGAAAACATCAGGCGCACCACAGGCACAGATGGCAAAGTCAGGACAGATGCCAGCGGCGGACGGGGGCAAATCCAGCCGCTTGCCCACGCGCGGGGGCCTTGGCGACGGGCCATTGCCGCGGCGAGAAGCCACGCCCGACGATCACTGGTCCTTTCCCTGCAATATCTGGCAAGGGCAGTTCCCGCAAACCGGCCTGTGCCCGGATGGCTGTATCCGAACCGCACCGGCCCGGTTCTTTGCGCCCAACGGTCATGGGCTGTTCAACATGGCCGGGAATGTTTGGAAATGGACGTCGCAAACGATCTGGGCGCAGTCGCTGAAAAGTCGACTCAGGCGGCCCATGCGGGCAAAGCGGGCTTCAAACTCGGCAAGGACGGGTCGTATTCGTGCCACACATCCTGTTGCTTTCGCGACAGCATTACGGCGCGCAGTGGCACGTCGCCCCACAGTTCGACGTTGCATCACGGTTTTCGGCTATTGCATGCACCGTAACGGGCGAGGGGCATTCAGACGCGCGGAAAGGGACCGCACAAGTTGCGGTCCGGATCAGAAGAAACCCAACTTGAGAAATTCAGCGCTGTCATTGAAAACACCTGGAGGCGAGTACCGGAATCGAACCGGTGTACACGGATTTGCAATCCGCTGCGTAACCACTCCGCCAACTCGCCAGCCGTGGTGCGAGGGTTGCGATAGCTCATCTCATAATCGCGCGCAAGTGTGCCTGTGGATCAAAACCCGCTTTGGACGTCCTCGCGCGTTGCCCCGGGCTTCGGGATGTGGCACATCTGGTTTCAGGATTCTGAACGAACGAGTTTAGCAGCAATGACCGACTTTTCTGCCCGCCGTACAATGATGGTCGACACACAGGTGCGACCGTCGGATGTGACCAAATTCCCCATCATCGATGCCATGTTGTCGGTCAAGCGCGAAGATTTCGTGCCGTCGGCAAAACGCGAAGCCGCCTATATGGGGGAGAACATCAGCCTTGGAGGAGGCCGCGTCCTGCTCGAGCCGCGTACGCTGGCCAAGATGCTGGATGCGCTGGAAATCGACAGGGATGAACTGGTGCTCGATGTGGGGGCGGCCCTGGGCTATTCTTCTGCCGTGATCGCCCACATGGCTGTGGCCGTCGTCGCCCTCGAGGAAGACGGCGATATGGCCCACGAGGCCGAAGAAGGGCTGATGTCCGCCGGCATGGACAACGTCATTGTGCACACCGGCCCGCTGAGCGAAGGCGCGCCCGACCATGGCCCCTATGATGTGATCGTTGTCGAGGGCGGGGTCAGCCACTTGCCCGACGCCCTGCCAGCCCAGTTGAAGGACGGCGGGCGGATCGCGTGCCTGTTCATGGACGGAGCCCTTGGTGAAGTCCGCATCGGCTACAAGCTGGACGGGCGCATGAATTGGCGCCGCGCGTTCAATGCCGGTGCGCCAGTCCTGCCAGGTTTTGAAAAACACGACGCCTTTCAACTCTGAGCCGACCAGACCGGAAAAACGGGCCACCCACGCGACAGGGAAACGGACATCATGAGCAAGACAGGACACAACGGCATGTGGCGGCGCACGGCGGCGGTCATTGCTGTCGTTACGGGTCTCGGTGCCCCGGTGGCACTGGCCGATACGTTGGCGGATGCTCTTGTCGGTGCGTATCGCAACAGCGGTCTGCTGGATCAGAACCGCGCCCTTTTGCGGGCTGCGGATGAGGATGTGGCGATCGCCGCCTCTGTTCTGCGCCCGATCATATCCTGGTCGGGCGATGTCACCCGTCAGTTCGGCAATTCGACGTCCTCCGCCACCGGAGGTGTGGCGCGGGATGCCGGGTCGACAAGTGCGTCCCTTGGCCTTGAGGCAACGCTGCAGTTGTTTGACGGCGGCGCGGACGCCGCCCGCATCGAGGCAAGCAAGGAAACGGTCCTGGCCACGCGCGCCTCGCTGCTGGGGATCGAACAGAACGTGCTGCTGCGCGCCGCGGTGGCCTATTTCAATGTGGGCCGTCAGCAGGAATTCGTCGCCCTTCGCCAGAACAACCTGCGCCTCTTGCAGCAGGAACTGCGCGCCTCAGAGGACCGGTTCGAAGTGGGCGAGGTCACGCGCACGGATGTCGCCCTGGCCGAAGCCGCAGTGGCGCAAGCCCGCAGCAATCTGGCCGCCGCAGAGCGGGATCTGGTTCAGGCGCAGGCCGAGTACGCCAATGCGACCGGTCGCAAACCGGGCCGGTTGTCCGCGGTGCCCAGGCTGCCGCAAACCACCACCGATATCGAGAGCGCCCAGGGTGTTGCCGTGCGCTCGCATCCGGAAATGGAGCAGGCCCGCCGTCAGGTGGCAGCCAATGAATTGCTGATCACGGCGGCGGTGGCGTCGAAACTGCCCACTGTGTCCTTGCGCGGCACGCTTGGGCTGCAGGAAAACCTTGGCAACAGCAACAGTTCGGAAACCGGCACCATCGGGGTGAATGTCAGCGGCCCGATCTATCGTGGCGGCGAACTCAGCGCAACTGAGCGGCGCGCCATGGCCGTGCGCGATGCCGCGCGGGGCAACCTGCACAACGTGCGCAACAACGTGCAGCAGGACGTTGTCGATGCGATTTCGAACCTTGTGGCTGCGCGTGCGAGCCTTGCGGCTTCCGAACGCCAGATCCGGGCCGCCCGCGTCGCCTTTCAGGGCGTGCGCGAAGAGGCGACACTGGGCGCGCGCACCACTTTGGACGTGCTGGATGCGGAACAGGATCTGCTTGACGCCGAAACGAACCGGATTTCAGCCCGGGCCGATCAGTATATCGCGGCTTATCAGGTCCTCGAATCGATGGGGCTGCTGACGGCCCAACGCCTCGGGCTTCCGGTGCAGATCTATGACCCCGCCGCCTATTACAATCTGGTCAAGAGCGCGCCGACGAAGCGTTCAAGACAAGGCCAACAGCTCGACAAGGTCCTTCGGTCGCTGAAACCATCTGATTAAGGTTTTCACCACAGTGTTGTGCGACTCTTATGTGCGGGCTAGACTGCGCATCGAGGTTGAGAGTGGTAATAAAATGTCTGATCCGATGACCAACACTGATGTGGAGGACGTGCTTGCGTCAATTCGCCGCCTGGTGTCCGATAACGCGCGGCCCGGGGCTGCGTCCGTACAGCAACCGCCCAGTGACCGTCTGGTTCTGACGCCGTCGTTGCGTGTGCCCGAAGCGGACAGCACCGACGAAATCGAGGACGTCGACGCAGACTCCGCCGAAATGGAGGCGGAAGCCGACGCGGACGACGGACAAATGGCGATATTCTCGCGTTCCGCCTTTTCCAGGGAAAAGTCTGAGGACAAAGCGAAAATCGATGTCCGTGCGCAGGGATATGTCCCGGCCGATGACAATGACCTCATCGCGTCGTTGTCTTCGGAAGGGTTCAGCGCGCCGCCGTCGACGTCGATCGACCACGTCGAGGAAGATGCCGGCGCTGACACGGACCTTGCCGACGAGGATGCGAGATATCTGACTGAAGAGACTGAAGGCGTGGCGGATGCCGAAGAGGCACGCGCGGACCCGGCCATGTCCGGGGCGGACGGCGCGGCGGATACATCTGAAAGCCCCGAGGTGCCCGAGGACTGGGCGGATGAAGTGGACGGGGCGCTAACGCAGGTCACGGACGAAGACAGCGGCCAAACAACTGCAAAACCCGCTCCCATGCCCAAAAGCCTGAGCGAAAAGATCGCTGCACTGGAAACCCTGGTGGGCGAGCGGCGCGACCAGTTCGAACCGGACGATCCGGGGGTCGATGCCTATGCCGGCACGGAACCGCCCGCGATGGAATGGGAAGATGCCGACGAGGAACCGGTCGAGGGGGGGCAGACACACGAGCCAGACGCCCCGTTCGAAGTGACCGAAGTGGAAGCCGTCGCACCGGAGGTGCCCGAGGCGGAAGCACCCGAACCAGAGGCTGATGATCCCGAGCCGGGCACAGATGCACGGGCAACGCCCGACGTGCCACGCGTGGATGAGGCGGCGGGCGTTGCAGCGGCACTCTTTGCCTCGGATGACGATGTGCTGGACGAGGATGCGCTGCGCGAACTGATCAGCGATATTGTGCGCGAAGAGTTGCAGGGCGCGCTGGGTGAACGGATCACGCGCAACGTGCGCAAGCTGGTACGCCGCGAAATCCATCGCGCACTGGCTGCACAAGATCTGGAATGACGCTGGACAGATCAGGTTGGATACGTCCAGCGATGATCACAGAACCTTTGACACGCCGGTACATCTGCTGATCGAAACGTCCGTCTTTGTCTCAGCGGCTCGCGGGGCATTGTTGTTCGGCAACGTCGCCAAGACACCGGTGGCGGATCTTTCATCCTGTCTGCTGTCGGGCGTTTCGGTGGCAACCGGATTCTGGATCATGCGATGATGGTTGTTTTACATCATCGAGTGCGAGGGCAGGGTCCGCGACTGTCGGCGGGTCGCGCATCCACTGAACCATTTGATGTGTTGAATTCGAACTGTTTTCTATGGCGCCGGACAAAAGAAAACGCGCCCGGCAGAAGGGCGCGTTTTCCTTAACAGCGTCAGTGATAAAGATCAGGCGGCTTCGGCCTGTTGTGCGGCGTTGCGGCGCTCGGATTCTTCGCGGCTC
Organism: uncultured Rhodobacterales bacterium; assembly: GCA_964542095.1. Lineage (GTDB taxonomy): Bacteria > Pseudomonadota > Alphaproteobacteria > Rhodobacterales > Rhodobacteraceae > Tateyamaria. The sequence goes on from CAZITF010000023.1 coordinate 11,942, forward strand.
AGCGCGACCGAGGTGCGCACACCCTTGCCGACAAAATCCATCAGACCGGTGACAACCCGCTCGTTGGGGTCGATACCGGCACAGCTCAACACTTCGCGGCCATCGCGCGAACGCGCCCAGCGTGCAATCTGCTCTGGACCATTGCCATATTTCTTGTCGTCCGCGATGGCGTCATCAAGCGCTGCCAACACCACGGCTGCAAACAGTTTACGTGCACGATTGCCTTGTTCGTTGTTAAAGGCTGTGCCGTCAACGAAGTCTTTCATTCGTCGTCCTTTCTTTTTTTCTTGCTCTTGTGTTTTTCGGCGTGACGTCCGTTATGGCCTATCTCAGCCGATTCGGATACCCTGTATTTGCATGGCACCCTTGCGTTATTTGCATAGCTTGCTGCATGTGCAGCACTGTATCTGGTTGCCTTGCAGGGCAACCCCACCCGAGATATAGGGTGCGGCATACATTCATCAACCTTTTGCCATGGTTTCGCCACATGCCTAAAATCAACGGAAACGAAATTCGCCCCGGGAACGTGCTCGAGCACAACGGAGGCCTGTGGGCGGCGGTCAAGGTCGACCACGTTAAACCCGGCAAGGGCGGAGCGTTTGCCCAGGTCGAAATGCGCAATCTGCGCAACGGATCCAAGTTGAACGAACGCTTTCGCAGTGCCGACAAGGTCGAGCGTGTTCGCCTCGAGCAGAAGGACCAGCAGTTCCTTTACGAAAATGACGGGATGCTGGTGTTCATGGACACCGACACCTACGAGCAGATCGAGCTGCACAGCGAAATCCTTGGCGAACGGCGTCCGTTCCTGCAGGACGGCATGACGATCCTTGTCGAATTCCACGAAGCCGAAGCGCTGAACGCGACCCTGCCGCAGAAGGTGGTGTGCAAGATTGTCGAGACCGAGCCCGTCGTTAAAGGTCAGACGGCCGCCAATTCGTTCAAGCCTGCCGTGCTCGACAACGGGCTCAAGGTGATGGTGCCTCCCTTCGTCGGTCAGGACGAAGCCATCGTGGTCAACACCGAAACCATGGAATATTCCGAACGGGCCTGACCGCGACGGGGCCAAAATCCGACACGGATTTTGAGCCGGAAACTGTGTCAGTTTCCGGCGCCAGCCCAGGTCACCGTGGCGTCCCCGGCTTCCATTGTGTCGATGGCCCTGTCAAATCGCAGATAGGCGATGGCGCGGTCTCCCGCCCGGCTGAGCAATGTCCCTGCCACCTTGTCACCCGCCATGATCGCAGTGCCCGGTGCCGCTTCGCCCGCAACTCCCACTTGAGCCAGCCCCTTGCGCAGCGTCGTCTTGTGCTTCATTCGCGCGGTCACTTCCTGACCGACATAACATCCCTTGCGAAAATCCACGCCGTTCAGCGCCTCGAACCCGGCTTCGAGAATGAAGGTGTCCGGGGTCAACTCGATCCCTGCCTGCGGGATCAGGTGCGCAACACGCAGGGCGGTCCAGTCAACCCTGTCTTCGGCCTGTGGCTGATCGCGGTAGGCCCGCCAGCCGAGATCCGCATGGCGCGGGTCCATCAGGCCATCGGCCGGACACGCCCCGAGACCGCGATGCACATAAAGTTCTGAATCTGAAATCGTCACATCCGCACGCAACTTGTACATGCCCAACCGCGTACGCAGCATCTCGGCCTGACCGGCCTCCGCATCCAGCAGTACGTCATCGCCAGCAGCACTCAGAAAGAAGTCGGCCAGATACTTGCCCTGCGGCGTCAGCAGCGCCGCATAGACCAGCCCGCCTTCGATCTTGCCGACATCGTTCGTCACCAGCCCTTGCAGAAAGCTGCGCGTATCGGGCCCCGACAGGCGGAAAACACGGCGTGCGGACATGCGAGGTTCCTTTCGCTTCGCTTGCCTTTCATATAACAGGCTCTGGCACCGTAAAAAGGGGGCGCGCGCGTGCCTGCACCACTGTCCGTCATTATCCCGACGCTCAATGCGGGCCAAAGTCTGCCCGGATGCCTGAGCGCACTGATGGAAGGCGTCGAGGCGGGGTTGATCGCCGAGTTGATCATCAGCGATGGCGGGTCGGTCGATGACACGCTGGCGCTGGCCGATGCGTGGGGCGCGCAAATCGTTACCGGACCCGCATCGCGCGGCGGGCAGTTGAAGCGTGGCTGCGCGCAGGGCAGGGCGGGATGGTTTCTGGTCCTGCATGCCGACACGGTGCTGTCGCCGGGCTGGACAGCCGCGGTCGGGGCGCATCTTGGCACCCGCAAGGCGGGCTATTTCCAGCTGCGCTTTGATCGGGGCGGGCGCATGGTTGCGGCATGGGCCAATCTGCGCGCGCGTCTGTTCGGTTTGCCCTACGGCGATCAGGGGCTGCTGATCCCACGCGCGCTTTATACCCATGTGGACGGTTATCCCGACATGCCCTTGATGGAGGACGTCGCCATGGCGCGCCGCCTCAGGGGGCAGTTGGTCGCGCTTGATGCCATTGCCGTGACAAGTTCCGCCAGATACCGCCAACAGGGGTGGGTGCGGCGCGGGGCGCGCAATCTCTGGACGCTTGCGCGCTATTTCGCGGGCGTGGACGTGGCCACACTTGCGCGCCAGTACCGTCGCTAGGTGGCGTTCCCGCCGGTGAACCGCGCGCGGATACGGGCCAGCAGCCCGATGCCTGCGGTCGTTTCTTCCATGTCGTCCTTGCCCAGCGCGCGGGCGCGCACCCCGTCGATCACGGTCTTGCCGTCGCGGAATTGCAGGCGGTAGAGATCGGCGTAGATGCCGCCGCGCGCCAGCAACTCTTCGTGGGTGCCGGTGTCTTTCACTTCGCCCCGATCCATCACGATGATCTTGTCCGCCCCCTGAATGGTCGACAAACGGTGCGCGATGACCAGCGTCGTGCGCCCCGCCGACAACCGGTCAAGCGCATCCTGCACCACCTTCTCGGATTGCGCATCAAGGGCAGAGGTCGCCTCGTCCAGCAACAGGATCGGGGTATCGCGCAGCAGCGCGCGCGCGATCACCACGCGCTGGCGCTGCCCGCCCGACAGGGCAGAGCCGCGCGGGCCTACATGGGTGTCGAGCCCGTTGGGCAGCTTGTCCAGAAAGTCGGTGACGTGTGCGGCATCAAGCGCGGCCTTCAGCCGGTCATCGGGGATGTCGTGGTGTCCCAGAAGGATATTTTCACGCAAGGTCTCGTCAAACAGCAGCGCCTCTTGCGTGACCACCGAATAGAGCCCCCGCAGCGCGCTCAGATCCATGTCGATTGTCGGCACGCCGCCGATGCGCACGGTGCCGTTCTGGGCATCCACAAGCCGCGTGAGCAGGTTGAAGATTGACGATTTGCCCGCCCCGGAGGCGCCGACAAGAGCCGTAGTTTCGCCGGGGCGCGCCACCAGCGACACGTCCTTGAGAACCCGCGTGTCGCCATATAACAGAGATACGTCCTCAAGCTCGATTTCCGGAACGCCGACAGGCAGGGTGGCCGGCGTGGTGGGCGATGACAGGGCAAGCGGGGCATCCATCAGTTCCTTGACCCGCTCGATCGAGGCCGCAGCCGTCTGCCACAGCCCCGAAATGGCGCCCAGGCGGCGCATCGGGTCAAAGGCAAAGCCCATGGCGGTGAAGAACGTCATGAACTGGCCGATGGTCTTTTCTCCCGAGATGATCTCGGATCCGCCATAGAGGATCACGGCCATGAACCCTACGCCCGATATGATGTCGATCATGGCGGGGATCGCGGCACTGCCGAATGCGGTCTTGGTCTCGGTCCGCACGAAGCGTTCGGTCAGGCCGCGGTACTGGCGGGCCTGATAGCGTTCCAGCGCGTTCAGCTTGACCTGGACGATGCCATGAAACACCTCGTCGAGCCGCGTCGACAGGTTGGCCCCCAGATCCCGCGATTTGCGGGCCTGACGGCGCACATAGCTTTGGGCGGCGGCCGCAGGCAGCACAAGGACGGGAATGCCGACGCAGGCCAGCAGCGCCCAGACCGGATCGACACTGATCGCGACCCCGAGCAATACCAGAAGGCCAAGGAAATCGCGCCCCGCACCGGTGATGATGGCCCGCCACACATCGCCCACGGCAGCCACATCCCCCTGCACCCGTTGAATGAGAAAGCCCGGTGGATGCACCTGGTGAAACGCGCCGTCCTGCAACATGATCCGGTCCAGCAGGTCCATCCGCAGAGCCGCGCTCGTCTTGAGCGCCACGCGCGTCAGAAGCAGTTTCTGCACCACGGACGAGGTCGCGCGCACCACGAAGATGCCGATCACGAACAGCCCGACCCAGATCAGCATGTCACCATTGCCCTGCACGAACACATCGTCGAACATCGGCTGCATCATGTAGCTGAGCGCGCCCAGCATCGATCCTTCGAGCAGCATGAAGAACACGGCCACCGTCATGGTTCCCACGTGCTTTTTCAGATAGCCGCTCCAGAGCCATCTGAGCAATTGTCCCGAGGCGGCACTGGGAGTGTCAGGAGTGTTGGGAGAAGTCACGCGTGAGGTATGAACGGCAGCGATGCCGTGCTCCGATGATGAACCTTGAGGCAGAGGTGTAGCTTGGCCACCCGAAAGGGGCAAGCGTTGACGGCGATTGACGCCGCGCTGCGGCACGCTAGGGTCCGCGTCAGTCCAATCCTGCGGAGACGCCCATGCCCACTTCCCCCATCGCCAGCTTTGGCCGCGACTATCTGGCTATTCCCGGCCCTTCGGTGATGCCGGATGCGGTGCTGCGGGCCATGCACCGCGCCGCCCCCAACATCTATGCGGGCGGGCTGATCGACCTTGCGGCAAGCCTCGTGCCCGACCTCAAGGCCGTGGCGCGCACGACAGGGCATGTGGCGATGTATATCGGCAATGGCCACGCGGCCTGGGAGGCCGCATTGGCCAACACGATCCAGCCCGGCGACACTGTGCTGGTGCCCGCAACGGGGCGTTTCGGCATCGGCTGGGGCGAGATGGCCGCAGGTCTGGGGGCCGAGGTCGAGACCATCGATTTCGGCAAGCGCGCGCCCATGGACATGGACCGGATCGCCGAGACCCTGCGCGCCGATACCGCCCACAGGATCAAGGCGGTGCTGGCCGTGCATGTCGACACCTCCACCTCGATCCGCAACGACATCGCCGCCCTGCGCGCGACGCTGGACTCGGTCGACCATCCGGCCTTGCTGATGGCCGATTGCATCGCCTCGCTGGGCTGTGACGTATTCGAGATGGACGGCTGGGGCGTGGATGTGATGGTGGCGGGTTGCCAGAAGGGGCTGATGGTGCCGCCGGGCATGTGCTTTGTCTTTTTCAACGACAAGGCCGCCGCCATACGCGCCAAGATGCCCCGGGTCAGCCGCTATTGGGACTGGCAGCCGCGTGCCAACCCCGAAGAGTTCTACATGTACTGGAACGGCACGGCGCCCACGCATCACCTCTATGGCCTGCGCACCGCGCTTGACATGCTGAAGGCCGAAGGGATCGGGGCCGTCTGGAAACGCCATGCTCTTTTGGCCCGCGCCATCTGGGCCGCCTGCGAGGCATGGGGGAAGAGCGGCCCCCTGGAGTTGAACGTAGCTGATCCTGCCCACCGCAGCTGCGCCGTCACCGCCCTGCGCATCGGAGCACCCAACGGCACGGCGCTGCGTGACTGGGCCGAGAAAAACATCGGCCTGACCCTGGGCATCGGCCTTGGCATGGCCGCGCCCGGCGATCCGGCCTGGCACGGTTTTTTCCGTCTGGGCCATATGGGCCACGTCAACGGGCACATGATCATGGGGCTGCTGGGCGGGATCGAGGCGGGGTTGAGCGCGCTGGACATACCGCACGGATCCGGCGCCTTGGAAGCGGCGGCAAAGGTGATCGCCAAGGGCTGAGCGTGCGGCGTCCCTCTTCTCTGTTTTGAAAAAATCCCGGGGAGGCGCGCAGCGCCGGGGCAGAGCCCCAAACCGCCTCTCAGGTCTGCTTGCCCCGCCGGATCGACGCGGCCTGTCTGGCGGCGGCCCAGACGCGCCCGCGTTCCATCAGGTGATTGACGCCAATTGCCAGCAACATCGCGGCAATCAATCCCCAGATGGCCCAGATCAGCACCAGAACCCAGGTGATGTTGACGCCGAACATGGCGATGCAGGCGGTTGTGTAGTTGGGCGCACGGCCCATGGGTCTATTGTCCATCCTGGCTCCGGACATAACATCGACAGGTTAAAATATAGTGCAGGGAACCGCGCTGTCAGCCCCCTCGCGCATCCTTGATCGCCCCCGGCAGGGCCAGCGCCAGCGCATCCAGATCGTCCTGCGTGCCGCAACTGATGCGGATACAGCGGTTTTGCGGCGCCGCGAAGGGCATGCGCACGAATATTCCGCGCGCGATCAGCCCGTCGAGAACTGCTTTGGCCATGGCCCCGTCGCCGCCGCAATCGATGGCGACAAAGTTGGTGGCCGACGGCAACGGGGTCAGCCCGTTGTCACGGGCGATCTGCCCGATCCGGGTGCGCGCGTCGTCGATCCTGGCCAGAACCTCTTGCAGGTGATCCTGATCCGCCAAGGCGGCGCGCGCCCCGGCCTGCGCGGCGCGGTTCATGCCGAAATGGTTGCGCACCTTGTTGAAGGCGTCGATCAGGTCCGCAGCCCCGATGGCATAGCCCACACGCGCCCCGGCCAGCCCGTAAACCTTTGAAAAGGTGCGCAAACGGATTACACGCGGATCGTCGGCGGCGATGTCGGGGGCGGTGCCGGGGGGCGCGCATTCGACATAGGCCTCGTCCAGTACCAGCACACAGCTCGTCGGCAGGTCATCCAGCGCACGCGTCAGGCGCGCCCCATCATGCCATGTGCCCATCGGGTTGTCGGGGTTGGCAAGATAGACCAGCTTTGCGTCCGTCTCGCGCGCCCTGGCAAACAGCGCGCCGGGGTCTTCGTGATCGTCGCGGTAAGGGACCTTGTGCAGCACCCCGCCAAAGCCTGCCACGTGGTAGTTGAAGGTCGGATAGGCCCCGTCCGAGGTCACGACCGCGTCGCCCGGACCGATGAAGAGCCGCGCCAGATAACCGAGCAACCCGTCGATCCCCTCGCCCACCATGATGTTGGCGGAGGCGACCGTCAGATGGGCCGCAAGTGCCTCGCGCAGCACGAAATTTTCCGGATCGCCGTAATTCTGGATGTCTGCCTTCGCCATCGCTTCGATCGCGCGGGGGGAGGGGCCGAAGTTGTTTTCATTGGCCCCGAGCCGCGCCCTGAACGGTGCGCCACGGGCGCGCTCCTGCGCTTCGGGTCCGACGAAGGGCACGGTGGAGGGCAGGCTGGCGGCAAGCGGTGTGAGGCGGAAATCGGTCATGGCAAAAGGCGTAGCGCGGGCAGGCGGTTTGGGCAAGGCGCGCGCGTGCCGCAAGGTTTTGCTGGCAGGCGCGGGCGCGATGCGCTTGGGTAAGCCAAAGAGGAGAGTTGCCCGATGAGCGAGCCTGCACGCGTATCCGTCACTTACGAAAACCACATCGCCCATGTGCGCCTGAACCGCGCCGACAAGATCAATGCCGTCGATCAGGGAATGATCGATGCGCTGATCGCCGCAGGCACCGAAGTGGCCACCAGCGACGCGCGGGTCTGCGTGATCTCGGGCGCGGGCAAGGGGTTTTGCGCAGGCATCGACATTGCCGGGCTGGGCGCGATGATTGGCAAGGATCCCAATGACTTGCTGATGCCGCGCAGCCATGGCGACGGCACCACGAACCAGTGGCAGGAGGTGGCGATGGTCTGGACCCGCGTGCCCGTCCCGGTGATCGTGGCGATCCACGGGGTCTGTTATGGCGCGGGTCTGCAACTGGCGCTGGGCGGAGACATCCGGATTGCTGCGCCCGATGCGAAGCTGGCGGTGATGGAGATGAAATGGGGCATCGTGCCGGATATGGGGGGCATGGTGCTGCTGCCCCGATTGGTGCGTGGCGACGTGCTGCGCCGTCTCACATATACCGCCGAACCGGTCGCCGCGGCGCAGGCCGAGGCCTGGGGGCTGGTCACTGAAATTGCCGACGATCCGTTGGCGGCGGCGATGGATTTGGCGCAAACGCTGGCGCTGAAATCGCCCTCGGCGCTGCGCGCGGCCAAGGCGCTGATTGCCTATGCCGACACGCACGGCCCCGATGAGGTGTTGCTGGAAGAGAGCCGGGTGCAGGCGGACCTGATCGGCAAACCGCACCAGATGGAAGTGGTCGCGGCGACCTTTCAGAAGCGGGCGCCGGTGTTCAAATAGCCAAATCCGGTTAACGGGCGCGTTTACGCATTGTTTGCAAAGGTTTACGGCCCTTTGAGCGGGGCACAACCCGTGCACCCCCTGTACACCCCCCGTACACCGGGGCGCTGCATCGGGCGATATGTTAACGCAGCGCGCGTCGCTTCCGGTGTTGCGCAACGGGGCGGGTGACGGACCGGGGCGCTGCCCCGGACCCCGCAGTATTTTTCGCCAGAAGAAACCCTAGCCGAGTTCCTTGAGGCGGGTGAGCGCCTCGTTCAGCTTGGCCTCTTCCTCTTCGCGCAGGGCGAGGTTGGCACGGGTTTCCTCGACCACCTCTTCGGGGGCGCTTTGTGCGAATTTGGGGTTCTTGAGCCGTCCGCGCAGGCCGCCGAGTTCCTTGCCCAGTTTGCCCAGCGTCTTTTCCAGCCGCGCGATTTCGGCGCCCACGTCGATCACGTCCGCGAGCGGCAGGCCGAAACTGCCGCCCGAGACGGCGAGCGCGACGGTGCCTTTTGGGAAATCCTCGACTTCGGTCAGCGAGTCGAGCCGGGCGAAACGTTTGATCAGCGCCGCGTTGCGCGCGTGGGCGGCGCGTGCGTCATCCTCGAACCCCTTGACCACCAGCGGCACATAGGCCCCGGCAGGCACGTGCATCTGCGCGCGCGCCGAGCGGATGGATTCGATCAGGCGGATCACCCAGTTGAGTTCGCCGTCCGCCGCGGCGTCCACCAGATCGGTGGTGGTGTAGGTGGGCCAGTCGGCGTGGATCAGCGGCTTGGGCCGCGCCTTTTTGCCCCAGAGCTCTTCGGTGATGAAGGGCATGATCGGGTGCAGCAGGATGAGGCACTGATCGAGCGCCCAGGCGTAGGTGGCCCTGGTTTCGGCGATTTCGTCCGGCGTGCCTTCGTCGAAGATCGGTTTGGTGAATTCCAGATACCAGTCGCAGAACGTGTTCCATGTAAACGCGTAGAGCGCGTTTGCCGCGTCGTTGAACCGGTAGTCGGTCAGCGCCGCATCGACCGTTTCGCGGGTTTTGGCGAGTTCGCCCTTGATCCAGCGATTGAGCGGGTGGGCCGTGTCTGGCACCGCGTCGCTGTGGGCCACGTCGAAGGTGCCGCGCATGTCGCCGTAGCTGGCCGCGTTCCAGAGTTTGGTGCCGAAATTGCGGTAGCCC
>CAZITF010000024.1:0-21002 GCA_964542095.1 uncultured Rhodobacterales bacterium
TGGTAATAGTGCTGTAACCGGTTGGGGTTTTCGCCGTAGCGTCCGTCGGTCGGGCGGCGCGAGGGCTGCACATAGGCCGCCGCCCAGGCCTGCGTGCCAAGGCTGCGCAGGGTGGTGGCCGGATGGAACGTGCCTGCCCCGACCTCCATGTCGTATGGTTGCAGAATCGCGCAGCCTTTCGACGCCCAATAGGTCTGCAATCTCAGGATGATCTCCTGAAACGAGCGCGGTGTGTCGGGCAGGTCTGACATGGGCATGGCCCCTCTGTGGATGCGCGCCTTTCCTACGGCCCGCCCCGGGGGAGGTCAATTGCGCGCAAGGTCTCTTTTTTGGGGGTATTCCTCTATTTTCATTGCGCGGTTTCCTGCTTAATCTCCGCGTCAGGAAAAAACGGCACCAAGACCATCAAAGGGGATATCGGGTGATTTTAAGACGTGTAGCGTTTGCGTGGGCGGTGATCCTTGTTTGGTGCGGTGCGGTTTTGGCGCAGGACAACGTGGTTTGGGTGCAGATCGAGGCGCAACCCAGTCTGAGCGAAGCGACGAACCGCGCGCGCGCCTACGCCGCTGATCTGCCAGATGTGAACGGCTTTGCCCTTGACGGTGGCTGGTACGGAATCGCCCTTGGCCCCTATACCCGGCCTGACGCGCAACAGGTATTGCGCGTCTACCGCAACGAAGGCGTCATTCCCCGCGACAGCTATATCGCCCTTGGCAGCACGTTTCGCCAGCAATTCTGGCCCGTCGGGGCCAATGTGCTGGATCGAGGCGTGGTCGAGGCCCCTGTCGACACGCCAGTGGCTGACGCCCCTGCCCCGCAGACACCCACAACCGGACCCGTTGTGGCGGCGCCCGCCCCGCCCGACGAAAACCGCGCCGAAGCGCAGCGCAGCGAACGTCTGCTGACCCGTACAGAGCGCGAGCAGTTGCAGGTGATGCTGAAATGGGCCGGGGTCTATCCCGGTGCCATCGACGGTGCCTTTGGCCGGGGCACCCGCGCGGCCATGTCCACATGGCAGGAGCAGAAGGGGTTCGAGGTCACAGGCGTGCTGACCACGGGCCAGCGCGCGGCCTTGTTGAACGATTACAACGCCGTACTGAATGATCTGGGGCTGGCCTCGGTCCGTGATGAAACTGCGGGGATCGAGATCATACTGCCAATGGATGTCCTTGCCTTCGAAAAGTACGAATATCCCTTTGCCCACTACACCCGGTCAGGCGACCTCGACGCGACCGTCTTGTTGATCAGCCAGGCCGGGGATCAATCCACGCTGTCCGGGCTATATGACGTCATGCAGACCCTCGACATCGTGCCGCTGGACGGGCCGCGCGAACGGCGCGACCGGTCCTTTACCTTGGTGGGCGAGGATGCGCAACGCATTTCCGAAACCCGGGTGCGCCTCGAAGGTGGGCAAATCAAGGGATTTACCCTGATCTGGCCTGCGGGCGACGAGGAACGGCGCAGCCGCCTGATCGAAGAGATGGACCGCAGCCTGGTCCGTCTGGCCGGGGTCATCCCGCCAAGCGCGACCACCGAAGAACAGGCCATCGATCTGGTGTCGGGCCTTGAGGTGCGCAAGCCGCGCCTGTCGCGCTCGGGCTTTTTCGTCGATCGGCGCGGCACCGTCATCACCACGTCCGAAGTGGTAGGGTCCTGCGCACGACTGACGCTGGACAGCGAGACCGAGGCCGATGTGGCTCTTGTCGATGCCGCGCGCGGTGTGGCCGTGCTGACGCCCCGGACCGATCTGGCGCCACTTGCCGTGGCCCGTTTCAGCGCCATCACCCCGCGTTTGCAATCAGAGGTCGCAACCTCCGGCTACAGTTTCGAAGGGGTGCTGGGCGCGCCGTCCATGACCTTTGGCAAGCTCAGCGATGTGCGCGGGCTGGACGGCGAGACCGGCGTGCTGCGTATCGACATGGATACCCTTCCCGGCGATGAAGGCGGGCCGGTGCTCGATTCTGGGGGCGGTGTGCTGGGTATGTTGCTGCCCGAGGCGCAATCAGGTCGCGCCCTGCCGAAAGGCGTACGCTTTGCGCTGGATCGCAGCGCCCTGCAAGGTGTGCTGGAACAGGCCGGCATGGCCGCCGCCGGCACGGACAGCGCCACACCCATCGACCCGGTGGACCTGACCGGAGAGGCCACAGGCATGACGGTGCTGGTCAGCTGCTGGGACTGAGGGGGGGGACTGACCGGGGGGGGCATTGCCCCCCGGCACGTCAGGCATCTTTCCCACGGTTTTTCTTGTTAGAAAAAGCTCACGCGCTGATCGCCGGAGTGAGGTAGATCAGGGTGGGTCGGTCTGCGGCAAAGGCGGTTTGGACGGCCTCTTGCATCTCTTCAAGGGTTTGCGGGGCCGTCGCATAGGCCCCGAAGGCCTCGGCCAGTTTGCAGAAATCCGGGTTGCGCGCCACGACGGCGTTGGGCGCGATCTGGGCGCGCACCATGCTGTCTTCGATCTCGCCCAGCTTGGCATTGTCCCACAGGATGATGGGGATCGGCAGGCCCAGTTCCACCGCAACGCCCAGTTCGGCCATGGTATAGTGGAACCCGTAATCCCCGATGATCGCAAGGGTCGGCTTGCCCTTGCGCGCCACGGCCCCGCCGATGGCGGCAGGGGTGGCATAGCCCAAGGTGCCAAAGCCCGTGGGGTGGTGCCAATGGCCGGGGCGGTCCATGTCCCAGACCTCCTTGGCGGTGTAGGCCAGTTGGGTCATGTCGGAATAGATCATGGTGTCGGGCGGGACGGCGTCGCGCAGAGCGTCGCAGACGGGGACAATGCCGGGACGTTCGGCGTCTACTTCGGCGCGCCAGCGCGCGCGGCTTGCAGCGATGTCTGGCGCCTTCCAAGCGCTCTGCCCCGCGGTCATGAGGTTCACAACCGCCCCAAAGAACAGGCCTGCGTCGCATTTGATACTGGCGTCCCCTGCCCCGCGATTTGCAATCACTTCATCATCGGTATTGATGCGGATGTGCGGGCAGGTCGCGCCCAGATCATCACGCCACAAATCCACCTCAGCCAGATCAGTGCCAACGGAAATGACCAGATCGGCCTGCGCAAAGACTGCGGCACTGTCGGGTCGCGGCAGATAGGCCCCAAAGTGCAGCGGATCATCACCTATCACGCCACGCCCCGCATATGTGGCAAAGGATGCCGCCCCCGATTTGCGGATCACTTCCGCCACAGGGCCGGCAGAGGAAGCCGCGCCCCCTCCTACCACAAAGATCGGGCGCTGCGCCGTCGCCAGTTTTTCAACAAATACTTTGGCCACGTCGTGGTGGGGCGGGTTAAGTGTGCCAGCCAAGCTGCGCTCGGTCTCCCAGCCAGTGTCGGCCTGCGACTCCAACAGAGCGATGGGCACCTGAATGTGCTTGGGGCGCTTGCGGGTGGTTTCAAATTCTCCGAACGCCCGATCCACGAGGGCATATGCGGCGGAGGCCGTCCGCGCCTCTTCAGACCAATCACAGACGGTGTCAGCTGCCGCACACTGGTCCTTCATCTGGTGCAATTGGCCCCTTTTGGCCGCCGTTTCATCCAGACAGGACGAGATCACCAGCATCGGCACGCTGTCACTATAGGCCTGCCCCATTGGCGTCATGATATTGCACAGCCCCGGCCCGGTGATCACATAGGCCACGCCCGGCTTGCCGGTGGCGCGGGCATAGCCATCGGCCATGAACCCCGCGCCCTGTTCGTGCCGCGCCAGCACATGGGTGATCCCGGCCTCTTCGATGCCGCGATACATTTCCTGATTGTGCACGCCGGGAATGCCAAAGATCACATCGACCCCGCGATCCTTGAGCATATGCGAGATTTGGGCACCAAGGCGTCTTTGCATCACGCTCTCCAGAAACCGACGGTAAAGATCACGTAAACAGCCATCAATTCCAGCCGACCGATCAGCATCGCCGCTGCCAGCAGCCACTTGGCCGTGTCATTGAGCGCGGCAAAATTGCCCGAGGGCCCGATCTGATCGCCAAAGCCGGGGCCGACATTGGCCAGCGCCGTGGCCGCCCCGGACAGCGAGGTCACGAAATCGAGCCCGGTCATCGCCAGAGCCACCGAAAGCAAACCCAACGTGACCGTAAAGAACATCAGGAACGACATGACCGAGTTCAGCACGTCCTCGCCCACCGGGCGGCCCGCATAGCGCGGGGTGAATATGCCGTGCGGGCTGCGGGTCTTTTGCAGCTGCGACTTGATCGAGGCAAAGAGCAATTGATAGCGGAACACCTTGATCGAACAGGCGGTCGAGCCCGCACAGCCTCCGATCAGCCCGGTAAAGAACAGCACCGCAATCGCAAAGCTGCCCCATTGGCCGTAATCGGCATTGGCATAGCCGGTGCCGGTCATCAGCGAGACCGAGTTGAACAGGGCAAGACGCAGGGCCTCCTCTCCGCTCGCGTTGCCGTTGATCAGGTTCCAGCCGGTAATCAGGGCCGCAATGATCAGCGCGGTGACGAGAAACACATGAATCTGTGTGTCCTGCAGCAGCGGGCGGGCGGTGCCTGCGCTGAGTTGCACAAAACGCACGAAAGGCAGGGCCGCCATGATCATGAACAGGCTTGCCACATAGGCCACCGGCGCATCAAAGGCCGCAAACGAAGCGTCGTAATTCGCAAATCCACCGGTCGCAATGGTCGTCATCGCATGCACCACCGCATCGAATGGCCCCATTCCGGCGGAAATATATGCCAGCGCACAGATCAGCGAGAGACCCACGTAGATGACCGAGATCCGGCTTGCGATCTCCGTCGCACGAGGAAGGATTTTACCAAAGGTATCAAAGCCTTCGGTGCGGAAAATCTGCATGCCCCCGACCCGCAGTTCAGGCAGGAACACCATGGCGACAACGATGATCCCGATGCCCCCGAGCCATTGCAGAATACCACGCCACAACAGCAGTCCGCGCGGCAACTCTTCCAATCCGGAAAATACAGTGGAGCCAGTGGTAGTCAGGCCCGACATCGCTTCGAAAAACGCATCGACAAAGCGGGCCTCAGTCGCGCCCAGATAGAACGGCAGGGCCCCGAAGATGGGCAGCGCCAGCCAGACACCCGTAGTCAACAAGAAGGTCTGCTGGATCGTCAGCCCCTCGCGCACGCCGTTGGAGCAACTGAGCGCCATGATGCCGCCGACAAGCAGGGTCACGATGCCGCTTTCGGCAAATACGGCCCAGTGGCCATTGCCATCCGCGATGTCCATGATCATCGGGACAACCATCGCGGCGCCAAGCATCGCGACAAGCAATCCGATCACGTATCCAACTGGGCGCAGGTCAATCATCGCGCACAGCGTTGAAGGGCTATGGGCAGGGTGTCAAGCGGTGCAAGGGAGTGCGGCAGGAGCGCACGAAAAAAGCCCGGACCGTGCCCGGGCTTTCAGGCGTTGATCACATGTACATCAGATCGCGAAACACGAAAGCTGCGATGTCTTCACGGCGCAGGTTCATGGCTGCCAGCTCCGCGTCGCTCTTTGCGTTCAGCATTTCGACCTTGCGCAACCGTGCGTCCGCCGAAGCCGACATTGTGATCGCGTGGCCAAGAGCGGAAAAGAAGCCGGAGATGCCTGCCCAGATGCTGGAAAACATGGTGGAATGGGACTGTGTGACATAAGCCATCGGATACCTCGTGGGGTTTTGATTATCATCTTTGCGTTGATAGAAAAGTAGGATGCCGCAGTGCAGAATACCATTGCCAATCCTGCATAGCCGGGTTGCGGACAGCGGGTAAGGCATTCGAATTGCACTGAAATCAGTCACACGCCGAACGGCTTTTCCCGACCATATCTGTCGTGTTGAGCCTCGCCGCTGTACCAGCCCAGTGGCCCCAACAAAGGTTTTTCCGCCTTTCAGCGTGGGTCAAGGACAACAAGGATCGCACTTCACTCCCCGGTGTCCGTGTGGTCAGGATGCGGGTTTGTGCGCCATGGGCAAGACCGCCGCGAGGCGAGGAGGCGCCAACATGCGCGACCAGCGCGGGGCCGCCTCAGGCAGGACTTGCCGCATGTCGCGCAGCGGCGTGCCCTCGGGATTGCGCAGCAGATGGGCATAGAACCGCAACACGCCGGGCCGGGTATAGCCCGACCAGTGGCACATGCGGCAGCGTGGGGCTGCGATATGTCCGCCGAACCGGGTCAGGGCGGCCAGTGTGCGGGGGCAATCGAGCTGGATATTGACCACATTGGACAGGGCGATACCGTTTCCCATCGCCCGATCCCCGCGTACGGGCGGCGCGATCAGCCGCTCGTACATGAAATCGAACACGTCGTTTTCGCGGCTTGTGACATTGAACAATTCGGCGTCCTGCCCGGCGCGGCTTTGCATTGCGGCGGCCGCCCGGCTGGCATAGCTCGCTCCGGACAGCGCGATAATACGCTGGACCGCTTTGGGCGGGAGAATGTTCAGCGCCTCAAAGATCACCTCGGACCCCATCGAGTGGCTGATCACGTGGATCGGACGGTGCGGCGCGCTGGTCCGGATCAGCGTGATCGCATCCGCCAGATGCCGACCCGCTGAGCGCGCGGAAGACTGCGCCCGCCACAGATTGCCGCGTGCGAGCCAGGCAAAGGCAATGGCCAGCCCCTCGTCCACATTGCCCGAGCCAAATCCGAGATGGCGCAGCCATTTCACCTGACCCACCTTACGATGATGCAGTTCTGTGCCAAAGATCGACGTGTGGGGCGAATGCGCAGGATCGGCGGGATTGTATTTGCAGCCATGGATCAAAACCATCACCGGCCCTGTGCCTCTGGCTGCCTTGCCGATCACGGGAATGGCAGCCGCCGGAGAGCCGTGAAGCGTCAGGCCGTCGGGGCCTGCATTCAGTCTCAGGATCGGCATCAAGGCACCTCCTACCACATCTAGTGGGGCTGCTGTGGAAATACATATGACGCAGACATGAATTTATGGTTACGGCACCGTGACGGTGTTGACCTGACCGCGAACTGAGCCTAATCCATGCGCCGTGGCGATTTGTTACCGGATTGCGGGCCACCCCGACGCCTTCTTGCAAGGCCAGGTCGGAAAATTCTGCTAAAAGGTCAGGATGAAAGCCCCCCTTTCGCTTGACCGCGCTTGGGGGTTTTTTGTGGCCTGACCCCGATTTCAGGCCCGCTGAAGTTGGAGTTACGCGCCATGAGCGACACCTGGAATCCCCGCACCCGCGCCGTGCACGGCGGCACCCGCCGCAGTCAGTATGGCGAGGTGAGCGAGGCGATCTTTCTCACCCAGGGCTTTGTCTACGACAGCGCCGAGGCCGCCGCCCAGCGGTTCGAGACTGCGGGCCCGGACGAATTCATCTACGCGCGCTACGGCAATCCCACCGTCGCCATGTTCGAAGAGCGCATCGCCATGCTTGAAGGAGCCGAGGATGGTTTTGCCACCGCATCGGGCATGGCGGCCGTGTCCGGCGCGCTGACCTCAATGCTCAAGGCGGGTGATCGGGTTGTTTCGTCGCGCGCGCTGTTCGGCTCGTGCCTTTACGTGCTCGAAGACATCCTGACCCGTTACGGGGTCGAGGTTGCGTTCGTCGATGGCACCGACCTTGACCAGTGGCGGGCGGCGATCACACCGGGGACCAGGGCGGTGTTCTTTGAATCGATCTCCAACCCGACGCTTGAGGTGGTGGATATCGCCGCCGTCTGCGACCTCGCCCACGGGGTCGGGGCCACGGTACTGGTCGACAATGTCTTTGCCACGCCGGTGTTTTCGAACGCCATTCAGCAAGGCGCTGATGTGGTGATCTATTCGGCGACCAAACATATCGATGGACAGGGCCGCGCCCTGGGCGGGATCATCCTTGGCACCAGGGAATTCATCCGCAAGACAGTCGAACCCTACATGAAGCACACCGGCGGTTCGATGTCGCCATTCACCGCCTGGGTGATGCTCAAGGGTCTGGAAACGCTGGATTTAAGGGTGCGGGCGCAAGCGGCGTCGGCCCTTGCCATCGCAGAGGCCCTGCAAGGGCACGCCGCCCTGTCGCGGGTGATCTACCCGGGCCTTTCGGGGCATGCACAGCACGCGCTGGTGCAAAGCCAGATGGGGGGCAACGGCGGAACGGTCCTGTCGCTTGACCTTGCGGGAGGAAAGCCAGCGGCGTTCAAATTCCTCAATGCGCTGAGCATCCCGGTGATCTCGAACAATCTGGGCGATGCCAAGTCGATCCTCACGCATCCGGCCACCACAACGCATCAGCGCCTGCCGCAGGATCAAAAGGATTATCTCGGCATCACGCCGGGTCTTGTGCGCATGTCGGTCGGGCTGGAAGATGCGCAGGACCTGATCGGCGATATTCTTCAGGCGCTCGATCACGCAAAATAATGCAGGTTGGTCGCCTTCTGGCGGCCAACTGCCAAAAATTGACCACCCACGGGTCTATTTGTCATCCATGTTGCAACGGCACACGTATGCGTTAGCAATATTGGACATGACGTCTGCATGGCTTACATGCTGTTGCACGCAAGACAGAAAGGGGGGCTACTTCTATGAACATTCATACGCCCGATATCACCGCAATACCCGAACGCGAAGAGGCCGAAGCCGCACTGAACCTGCTGCGCCGCTGGGCCAAATCCGCCACAGCCACCGAAGTGCTTGAACTGGACCCGTCCGTGGCGCGCCTCGTGCCTGGATCGGATGCGGTGGACTACCCTTCTTTCGAGCGTCACTATCCATCAGACTTTGCCGTCAACGACATCTACAAGGCCACCCTGCCCGACCTGCAAAACGGTCCATCCAGCCTGATCCGCGGTGCAAAACAGCAGATCCAGCACGTGGGCATCTCGAACTTTCGCTTGCCTTTGCGCGTGCAGACCCGCGGCGGGGACGCACTGACCTTGGAAACATCGGTGACCGGAACAGTCAGCCTCGAGGCCGACAAGAAGGGCATCAACATGTCCCGGATCATGCGGTCGTTCTACAAATATGCCGAGGAGACCTTCAGCTTTGAAGTGATCGAAGCGGCGCTGGACGATTACAAATCAGACCTCGAATCCTTTGATGCCCGCATCCAGATGCGGTTTTCCTTCCCGATGAAGGTGGGCTCCCTGCGCTCGGGCCTGTCGGGCTATCAGTACTACGACATCGCACTGGAACTGGTCGAAAAGGCGGGCGTGCGCAAGAAAATCATTCATCTGGATTATGTCTATTCATCGACCTGCCCCTGCTCTCTGGAATTGTCCGAACATGCCCGTGCCACACGCGGGCAACTGGCGACTCCGCAGTCGCAGCGCTCGGTCGCGCGGATTTCGGTGGCGCTGGACGAAGACGCGCAGTGCCTGTGGTTCGAGGATCTGATCGAGGCCTGTCGCCGTGCGGTCCCGACCGAGACACAGGTGATGGTCAAGCGCGAGGACGAACAGGCTTTCGCCGAGCTGAACGCGGCCAACCCGATCTTTGTCGAGGATGCCGCGCGCCTGTTCTGCGAGCAGCTTCTGGCCGATGTCCGTATTGGGGATTTCCGCGTGGTGGCGAGCCATCAGGAAAGCCTGCACAGCCATGATGCGGTCTCCGTGCTGACCGAAGGCGACACTTTCGCCGGCGACAGCATCGATCCGCGCATGTTCTCGACCCTGTTCCACGTCGGCTGAGGTCGGACGGAGGACACCTCCGCCTTACGTTTGCATGGCCACGCGAGGGGCAGCCGTTGCTACGCCTCTGGCGGATCGCCCTCTTCGATCAGATAGGATTGCAACGCGCTGATCTGCCAGAACAGAAACGCGATCATCACGATGGGAAAGCCGAAGGTCTCGATCTTGACCCAGGCATCCGTCGACATCGTGCGCCAGATCAGCTCATTGGCCACCGCAAGCCCGGCAAACAACGCGCACAAGCGCCGCGTGAGGATCATCCAGCCCTCGTGCCGCATGGGCATGGCGTCATTGAGTACGTAGGCCAGCCAGCTTTGCCCGCGCAGCAGACCGATGCCCAGAAGCAGCGCGAACATCCCGTACACAATCGACGTCTTCATCTTGAAAAAGCGTTCGTCATTGAACCACGCCGTCAGCCCGCCGAAGAAGATCACCATGAACGCGGTGAAGATCTGCATCCGGCCGAGCTTGCCTGTCATCGCCCAGAGCACGCCCATGGCCACCAGCAGGATCGGCACAAAGATCAGCGTGGCGACGATGAACCCGGTATATTCAGTCCCGGCCCAAGTGTATGTCTCGTCCCGGATGCGCAGGTAGATCAGGAAAAAGACGATCGGAGGTCCGAGTTCGAGAACCTGTTTCAGGATCGGGTTGATGTCGCGTGCTTCGCTCATTGTCTGCCTCGTTATCCGCCTATTTCCACGATCACCGCACCCAGCGCGATCAACGTCATCAGGGCAATTCTGCGTGGTCCTACCGTTTCTTTCAGCACCAGCCAACCGATAATGGCCGCAAAGACGGTCGAGGTTTCGCGCAACACCGCCGCCTCGCCCACCTTGTCGAGCCGCGTGGCCATCATGACCGCACCAAAACTGAAGAACGCCACTATTCCGCCAATCACTCCGCGCAAGGCAAGTGGAGGCAGGCTGGGTGGGTTTTTCATGCGTTTCCAACGCATATAGGCGATGGGTGGCATGAATATCCCATCGATCATGAAAAACCACGCCAGAAACGTGAACGGGTTCGCGGTCGCCCGAATGCCGTAGGCGTCATAGGTGGTGTAAAGTGCCACGAACAGCCCAGTGACAACCGCAAGGCCCAGGGCCGCGTTCAGCGTATCCCGTTCGGAAGTGAGGTAGAGCAGGTTGTAAAGCGCAAGGCCGAAGATGCCCGCCAGCAACACGGCAACGCCCAGCCATTGGGTGAGGGTAAAGACTTCGCCGAAGAGGTAATAGGCCCCGATCACCGTGAACAATGGCCCCGTTCCGCGCACCACCGGGTAGACGACCGTGTAGGCCCCCTTGGTATAGGCCCAGGCCTGCAAGCATTTGTAGGCGACGTGGATGACAAAGACGCTGGCAAAGATCGGCCACATATGCGCTTCGGGCCAGGGCACGACGAACAGTGCGAACGGGGCCGCCATCAGCCCGTAGGAGGCATCAATCGCCCCGCGCGTCAGCCACGGATCGTGCCTGCCCTTTTGCAACGCCCCGAACACCGCATGCAGAAAGGCCGCGAGCAGTGCCAGCAGCGACGCGATCTGCGCGCCCTGCTCAGTGCCCTCGATGCTGATCAGCCAGTCTGTCATGGCATCCGGCGAGGGGGCTGTCTGCCCCCGCCCTTCGGGCCCCCCGAGGATTTTTTCAAAACAGAGAAGGTGGACCCTGTCACGCGATGTCGAGACCTGTGAGCGCGGCAGCAAAGTCTTCGGGATCAAAGGGTTGCAGATCGTCGATCTGTTCACCCACCCCGATGGCGTGGATCGGCAGGCCAAACTTGTCGGCCAGTGCCACCAGCACGCCACCCTTGGCGGTGCCGTCAAGCTTGGTCATCACCAGGCCCGAAACGTCCGACACCTCCTGGAACACCTTGACCTGATTGAGCGCGTTCTGCCCGGTCGTCGCGTCGAGTACAAGGAGCGTATTGTGCGGCGCGCTCGGGTCCTTCTTGCGGATCACGCGGACGATCTTGGCCAGTTCCTCCATCAGATCGCCCCGGTTCTGCAAGCGCCCCGCCGTGTCGATCATCAACAGGTCCGCGCCGCTGTCCTGCGCCTTGGTCATCGCCTCGAAGGCGAGGCTGGCGGGATCGGACCCTTCGGGTGCCGTCAGCACGGGCACCCCCGCGCGCTCGCCCCAGACCTGCAACTGTTCGACGGCGGCGGCGCGAAACGTGTCACCTGCGGCAATCACCACGGATTTGCCCGCTGCGCGGAATTGGCTGGCCAGTTTGCCGATGGTCGTGGTTTTTCCCGACCCGTTTACGCCCACCACCAGCACCACCTGCGGTGTCTGGGGGTACAGCGGCAGGGGTTTGGCCACCGGCTCCATGATCCGGGCAATTTCGCCAGCCATCAATTCCTTGATTTCCTGAACCGATAGCTTGCGCCCCATGCGCCCCTCGGCCATGTTTGCCGTCACCCTGAGCGCGGTGTCCACGCCCATGTCGGCGGCGATCAGCAATTCCTCGAGCTGTTCGAGCATGTCGTCGTCCAGCGTGCGGCGGATGACCGTCTTGGCCTCGCTGCGCCCCATGATGCGACCCAGAAGGCCCGGTTTCCTTGCAGGTTCGGGGCTGGGGGCGTTCAGAGATTCGGCGGCGGCGCGGCGTTCGGCCTCTTTCGCTTCAGCTTCTGCGCGGCGGGCGGCGGATTCGCGTGCGACGCGCTCTTCTTCGGCGGCGCGGGCTGCTTCGACTTCGGCACGGCGGGCGGCTTCGGCCTGTTCTGTCACGGCGCGGGCACGTTCTTCTGCGGCGCGGGCCTGTTCCTCGGCCGCAGCACGAGCAGCGGCGGCCTCTCCTTCGCTCGCAAGTCGGGCCGCAGCGGCGAGGGACGCCGCGCGTTGCGCCTCGGCGGCGGCGCGGGCTTTTTGTTCTTCCTCGGCAGCTTCGGCGGCGGCGCGGGCCTCGGCCCGGGAGGCCTCTTCGGCACGACGCGCGTCTCCTGCCAGCCGTACCTCCTCGGCAGCGCGCGCTGCATCGGCCTGACGGGCCTCTTCCGCGATCCGCTCCGCGTCGTGATCGACCGCGCTCGGCTCGACCTGCTCTTCCACGCCACCGTCATCGACGATCGCCTCCAGCCCCTCGTCGATCCTCGACGAGGATTTGAACAGCCGGTCCTTGAGTTTCTTGAAAAATGCCATTGGACCTCCAAGCTCCTTGTGCCGTCGATACTGTTGCCTTGCTGAATGGGCAACCCGTGGCTAGTGTCGGCCCTGCCAGCAAGGTTGTGTCGGGACGGAGTGATTGCAAGATGAGTTCTTCCTGGCGGGCAATTTCCACCGAAACCGATGCAACGGCGCAAGGGCTGTTCGAAAGACCCTGGGGCGTTCACGCCCCGTCCGCCCTGCAACGGCTGTTGATTTACCTGACGCAGAATTCGGTTCTGCAAAGGGGCGCTTTGCGGGCACGCATGACCCGGTTGATCATGGGGCGGGGCACGCCGCTGGACATACGGTTTCGCGGTTGTGCCTACCGGATCGAGGGGCGCAACAATCTGATCGAGGCGGGTTTGCTGACCCGGCCCAGCTACAACGGGGTCGAAATCGACTTTCTGCAGGCGGCGGTTCGACCGGGCGGTGTCGC
Source organism: uncultured Rhodobacterales bacterium (assembly GCA_964542095.1). Classification (GTDB taxonomy): domain Bacteria; phylum Pseudomonadota; class Alphaproteobacteria; order Rhodobacterales; family Rhodobacteraceae; genus Tateyamaria. Next base: position 13,178 of record CAZITF010000024.1, read on the forward strand.
GGTGGATATCGGGTGCAACGTGGGTCTTTACAGCCTTCCGCTGGCTGACGCAGCCGGACCTGACGGGCGGGTGCTGGCGATTGACGCCAACCCGGACATGGTGCGACACGTTTCCTTCAATGCAGAAGCGAGCGGGCTTGCCAATGTCATCGCGCTGAACGTGGCCGTCGGCGGGCAAACCGGCCGCGTTGATCTGCAGATCAGGCAGGATGACGTGGCCATCGTCTGCGTTCAGGAAACGCCCACCGGCACCATTGCAATGAAACCGCTGCTCGACATCCTGTCCGACGCCGGTATCGAGCGGGTGGACAGCCTCAAGATCGACATCGAAGGGCACGAGGACGCGGCCCTTGTGCCTTTCCTGCAGAACGCGTCCGAACCGCTGCTGCCCGCCCGCATCGTGATCGAACGCGCCGGACCAGACGGGGACTATCCCGGGTGCGTCGCCGAGTTCGCGCGGCTTGGCTATCGACGCATCGCGCAGACCCGGAACAATTCGCTGTATCAGCGCCCCTGAATCTCATCCTCGAAATGCTGCATCACCAGCTTGATCGGGTTGGGGGCCGCCTGCCCCAGACCGCAGATCGACGCATCGCTCATGGCGGTGCACAATTCGCCCAGCAGGCCCTGATCCCACGTATCGGCCTGCATCAGCTTGACCGCCTTTTCGCAACCCACCCGACAGGGCGTGCATTGGCCACAGCTTTCATCCTCGAAAAACCGCAGCATGTTGAGCGCCGCATCCCGCGCGCGGTCCTGATCCGACAGGACCACAACCGCCGCCGAGCCGATGAAGGTGCCATGGGGTTGCAGCGTGTCGAAATCGAGCGGAATGTCGTTCATGCTGGCAGGCAACAGGCCCGAAGACGGTCCGCCCGGCTGGTAGGCCTTGAAGGCGTGCCCGTCGGCCATGCCACCACAGGCGGCGATGATGTCCGTGATGGTCGAGCCTGCCGGCAGCAGGTAGACCCCCGGTTTGGCCACGCGTCCCGAGACGGAATAACTGCGCAGACCGGTGCGCCCGTTCTTTTCGGTGCTGTTCAGCACTTCGGGGCCCTCGCGGCAGATTCGCGCGATCCAGTGCAGGGTTTCGACGTTGTGGACCAGCGTGGGCCGTCCGAAGATGCCTACTGTGGCCACGTAAGGCGGCCGGTGCCGGGGCATGCCGCGCTTGCCTTCGATACTTTCGATCATCGCGGATTCTTCGCCGCAGATGTAGGCACCCGCGCCACGGCGCAGATCGATATATCCGGCCTCCACGATTCCGGCCGCCTCGAGTGCCGCGATTTCGCGGGCCAGAATTTCGAGCACCGCCGGATATTCGTCGCGCATGTAGATGAACGCCGTCTCGGCCTCGACCGCCCATGCGGCGATCAACATGCCTTCGAGAAAGAGATGAGGAACACGCTCCAAGTAGTAGCGATCCTTGAATGTTCCCGGCTCACCCTCGTCTCCGTTCACCGCCAGATAGCGTGGACCCGCATTGCCGCGCACAAAGCCCCATTTTGTGCCCGACGGGAATCCGGCCCCGCCAAGACCGCGCAGGCCGCTGTCCTTGATCCTGGCCTGTACGTCCTGCCAGTCTCCGTTTGCGCGCAAGGTGCGAAGTGTTTCGTAACCGCCTGATCCCATGTAGGTTTCAAGTGCCTCGTAGGTCGGAACATGGGCATGGGTGTCGCCTGCCGCGATCGCAGCCCGCACCTTTTCAGGGGTCGCGTTGTCGATATGGTTGTGGCCCAGTTCCAGCACGGGTGCCGTATCGCAACGGCCCATGCAGGGCGCACGCAACACCCGGACTTCGTTCGGGTCCAGTCCCTCTTCGAGGGCGGTTTTGAGCGCCTGCGCACCGGCCAGTTCACAGCTGAGGGAGTCGCAGACCCGAATTGTCAGCGCGGGCGGGGGCGTCTCGCCCTCTTTCACCACGTCAAAATGGGCATAGAAGGTCGCGACCTCATAGACCTCGGCCATGCTCATGCGCATTTCCTCGGCCAAGGCACGCAGATGGGCGGCGCTGAGATGGCCATGGGCGTCCTGAATGAGATGCAGGAATTCGATCAGCAGATCGGCGCGGCGCGGGCGGTCCCCCAGCAGGGCGCGCACCTCGTCCCAAGCCTGATCCTCGAGCGCACGTCCCTTGGGGCGTACGCGCCCCTTGCCCTTGCCGGACTTCCAGACACCCTTGCCGTTCTTCTTGTCCCGATCCGCGTGAACCAGCGCCATGTCACACTCCCCCAGCCCTGTTTGAAGCAGACCTACCAGCGCCTGTCGCCCCGCATCAGCCCAAAAGCGACGCGAAACAGGCAAAACCACGCGCCGATGAACGTCAGGACGCCGCCAATCGGTCACGCTTTGGTCAGAATGGGGATTTAGTGGAACACAAGGGCCTTGTGATAAGGTCCGTCGGCCTGCTCAGGAGTGATTCTAGCGTCATGTTGCGCCTGTTGCCTTTTGCGGTGGCCTCCTTGCTGCCTGCGGCGCTTTTGGCGCTGGCCTGCTTTTTTGGCGGGTTTTGGGCGTGGGCCGGGATTGCCGCGATCACCGTGGTGGTGTTTTTCCTGGACAAGCTGAGCGTTGCCCCTGACATATCTGACGCGACAGGCCACCGTCTCTCCGAAGTGTTGGGGCTGGTTCACTTTGGCCTGCTGGGACTGGCCGTCTGGGCCATGGGCGGGCCATTGCCGCTGTTTGACAAGGTGCTGATCCTGATCGGTTCTGGCCTCTATTTCGGACAGATCTCGAACTCCAATGCGCATGAGTTGATCCACCGCGCCTCGCGCTGGCCGTTCCGGATGGGGGCTGCAAATTATACGAGCATCTTGTTCGGGCACCACACAAGCGCACACCGGCTTGTGCATCACGTGCATGCGGGCACGCGCCGCGACCCGTCGACAGCACGGTTGGGCGAAGGTTTCTGGACCTATTTGATACGTGCCTGGGCTGGCAGTTTCCGCGCAGGGTTGCAGGCCGAGCGCAACAGGCATGGCGGTGCGCGCTGGCCGGTGCCTTATGTCGCGTATACGGTCGGCGGAATGCTTGCCTTACTCGCCGCCTTCGGCCTTGGGGGCAATGCAGGTGTCGTCGGTCTGATTGTCATCGCAGGCTATGCCCAAATCCAGCTGATGCTGTCGGATTACGTTCAGCACTATGGGCTTGAACGGCGCGTGTTGGCCGATGGAAACCCCGAACGGATGGGGCCGCAACATTCCTGGAATGCGCCGCACTGGTATTCCTCTGCCATGATGCTGAACGCCCCGCGCCACTCCGCGCACCACATGCAACCGGCCAAACCGTTTCCGGGCCTCGAACTGACCCGGGGCGAGATGCCGATTCTGCCCCAGTCGCTGCCTGTAATGGCCGTGATCGCGCTGGTCCCGCCCTTGTGGCGACGGCTGATGGACAAGCGAGTGGCGGCATGGCGCGCACCGAACGTGCAAGATGCTGCCGGCACCGCACGCGCGATACGCGAAAAGCTGGTCTCGGGTGGCATTTCGGGCCCGGTTCTGCCACACTCGCCACATGCGAAAAATCGTCCTGCCGCTGCTGTTTTCCCTGATCGCGCCAATGGCGCAGGCCGCACCGATGACGGCGGCCGAATTTGAAGCCTATGTGACCGGAAAGACCCTCTTTTACGGTCAATCCGGAGCACCTTATGGTGCTGAAATATATCACGAAAACCGGCGGGTCACCTGGTCGTTCCTCGACGGGGAATGCAAGGAAGGCTACTGGTATCCGGAAGGCACCAACATCTGTTTCGTGTACGAAGACCGCCCCGACCCGCAGTGCTGGACCTTTGAGCGCGGCGCGGGTGGGCTGATTGCCAGCTTCGAGAACAATCCCGAAAGCGAAGCGCTCTATGAAGCGCAGGATGTCGGCGAAGAGATGATCTGCTACGGCCCCAAGATCGGGGTCTGAGCCCGCCCTAGAACAGCGATCCCTGTTCGGGTGGTTTGGCCCTGGACTTACGCGCCGCCTGCCCACCACCAAGTTTGAGCCGCCCGTCGCTGAATTCAATCTCCAACGCCGGGGCTGCCTCTGCCGCGGCCTTCGTCGTCACGATCCGATCACCGCCGCGCACGACCGCATAACCGCGCGCCAGCGTTGCCTTGTAACTCAGCGTTTCACGCAACCGGTCCATCCCGTCGAGGCGTTGGCGCAGCCGCTCGATCTGGCGGCTTCCGGTGGCCTGCAGGCGGGCGCGGATCGTCTCGAACCGGACCTTGGCCTGCTCCAGGTCCTGCGCCAGCAGGCGGGGGGCAAAGCGGGTCGCGCGGGCCTCAAACTGTTCGCGGCGGCGCGCCGCGATGCGGCTCAAAGCCGGCGCCAGCCGGTCGGACATCGCGCCGAGGCGCTGGCGTTCGCCGCGTATCTGGCGGGTCAGGACGGCGGGGCGCAGACTGCCCGCCACATCCGAAAGGCGCACACGGCGGCGCTGGACGCTCGCGATCAGCGCAGGGCCCAACCGATCGCCCAGAACGTCAAGCCGCTGGCGCGGCCCCTCGACCAATGTGTCGGGACGGGGCAACGCGCGCGCCAGATCGCGCAGGCGCTGGGTGCGTCGCACCAATCCCGCACTCAGGCTCGATGCCATCCGTCCGCCCGCCTGTTCGACCCAGGCGGCCAGCTCGTGGCGCACCGGCACCGCCATCTCGGCCGCCGCCGTCGGTGTCGGCGCACGCTGGTCCGAGACGAAATCGATCAGCGTCGTATCCGTTTCATGCCCTACGGCTGAAATCAGCGGAATGTCGGATGCCGCGGCCGCGCGCGCCACAACTTCCTCGTTGAAACCCCACAAATCCTCAACCGACCCACCGCCACGCGCGACGATGATCAGGTCGGGGCGCGGCATACTGCCCCCGGGTTGCAGTGCATTGAAACCGGCGATGGCGCGGGCGACCTCGGGCGCGCAGGCCGCGCCCTGCACCGCCACCGGCCAGATCAGCACCTTGCGCGGAAAGCGGTCGCGCAATCGGTGCAGGATGTCGCGGATCACCGCCCCTTGCAGCGAAGTCACAACCCCAATCACTTCCGGCAGGTAGGGCAACGGTTTCTTGCGCCCGGCGTCGAACAGCCCTTCGGCGGCCAGCGCCTTCTTGCGCCTTTCCAGCAGCGCCATCAGCGCGCCCTCGCCCGCGACGGCGATGCGCTGCGCATTCAGCGCGAATTTCGACTGGAAACCGGAGGCCGTCATGCGCCCTTCCGCGACCACCTCCATCCCCTCTTCGGGCATGGTGCCCAGATCACCGACCTGCCCCTTCCAAGTCATGCAGGACAGCACATTGCGGTCGTCCTTGAGATCAAAGTAAAGATGCCCCGAACGCGCAAGAACCACGCGCCCCACCTCGCCCTTGATGCGCACCCAGCCCAGTTCGCCTTCGATCAGCTTTTTGACACGGCCCGCGATTTCCGAAACGGAAAACTCCGGCGTGTTCGAGCCGGGAACGGGGTCATCCAAAAGGTCCATGGGCTGTCCTTGTACGCGAGGTCCGCGCAGCTTAGAACGCGACGCAACAAAGGCCAAGGAGTGCAGCGCCATGAATATCCTCATCCTCGGCGGCGGTGGTCGCGAACACTCACTGGCCTGGGCCGTGCTGCAAAACCCCAAATGCGACCGGCTGGTGGTGGCACCGGGCAATGCGGGCATCGCCGCGATTGCCGATTGCGCCGATCTCGACATCAATGATGGCGGCGCAGTTGCCGGTTTTGTCGAGGAAGAGGCCATAGACTTCGTGATCATCGGCCCCGAAGCTCCGCTCGCCGCCGGTGTGGCCGACCGCCTGCGCGACGCAGGAGTGCTGGTGTTCGGCCCCAGCCAGGCGGCGGCACAGCTCGAGGCCTCCAAGGCCTTTACCAAGGAAATCTGCGCCGCCTCCAATGCCCCCACCGCCGCCTATGGACATTTCACCGACGCCGCGGCGGCCAAGGCCCATGTTACCGCCCACGGCGCGCCCATCGTGGTCAAGGCCGACGGTCTGGCCGCAGGCAAGGGTGTGATCATCGCCGAAACGATTGAGCAGGCACGCGACGCCATCGACGACATGTTCGGCGGCGCCTTTGGTGGGGCGGGCGCCGAAGCGGTGATCGAAGAGTTCATGACCGGCGAAGAGGCTTCGTTCTTCGTACTCTGTGACGGGACAGACGTATTGCCCATCGGAACCGCGCAGGATCACAAGCGCGTCGGCGAAGGCGACACTGGCCCCAACACCGGCGGTATGGGCGCCTATTCGCCCGCGCCCGTTCTGACCGATACGATCGCCGAACGCGCGCTGACCGAGATCATTCGGCCGACCATGGCCGAAATGGCGCGACGCGGCATGCCCTATCAGGGGGTGCTGTATGCCGGATTGATGATCGAGGACGGAGTCCCTCGGCTGGTCGAATACAACGCCCGCTTTGGCGATCCCGAATGCCAGGTGCTGATGATGCGCCTGGGCGCGCAGGCGCTTGATCTGATGCACGCCGCCGCCGAAGGGCGGCTGGCCGACGCGCAGGTCAACTGGGCGAACGATCACGCGATGACGGTGGTGATGGCGGCCAATGGGTACCCGGATGCCTATGACAAGGGGGCGGAGATCGGCGGGCTCGATGACTTGCCCGAAACCAGCAGCCAGATGGTGTTTCACGCAGGCACAACAGCCGTGAACGGCACCATTACTGCCTCTGGCGGGCGGGTGCTGAATGTGACGGCGCGGGCGGAGACGCTGCAAGAGGCTGCGCAGAAAGCCTACGCCATGGTGGATGCGATCGACTTCCCGGACGGGTTCTGCCGGCGCGACATCGGTTGGCGGGCGCTCAGCTGAAACGCAACAGCCATCGTCTTCTCTGTTTCAGAAAAATCCCCGCCGGAGGCTCCTGCATCGGCCAGGCGTTGTGCCGGCACAACAGAGAGGGACAAACCGCTCAAGTCGGCGTTTCCCAAAATACACTCAATCAGCGCAGGCCATCGCGCGGGCAAAGGCCGGGCGCGTCGTGTCGCCGCCCAGGATTGTACGCGCAAACCGCGCGCCATCCCATGTCACCGCGACCAGTTGCGACCAGTTGCCCGTGGCCAGGATCATCTCGGGACCGCTGCCGCAATCGCGTATGCCACCGGCGATGTCAGCTTCGCCGATGCGGTGATTGGTCAACCCGTCCAGTGCCGCGATCTCGACAATGTCGCTGCCATTGACCTGTGCGACACGCAACACCTTGGCCAGATGGGGGCGATCGATCCACATCACTTCCACCACGCCGTCCCCGTCCAGATCGGCGGCCCCCAAGGGGGCGAACCAGCGGTTCTGCTGTCCGATGAACGGACTGGCGATGGCGCGTACGCCGTCCGTATTGACATCGAGGATCAGGATGCGCGCGCCCTGCCCCGGCTCGCTGTTGACCACCAGCACCTCGGGCAATCCATCATGGTCCAACTCGATCACACGGGGCGCGATGTCTTCGAAAATGCCGTCCTCAAGGCGCATGACCAGCGAGGGCGCTCCGCCCGTATAGGCCGCAGCGGCGGCCGGACCCCAATCGAGGGTCAGGTTGGCCCACTCGGGCGTGTCCCCAAGAATGTCGTGGCCATAGAGCCGCGCCGGGGGCGGATCGGCGAGGAAACAGGTCTGGACCAGGATCGGCCCATCGCCGGGTGTGCAGGCCTGCTGAGCCTGCGCGACGCCCATCGACACCAGCCACAGGACCGCCGCCAACAGCGCGCCGCGGGGCCAACCGGACCACATGCGCAACGGCAGACGCGGCGCCCTGTCCGGCATCCTCAGATCTGCTGTTCCGGCATCTGCACGACCATTTCGTCCAGCGCGTCAGTCACCTTCAACTGGCAGGTCAGACGCGA
>CAZITF010000025.1:0-20839 GCA_964542095.1 uncultured Rhodobacterales bacterium
AAACCACGACCCGCGTGCTGGCCTCGCTCACCCCGCGCGAGGAACGTGTTTTGCGGATGCGTTTCGGCATCGGGATGAACACCGACCACACGCTCGAAGAAGTCGGCCAGCAGTTCAGCGTGACCCGCGAACGTATTCGCCAGATCGAAGCCAAGGCGCTGCGCAAGCTCAAGCACCCCTCGCGGAGCCGGAAATTGCGGTCGTTCCTGGATCAGTAAAATGGGAAAGCGTAACTCTGATGTCACAAGCAAGAAGGCGGCTTCTGCTGCATCCAAGGTTCTGCGCGATCCAAAATCCAGCAAGATTGCAAAAACCGCTGCCGCGTCAGCTTTGACGCAACGCCCAAATCGGTCTGCGCCATTGGGAACGGATGAAGTTCTCCGCGAGTCTGCCGAGCGTTACAGTGATGCCTTGAAAAGGTTGGCTGAGCGATAAAACACTATCGGGTATCACTTGAAGATGCTGTAAAAGCTCACAAAAGCGCACTTACAAAAGGAGGAGGTCGCTTTGGCCTTCTCCGTGAAGCGGATCTGTTGTCCGCGCTTGCCAGACCTTACTCTGGATATCATCGACCGATTGCGCGAAAGTCAGCAGCGCTTCTGCACGCTATGGTGAAAAACCATCCGTTCGTCGATGCGAACAAGCGGACGGCTTGGCTTGTAACGACGCTTCTAATACGGAAGAGCGGTTACGACCTCGTTTTGCATGAAGAAGACAGGATTGATGATCTTGTGGTCGAAGTCGCGGAAAGCGCTGTTGGATTTGAAGACTTGGTTGGCTGGTTCCGGTCGAGACTGATCAAGCTACGATAGTGATTGATCCCGTCACACGACTCTTCCAAAGAGGTTCACCGCTTCAATTGTGCCAGATAAATATAAGGAGCGAATATGTCACTTTTCAAAAAACTGTTCGGCGGTGCAGCCACTGAAGAAACCAGCGAAACCTACAAAGAGTATCGGATTATTCCGACGCTCCACAAGGAATCCGATGGCTATCGCCTTTCCGCCCGGATTGAAAAGGACATTGACGGTGAAACCCGCGTCCACACCCTGATCCGCGCCGACACCATCGCCTCGAAAGACGACGCTTTGGCGGCCACGGTCGCCAAAGCCAGGCAGGTCATTGACGAACAGGGCGACGGGTTGTTCCGCTCATAATCCGGCAGATGCAAACCACCTTCACCCTCTCCACCAAGGGCCAGGGCCTCTACGAATTTACCCGTGACGTGGCCAGCTGGGTTACGGGAACGGGTCTGCTGACCCTGTTCGTCCAGCACACATCCTGCTCGCTGCTCATTCAGGAAAACGCCGACCCCGAGGTGCAGGTGGACCTCGCCGCCTTTTTCAAACGGCTCGTGCCGCCCACGACCGATCCGTCGATGTCATACCTCTCCCACACCTACGAGGGGCCCGACGACATGCAGGCCCATATCAAGGCGGCGCTTTTGCCGGTCAGCCTGCACATACCCGTCACGAACGGGCGGCTGGCGCTTGGCACGTGGCAGGGGATCTACCTGTTCGAACACCGGGATGCGCCCAGGACCCGGCATGTTGCAGCGCATCTGGGATAAGCGCGCAGAAAGGTGAATTCACGGCCCCACTGTTAACTGCTAGGCTCGACTCCAGACTGGAGTGATGCGATGAAAACCGCCGTTTTGACTGCTGTTTTGACCTTGGCCCTTGTATTGCCCGTGGCTGCGACGGCCCAGTCCATTTTCACGAGAGAGTTGGTCGTGATCCCGGTGCGCCCGATCGATGCCACCCGTTTCGAAGTGATCGAAAACGATGGGGCAGGCGGAACCACGCTGTGGTGCGCTGCCTCGAAATTCACCCGCGACTATCTGAACCAAAGGCGCGGTCAGATCACCGTCCTGCAACCGCGCGGAGATTCGGCGGCCTTTCCGGGTCGCAAGAGTGTCATCTTCACGACCGCGCCTGTCGAAAATGCCGTCACTTCGACGTCAGAAGGCGTGCGCACGCCGTTCCAGACCTTTTCCAATGGCCATGCCAACGCCTTGTGCAGATCGCAACCCGAACTGCTGATCAGGGTCCGCGTCGTCAACCCCTGACTGCGCATTCGGCGCCGTGCCGGATGCCAACACGATTTCGTTTGGCCCTTTTGATTTTGTCCTGGCACGCACAGCCCCTATCTGTTGGTGCAAAGGAGAATACGCATGATCAAACGATCCACGCTGGCCGTTCTGGCCGTTCTGGTGACCACACCCACGATGACTCCGGCGCAACAGGGCGATTTTATGCGCCGCCAAAGCTTTACCTTGCCGGTGGCCCAGATCGACGCCGACTCATTCGAGGTGATCGAGGCCGACGGGGCCGGAGGGTCGCAATTGTGGTGCGCCGCGGGGCTTTATGTACGCAAGGTGCTTGGCCAGCGAGGCGGAGACATCTACGTTGAAACTCCTCGCGGCCCCGCGCAAAGCATGGCAGGGCGCAAGGGCGTCGTCTTTACCACCGCACCGACGCAAACCGCCATTCCGTCTTTCACCCTGGGGGTCAGGCGGGCGGGGCTGACACACAGCATGAGCCTTTCCTATGCGATGTGCAGCGACCTGCCGCAATTGCGCCTGCGCCTCAGCGATGGGACCCTTGTACGGCGCTAGCCGGGACATGTCCGGTAACGGCTCATCTAGCGGTGTCATTTCGGGACTACCCAAAACCTAGACAACCCCCTATAGTTTCGTGGAACAGGGGAAAACCCCTACCACAGGCAGGATTTTGAGAGGGGGATGGGCAATGCGCTGTCCGTTTTGCGGCAACATAGACACTCAGGTCAAAGACAGTCGGCCTGCCGAAGATCACGTATCGATCCGGCGCCGCCGTTTTTGTCCGGCCTGCGGGGGCCGTTTTACCACCTATGAGCGCGTTCAGTTGCGCGATCTGGTGGTGATCAAGACCAACGGCAAGCGCGAGGATTTCGACCGGGACAAGCTGGAACGTTCGATCCGCATTTCGATGCAGAAACGCCCCATCGACCCCGAGCGCATCGATCAGATGATTTCGGGCATTGTGCGCCGTCTTGAGTCCATGGGCGAAACAGACATTCCATCAAAAACCATCGGCGAGATCGTGATGGAGGCGTTGCACCGTATCGATACAGTTGCCTATGTCCGATTTGCCAGCGTTTACAAAAACTTCCAGGCGGCGGACGATTTCGACAAGTTCGTGCAAGAGCTGCGACCCGGCACCCCCGACGAAGAGTGAGCAGGGCGAGCGACACCCGGTTCATGCGTCTGGCTCTGTCTTTGGGCCGGCGCGGGCAGGGTAACGCCGCCCCCAATCCTGCGGTGGGCTGCGTCATCGTGAACGACGGCCGCATCGTCGGGCGTGGCTGGACCCAGCCAGGCGGAAGGCCCCATGCGGAAACGCAGGCGCTTGCGCAGGCGCAGGGTGCCGCCGTTGACGCAACGGCTTACGTCAGCCTCGAACCCTGCGCCCATCATGGCCGCACCCCGCCCTGTGCAGATGCGCTGATTGCTGCGAACGTGGCCCGCGTGGTCATCGCGCTGCGTGACAGTGACCCCCGCGTGGACGGGGCCGGTATCGCACGGCTTGAGGCGGCGGGAATCGCTGTCGAAACGGGTCTCTGCGCGGACGAGGCTCAGGCGGATCTGTCGGGGTTCCTGCTCAGGGTCGAACAGGGCCGCCCGCTGGTTACCCTCAAACTCGCCAGCAGCTTTGACGGGCGCATTGCCACGGGAACGGGCGAAAGCAAGTGGATCACCGGACCGGAGGCGCGGCGCACCGTCCACGCCATGCGCGCGCGACACGATGCGGTGATGGTGGGCGGCGGAACGGCCCGCCACGACGACCCCACGCTGACAGTGCGGGGCTTGGGTGTGTCCCATCAACCTGCCCGCGTTGTCGTATCACGGCGCCTCGATCTGCCGCTGCTGGGCACCTTGGCGCGCACAGCGCGCGAGGTGCCCGTTCTGTTGTGCCATGGCCGCGATGCGGACCCGATGTTGCAGGACACATGGCGCGATCTGGGTGCGGATCTGTTGCCCTGTGCGGCGCGCGGCAGCCAGTTGGACCCAAGGGACGTTCTGCAACAACTGGGCACGCATGGGCTGACACGGGTGTTCTGCGAAGGCGGCAGTGCGCTTGCCGCCGCATTGATCGAGGCGGACCTCGTCGATCGTTTGGTCGGTTTCACCGCTGGCGTCGCTATCGGGGCCGAAGGCTTGCCCAATATCGGGGCGCTGGGTCTGGGCAAACTCGCCGATGCGGCCCGGTTCGACCTCGAGCGGGTGCGCCGGATCGGTTCGGACATCTGCCATGAATGGAGCCGCGCGCTCTAGCGCCACAGATGGGCGCGGCTGGCAAGCAGGCCCTGCAGTTTCGACAGTGTCCGATTGCCCCAACCGGGGTGGGGCACGTCGCCCTGTGCCAGGCGTTCCACCACCACTTCGACCGGGCAGGGCAGGCCGGTCTTGGGATCGAAATAGCGCGGATAGTCGATCAGGGTTGCATGGATCAGCCCCAGCAGGGACACATCCTCGCGGCGGCGCGGAGGGATGTTGCCATGATCCATTGTCAGCCCCCAGCCTGCATAGAACGGCGCGCCGGTCGTCACCACCCTGACCCCGCGCAACAACGCTTCGAACCCGGCCAGCGAGGTCATCGTCCACAGCGTATCCACGCCTCCCAGCAGCGCGGTGATGTCGCTGTGATCCGCAACAACGTCAGCCAGATCGCTGGCGTCAAAAGCGCCCGCGCGCAAGCCCGCCTCCACATCCGGGTGCGGTTTGTAGATCAGCGTGGCGTCGGGATGGGCTGCTCGCGCGGCCTCGAGCAGTGCGCGGTTTGTCTTGAGGGTGCTCGTTCCGGTCCGGATCGACGCGTCATCCTCAACCTGTCCGACGACCAGCACGCGAGGGCCGTCCGGCAGGTCCGGCAGGGCCCCACCGAGGTTATACTTGCTGATCCCGTCGCGCGTCAGCGCCCGAACCAGAGTCTCGGCCCGACGGGCCTGATCGGGACGCAGTGTCCGGCGCATCCGGATCAGCGCCTCAAGACGGCTGGGGCGGGACGGGTCGTAATAGATGCCCAGATCGTCCGTCACCAGCGACAGCGGCGGCACCAGTTCAGCGCCCAGCCCGCGCGAGCGCAGGAACCCGTCCTCGACCCGCACCGCCCCTTCATGGCTCACATCCGCCTTGCCCGCCCAGACCATCCACGGGCGATCCATCGCGCGGGCGCGGGCCGGATCGTCCTCGAATACCATCGCCTTGTGACGGCCGAATACCTTTTGCATCGGCTTGCGCTTCCACAGCCGCATGCCGCTTGCGACCCAACCGCGATGGTCCGCGCGCCAGGCGCGGGTTTCGGCGGCCAGCGTTTCGACCGCAGTTTCAAGTGCGCACAGGGAGTCGCGAAACGGGTCGTACCATTTCGGATAGAGCATCATGGCGCCCGCAAATAGCTGGGCGCGGGTCAGGCGGCGCTGGCGGCGCTGGACCGGGAATTCATCCGTGCTCAGCCCCCACCCGGCATAGAATGGCTGGCCAAAGACGCGGGGTTTGTGCCCGGCCAGCATCGCCTCGAACCCCAGACCCGAAGACACGGTATAGACCGCAATTGCGCCCTCCATCGCCGCCCACGGGCTGACAGGGTCGCGCAGCAGATGAACACGGTCGCTTGTATCGGCCTCGGTGAAATACCCGGCCCGAAAGCCCTGCGCAGTTTCAGGATGCGTCTTGATATAGATCGGGGCGGCGGGGTGTTCCTCTTGCGCGACGAACAGCATCTCGAGAAAGCGGTTGCGGTCCGCGCCCGATGCGGTGACCGAGGCATCGCCGCGCGTCTGGTCGATCACCAGCACATAGCCCGGATCGGGCGTCTGCGTGTCAGGCTCGAAAGCGGTGTACTTGCTCAGATGGGTTTCGCGGATGCGGGCAATCGCGCCGCGCGCCCTGTCGAGCAGAGCAGTGTCGTCAAGCGGGTGGGTCGAGAGGAGTTCCTCGAGGTCCGATGGCTGGCGGGGATCGAAATGCGCGCCCCTGTTGTCGATCAGAAGGCCCAGTGGCGGCCCGCCTGCGCGCCCCGGAAAAAGCGAGCGCAGGAATGCGTCTTCGATCCGCACAACAGAGGTGTTGCGCCGCGCCGCCACTTTCAGACCTCGATGGGCGGTGGGCGAATTGCCCCAGATCCCGATCAGATCGTCCGGGCCGGGCAGGCCCAGTGACACACGGTATCCCGCGAGGGCGAGAATGCGCCGCACTCGGGTTTGGGTCAGAAAACCGCCGTTGTAAACGTAAAGCCGCCGGGCCTTTTCAGGTCCGGCGGCGGAAGGGAACGGATGATCCACGAAGGCGCCTTTGGCGTCATTTGTTGCCGGCGATGTTTGCCAGTGCATTGACCGAGGCCGCGGGGCCGGTGAGGGCCGAGATGATCTTGGTGAACTGGGTATAGGGCGCTTCGGTCACATAGATCGTATCGGCATCGCGGATTACGAAATCGCGGGCCTGAAACATGCCGTTGGGCTGTGTGAGGTCGAGCACATAGGCAAAGCGTTGTGCGCCCACAAGATCGTCGCGCCCCAGCACAATGTTGGCGACCTCTGCGGGTTCGTTGCGGAACACAAAGATGCCGGTGGGATCGGCCGTGGCCGATTGCAGGCCACCGACCTGCGCGATGGCTTCGAGCGCGCTGAGGTTCTGGGATTCAAACGGCACGCGGGCCTGACCGCCGGTCGCGCCGAGGGCGGTGAAGGCGCGGGTGTCTTCCTCGACCAGAATACGGTCGCCGCCACGCAGGGCGATATCAAGCCTGGGGTGTTCGTAGAGGTCCTGGAACCAGATGCGGCTGCGCATGTCGCCCCGGATCACGGTGATCTGGGCGATTTCGGGCGTGATCGTCACACCGCCTGCACGGGCCAGCATCGTCGACAGTGTTCGCGTCGGGCGCTCGATTGCATAGACGCCCTGCGCGCCGACCGAACCGGTCAGCGACACGGTCGAACCGTCACCGGCCATCCGGCGCACCTGCACCTGCGGATCGGGGGTCTGCTCTTCGAGCTTGGCGGTGATGATGCGGCGGATCGCTTCGGGCGAGTTGCCGGCGGCGCGGATACGACCGGCGTAGGGCACGAAGATGAACCCGGCGCCGTCGACCTGCACTTCTTCGAGCGCGGTTGCGTTCTGGCCTTGCCCCGCCAGCAACCCTTCGTCGACGTTTTCCCAGATCGTGAGGCCCAGAATGTCGCCGGGCCGGATCGTGTCAGAGCCAATGACGCCAGCGTTGATGAATGCGTCACTGAAGCCAAGGGCAGGGGTGACGGCGGTGGCGCGTGTCACGCGGTCATTGACCGCGACGATAAAGGCATCGCCCTGTTTCTGCACGGACCCGGCATAGATTTCGCGTTTGTTCGGGCCGACCTGCGGCAAGCCGCACGAGGAAAGGATGCCCACGATGCTCAACAGCGCGACGGCCCGCGCCCAGCGGAAAGACTGGAAAATCACTGCTCGGTCTCCTCGACCTGTTCTTGTTCTGCCTCGGAACGCAGGTTGGCCCACGTCATCTTTTTTGGTTCGCGACGGTTTTTCCATCGCTGAATTGTGGTCAAACTACCGGACTCGGGCGACAAAATCTAGCCATAGGGGTTGTGTGGCTCAGGTCACGACACGCAACTGTTGCCTTGGGGCCGCGGTGCCCGAGGCGAGCGCGTCATAAGGATCTTCGCCTGACAGCATCATGTCCACGACCTGCCGCAGCAATTGCCGCCGCCCGCGGGCCGAGTAGAAACCGCCGGGCAACTGGCTGGTTTCAAGCAGATACCGCCGATAGTCTTTGTACGCCCTGTTGTCAGGGCGGGTGGCCCCGGCAAAAAAGTCCGCTATCGGCTGGTCGCTGACGAATTCCGGTTTGGCAAAGACCGCCCGCCCAAACACCTTGAGCGGAATCCCGCGCCATAGAACCTGCTGGGCGGCGGTCGAGTTCACGGTCACCGCGCTGCGCGCATCGTTGAGCAGTTGCGCAAGCTTGCCGCCGCGCACGTAGTGAACACGACCTTGCAATCCAAGTTCCTTCATCAACGCACGGATGTGGCGGCGGATCGGCGCGCGCCCGTCTTCGAGCGGGTGCGCCTTGATCACCAGATGGTGGTGCCTCGGCGCGCCGCTGGCAAAGCCGCGGATCACCACATCGAGAAAGTCAGTCATTGACGTGAAGGGCGAATGTTCCTGAAAGCTGCTGTCATGTTCCAGTTGCAACAGGGCCAGATGATAGGAAAAGCCGCCATGGCGGATGCGCAACGTTGCCTGAATCCGGTCGAGCGTATGCACTGGCATCAGCAGAAGCCGCTGGATATAAAGCCGGAATTCCTGCGCCACGCTGAGCGCGCGGTGTGGCCGGAAATTGCGGTAGTCCCCGTTCCGGAACATCACGAACCAATGATAGAGCGCGCCATAAAATACGTGTTGGCGCATGTCGCCCCAATGTCCCGGCGGCAGCGGGGCTTCCATATCCGAGAGCGCCAGTGCCTCTTGCATTTGCGCCACGCTCATCGCCATCAGGCGGGAATGGCCGTTGGTGCCGCCCCGTTCGTAGGTGACCCAATAGGGGCGCATGTATCCTTCCTCGAAGACATGGACGGTGATGCCGCGCAACCTGGCCTGTGCGACCGCCTCGGCATGGATGGGGCGCACGTCGCCATAAAGCACGATGTCGGTGACGCCTTTTTCATCGACCAGCCTGGCAAAGGTCTCGGCCCAATCCGCAGCGGCGCCGCGAAACGGGATGTAGCTGGCCGGATGAAACCAGAAGGCCCGGTCGCCTGCATTGAAGCCGACCCGCCACACCGTCGCACCGGCCCGGCGCAACATCGCCCCCAGACGGTGGAAAAACGGCCCGTGTGGCCCCTGCAGGAACAGGAACACACGGGAATCTGGGGCGTGCAGTGTCATCTGGCCTCTGATACGCGGCATGTCTTTCCTTGAGATGACCACGGGACTGGGGCGATTTTATGGCCCATTGCATCGTTGCACGCAATGCGTGGCGCACTTGCCTCGCGCCGTTTGCGCCGCTACCTCGGCATCACGGGTCAAAAAGAGGCGTCCATACATGTTTACCGGCATCATCACCGACATCGGCACCCTGGTCGATCTCAGGCAGGAAGGCGACCTGCGGGCACGTATCGCCACGGGCTATGACACGGCGGGTATCGACCTGGGGGCCTCGATTGCCTCCGATGGCGTCTGCCTGACGGTCGTTGATCTGGGACCGGACTGGTATGAAGTGCAGATCAGCGCCGAGACCGTGTCGAGGACCAACCTGTCGGGCTGGAGCGTGGGCAAGCGCGTGAATCTCGAACGTGCGCTGAAGGTGGGTGACGAACTGGGCGGGCATATCGTGTCGGGCCATGTGGACGGTGTGGCCGAGGTCGTGTCGGTCGTGGAAGAGGGCGACAGCACCCGCGTCGCTTTGCGCGCCCCGGACGATCTGGCCCGCTTTATCGCGCCAAAGGGATCGGTCGCGCTCAATGGGACGTCGCTGACCGTGAACGAGGTTCAGGGGTCGGTGTTCGGCATCAATTTCATCCCCCACACCAAGGAGGTGACCACGTGGGGCGATGTCGCCGTCGGGGACAGGGTCAACCTCGAGATCGACACGCTGGCCCGTTACGTGGCGCGGCTGGCCGAAACGGAGTGACCTTGCGGACAGGCCTTGCGGCCTGACGTCATTTCGGGATGCGTGGCGTGCGTGCTCGCATCATGTACCGTGGCGATCGAGGCCTGCCGACCCTCCGGGGGGGATTTTTTGAAAACAGAGAATGTGGGACGCACGGGTGGTGTGCGTCGCGCTGCACTGGCAAAGTCTTCGGGCTTCCTTTATGTCGCGCATCATGTGCTGCCAAAGGTGATCCATGAGCTTTGAAACCCCCGGTCCGGTCGAAACCGACCTTGCTGCCGCGATCTCGCCCATCGAGGAGATCATCGAGGCCGCGCGCCTTGGGCAGATGTTCATTCTGGTTGATCACGAAGATCGTGAGAACGAGGGCGATCTGGTGATCCCGGCCAATTTCGCGACCCCCGAGGCGGTGAATTTCATGGCCGCCCACGGACGCGGGCTGATCTGTGTGACGCTGCCCTCCGAACGGGTGGACGAGTTGGGCCTGCCGATGATGTCGATGCACAACTCATCCCGCCACGAGACTGCGTTCACCGTGTCCGTCGAGGCCCGCGAGGGGGTGAGCACGGGGATTTCAGCGGCGGATCGCGCACTGACGATTTCGACGCTGGTCAATCCGCAGGCGGGTCCTGCCGATCTGGCCACGCCCGGCCATGTCTTTCCCCTGCGCGCCCGCAAGGGCGGGGTGCTGGTGCGCGCGGGCCATACCGAGGCGGGCTGTGATGTGGCGCGACTTGCAGGTCATTACCCGGCGAGCGTCATTTGCGAGATCATGAACGAAGACGGGTCCATGGCCCGCCTGCCCGACCTTGTGGATTATGCCGCCAAACATGGCCTCAAGATCGGGACCATCAGCGATCTGATCACCTATCGCCGTCGTCATGACAATCTGGTGGTGGAAACCGCCAGCCGTCTGGTCACCTCTCAGCACGGCGGGGAGTGGCACATGCGCATCTTTACCGACCAGACCTACGGGATCGAGCATGTGACGCTGTCCAAGGGTGACCTCGGCACACCCGAGCCGGTGCTGGTGCGCACCCACGCGCTGGCAGAAGTCACTGATATTCTCGGGTTGAGCGACAAGCCTGTGGGCGAACTGCCCCGCGCCATGGAGATCATCGCCCAAGAGGGGCGCGGGGTTGTCTGCCTGTTCCGAGAACCGCGCAAGGAATTGTTCGCCCAGGAAGAAGCCGGTCCGCGCATCGTCAAGAACACCGGCCTTGGTGCGCAGATGCTGAGCAATATGGGTCTCACCCGCCTGATCCTGCTGACAGACAGCCCGCGCACCACCTATATGGGCATCGACGCCTACGGTCTGGAAATCGTCGGCACCCGTCCGATCCTGGGAGAGTAGATATGGCTGCAACCGAACATCATGTGCTGGACCGCCCGAGCTTTGACAAGCCCGTAAAGATACTGATCGTGGTGTCGCCCTATTACAAGGCGATTGCCGACAACCTCGTCGCCGGGGCCAAGGCCGAGATCGAGGCTGCTGGGGCGACATGGGACCTGGTCGAGATGCCGGGCGCGCTGGAAATTCCCACGGCCATCGGCATCTCTGAACGGCTGTCCAACTTCGACGGATATGTCGCGTTGGGCTGTATTATCCGGGGCGAGACGACCCATTACGACACGGTCTGCAACGACAGTTCCCGCGCGCTGCAACTGCTCGGGTTGCAGGGGCTTTGCATCGGGAACGGTATCCTGACGGTAGAGAATGCGAAACAGGCCGAGGTCCGCGCCGATCCTGCTGGCCAGAACAAGGGCGGCGGGGCTGCCGCTGCGGCCTTGCACCTTATCGCGCTCAGCCGTAGGTGGGGCCGCCAGAGCAAGGGCGTGGGGTTCAAACCCGCCTCCGAATACCAGCTGGCCGGCAAGACGGGATCCTTTCAGCGATGACCCTTTCGGGCAACCAGAAACGCAAGATGCGCTCGGCGGCGCGGCTTTATGCCGTGCAGGCGCTGTTCCAGATGGAGCAATCGGCCCAGACCGTCGATCAGATCAAGACCGAGTTCATGGAATACCGCTTTGGCGCGTCCTATGAAGGCGACGAGATGACCGAGGGCGACCCGGACCACTTTGCCCGCGTGATGGAGGATGCGGTCAACTATCAGGCCCCGATCGATCAGATGACCGACCGCGGGCTGGTGGCCAAATGGCCTATTGCACGGATCGATCCGACCATCCGGGCGCTGTTCCGCGCCGCCGGGGCAGAGTTGCGTGATCCCTCGACTCCGCCCAAGGTCGTGATCAGCGAATATGTCGACGTGGCCCGTGCGTTTTTTCCCGACGGCAAGGAGCCTGCATTCGTCAACGCGGTGCTCGATCACATGGCGCGCGAGGCGCGGCCCGAAGCGTTCTGAGCCGTTCCGGGCGCGCGTCCTGAATGCATCGTGCCTGACCGTCTGCAAGCCTGGCCTCCATCCGCAACTCGACCGGGTTGCAGATGCTGGCCGCGCGGCTTCCATGCGTGACCGATAACGGCGCCCCACACATTGACCGGCACATCGGGCTGTGCGCCCGTCGCACCCTGGCAACGACGTGCGCGGCGGCGCGGGCCGCAACGGCAAAAGCGGATGAGACCAGGCAGGTGCCGGACCGTCCTCTGCCCTGACAGTGCTGATCAGGGCGCAGACATTTCATGCACCGGAACAGGTCTCGCGCAGGACGTTCTTTTGCACCTTGCCCATGGTGTTGCGCGGCAGGGCGTCAGCCATGATGTACTGCCTTGGATGCTTGAAACGTGCAAGCATTGGTTCGACCTGTGCGGCGATCTGTTCGGGGGTCAGCGCAGGGTTTTCGGGGACAACCACCGCCATGACGCTTTCCCCGAAATCGGGATGGGGCACGCCGAATACGGCGCTCTCCAGAACACCGTCAATATCGTTGATCACATCCTCGATTTCCTTTGGATAGATATTGTAGCCCCCCGAAATGATCAGGTCCTTCTGCCGCCCCACGATCGAAATGCGCCCGTCCTCGGACTTGATTCCGAGATCGCCGGTGATGAAGAATCCGGTGTCGCGCAGCTCTTCGGCCGTTTTTTCGGGCATGTTCCAATAGCCCTGGAACACGTTGTCACCGCGCACCTCGATCATGCCGATCTCGCCCGGGGGCAGGGGGGTGCCCGCGTCGGTGATTTCGACCTCTGTGCCAGGCAGCGCATAGCCGACGGTGCCAGCCACCCGCGCGCCGTCATAGGGGTTCGAGGTGATCATGTTGGTTTCGGTCATCCCGTAGCGTTCCAGAATGCGATGGCCGGTCCGGGTCTCGAATTCGGTATGGGTCTCGGCCAGCAGCGGGGCAGAGCCGGAAATGAACAGCCGCATGGATTTGACCAGATCGGCGTTCAGGCGGGCGTCGCCCAGCAGGCGGGTGTAAAATGTCGGAACCCCCATCAGCAGGGTCGATGCAGGGAGTTCGGAGAGGATCGTGTCGATATCGAACCCGGCCATGAACCGCACCTGCGCACCCGCCAGCAACGCCGTGTTCAGCGCGACGAACAGGCCGTGGGTGTGGAAAATCGGCAGCGCGTGGATCAGTCTGTCCCGGTTGGTGATCTGCCAGAGGCCGGTCAGGCTGGCGGCGTTCGACAGCAGGTTCTTGTGCGACAGCATCGCGCCCTTGGACCGTCCGGTCGTGCCCGAAGTGTATAGCAGGGCGGCCAGATCATCCGGCCCCCGCGCCACGGTGGCAAAACGCGTGTCGCGGGTGTCCGCCCTTGTCGACAACGACCCGGTTCCATCCGTCGCAAGGGTCATGACCTGCGCATTTCCGGCACAAAGCGCGGTCATCTCGGCCTCGTGTCGCGCATCGCACACGACCAGCGCAGGGGTCGCATCCGCAATGAAATAGCTGAGTTCGCTTTGGGTATAGGCGGTGTTCAGAGGCAGATAGACCGCACCCGCCTGGATTGCCGCCCCGTAAAGGGCAATCGTGTCCATCAGCTTTGGGGCTTGCACCACAACCCGGTCGCCGGGCCTCACCCCGGCATCGCCAAGCACATGCGCCAGCTGCGCGATGCGCGCGACAAAGCGGGCATAGCTGACCTGCCTCCCGTCATCGAGCGTCAGAAACAGCCCGTCATTGTCGACATGCGGGGCAAACAGGGCATCATAGAGAGTATTGGTCACGAAGCAGGATCCTTGGGCTTGGTGGACAGCGTGGCGGTGGAAAGGGATAATACGGGCCTGGCCGCCGCCACAATCGACCCGAGCGCAAAATCCTCGTGGCGCCGCTGTGTCTGGGACAGGTCATAAAGGTAATTCACCATGGCCCCGCTGGATTGCGCAAGACCATTGGCGGAGCGGTCGGCATCCGCATGGATGTCATGGATAAGCGCCCCGTTGCCGAGGTGAAAGCGGGCCACCGGATCGAGGGGCAAACCGTCCTCGCGCTTGGCCAGCAGCAGATAGCGCGCGGCCATCGCCCGCACGTCCTGCGGCGTACTGCGATGTTGAAGGATCGCTTCGGCCACGTGACCGTGTTCGGGATTGTCCGTCTGGCTTGCCAACCAGCGGTTCAGTCCGGGAATCGGCGACAACGTGACGAAATCCTCAAGCTGCGGAAAGGCCAGCGACAGTTCGGCGACGACCTGCTTGATCAGCTGATTGCCGAAACTGATCCCCGACAGCCCCTTCTGGCAATTCGAGATCGAATAGAATACGGCGACCTTGGCATCCTCTGCCTCCAATGGTGTGCGTCCGTCAGAAAGCAGCCTGGTCACCGATCCCGGAATCGCTTTCGTGAGGGCGACTTCGACAAAGATCAGCGGCTCGTCCGGCATGGCCGGGTGAAAGAAGGCAAAGCACCGCCGGTCAGGCGGGTAAAGACGCAACCGCAGATCGTCCAGATCGTTGATCTGGTGAACCGCCTCGTAGGCGACGATCTTGTCGAGAATGCGGGCAGGTGTGTCCCAGTCTATGGCCTTGAGCACCAGAAATCCGCGATTGAACCAACTGCGCAGCAGATGCACGAAATCATGATCCGTGCGCGCAAGATCCGGATTGCTCTTGAGGATACGCAGCAGATCGACGCGCATCGCAACAATATCCGCCGTCGCCCCCATGGGTTGGTTCAGAC
Source organism: uncultured Rhodobacterales bacterium (assembly GCA_964542095.1). Classification (GTDB taxonomy): domain Bacteria; phylum Pseudomonadota; class Alphaproteobacteria; order Rhodobacterales; family Rhodobacteraceae; genus Tateyamaria. The sequence goes on from CAZITF010000025.1 coordinate 14,727, forward strand.
GGCGCAACAACTCCTGGCGTTTGGGTTCGGCGGCGCGCGACAGCGCGACAAAGGCGTCGGGTGTTGCGTCTTTGGCATAGGCGGTGGCCAGCCTGGCTAGGGACTGTGCATCGACGTCCATCTCGTCATTCAGAAATTTGAAAAAGGCCAGCTTGTCCGCGTCGGACAGGGATCGGTAGCGTTCGAACACCGTAGCCGCCAGTGCCTGACCTGAAATCACCCCTTCGGTCGAGATCAGGGCCCGACACAGGTCCTCGATGTCGCGCGCATCGCTTTTGCCGCGCAGACGCTGGCTGCGATCAAACAGGGTGGACAACATGTCGGTGAGAAATCGGTTGCGCTGCACGGTCATGGTCTGGTCCTTCACCCGCCGTTTGCCGTTCTACAACGCGCCAAGCTGCGTCTTGAGGTACTCGCCGGTCAACCGATAGTGGCTGAGCAGCGCAGCAGAGGCCGTTTCGGCATCACCGCCAACGGCGGCTTCGAATATCTCTTCGTGTTCGGCGGCGATGTCGCGGTTCTGATAGCTCGACCCGCCCGCGGCGAGATACCGATACCGAATATTCAGATCATAAAGCTGGCTGCAATAACGTTGCAGCATCGGCGCATCCGCATTGCCGAGCAGGGCCATGTGAAAGGACTTGTGGGCCTCTTCAAACGTGTCGCTGCCCGCCAGCCGTTTCATGCGGTGATGGGACAGCACAAGGCGTTCTTCCCAGTCCGAGGTGGCACGCGCGATGGATTGGCGCAGGGCCATGTCCTCGAGGGTCGAGCGCAGCGTCAGGATTTCCTCGAAGTTCGCAAGGCTGGCCGGGGCGGCGCGAAAACCGCGCTGATCGATCCGTTCGACCAGCATGTCCGACGTCAGCAGGCTCAGTGCCTCGCGCACCGGCGATGCCCCCACGTTGAGCAGGGTACGCAATTCTTCGATCTTCAGCTTTTTTCCGGCGGGCAGTGTTCCGACCAGGATCATCTCGCGCAAGGACAGATAGGCCGCGCGGGTTGCCGAGATTTCCCTGCTGCCGGTGTCATCCATCACATTCATCGCCGAATTCCCCTTCAGGTCAGCGTCACATGACCGGTGGACAGACCGACAGACAGGGTCATCGACCCTTCGTTGATCATCCAGCGACGCATCACATAGGTGCGCGCGCCACTCTTGTGCATCGGGTCATTGTCGGCCAGCGCGCGGGCAGCCTCCAGGCTTTCGGCACGATAGACCATCATGCCCATGCCCTGCATCTGGTCCCCGCTGTCATCCGACATCGGGCCCGCAAAGGCGAGCGCCCCGGCCCGTTCCAGTTCTGCCTGATAGGCCAGGTGGTCGGGCAGGGACGCCTTGACGTCCTGCGGTTCCTTTGCGGGTGTGGACGTGGCGACATACAGTTCCAGCGCCAGTGCGCCGCGTGATTTGGCCTCTGCCTTGTAATCCGCCCAGGCAACCATCGCACTTTCCCTTCCAATTCAAAATATCGATATTTATTGACATCTAAACATATTGTAGGCAGAAATCGAGGAAACTTACAAGGATTGTGCGCATGAAATACCTGGTCGGGGAAACAAGCAACGGCACTGCGGTCTATGCCGTCAAGGGTGACATGGCGATTGATCTGACAGCACTTGACGAGGCTGTGGGTCAGGACCTGATGGCGATCCTCTCCGATCCGGCGCTGGCCGATTCGGTCGCCGCCAGGATCGACGGCGCGCCACAGACCCCGGTGGCCTCGATCACACCCGCCCTTCCGGTGGCGCAGCCGGGCACGATCATCTGCCTGGGGTTGAACTACACCGACCACATCAAGGAGGGGGGATACGAAATCCCGGAATACCCTGCCCTGTTCATGCGCGGCAGGAATTCGATCATGGCGGCAGGCGCGCCCCTCGTCAGACCGACCTGCTCTGACAAGCTGGATTACGAGGCAGAGCTGATGTTCATCATCGGCAAGGGCGGGCGGCACATTTCCGAAGCGGACGCGCTGAATCACGTCTTTGGCTATACCGTGTTCAACGACGGGTCTGTGCGCGACTACCAGCGCAAGACGCATCAATGGACACCGGGCAAGAATTTCGACAACACCGGTGCCATCGGCCCCTGTGTCGTCACGCCCGACGAGTTGCCGGCCGGCGCCGCCGGCCTCAAGATCGAAAGCCGCGTGGGCGACGAAATCCTGCAATCCTCCAATACCGCCAACATGATCTGGTCGGTGGCGCAGACCATCGCGACGATCTCGGAATATACCACGCTGGAACCGGGTGACCTGATCGCCATGGGTACGCCCCCCGGCGTCGGCCACGCCAAGAAACCGAACCCGCGCTGGCTGGTGCCCGGCGAAGTCGTCGAAATCGAGATCGAAGGCATCGGCATCTGCGCCAATCCGATTGTCGATGAAAAGGATCTCGCGAACAGGGCCGCCGCCGAATGAACGCACCGACCGGCACCGAACTGGACGCACTGCGCGCTAGGGCACAGGAAGATCACCGGGCCCTGCGCGCCCGCATCGACCGCCTGTCGGATGATGCGATCGACCTGATCCTGCGGGGCGCGCGCTCGCACTACGCCTGGACGGACAAGCCGATCCCCGATGGGTTGCTCGAAGAGATTTTCGAGATCACCATAAACGGGCCGACCTCGATGAACACGCTGCCTGCGCGGTTCATTTTCGTGAAGTCGCCCGAAGCAAAGCAACGGCTGGCCAAATCGCTCAAACCCGCGAACGTGCCCAAGATGATGGGTGCGCCGGTGACGGCCATCATCGCGCAGGACATGAACTTCTGGCACGAATTGCCGTTCCTGTTCCCGCATGAGGACCGGCGCCACCTGTTTGAAGGCAAGGATGCCTATTGCGCGGACACCGCCTATCGCAATGCCACGTTGCAGGGCGCGTATTTCATGATCGCCGCCCGCGCCGTGGGGTTGGACGTGGGGGCGATGTCGGGCTTTTCCAATGCCATCGTGGACGAGGAATTCTTTGCCGGGACCAGCCTGAAATCCAACTTTCTGTGCAATATCGGCTATGCGGACGAAACCGCATTGTTCCAGAAACTGCCACGCTTCACGTTTGAACAAACGTGCAGCGTCATCTGAGGGAGGCTCAAATGGCTGTGAAAATGAAAACCGTCGTGACGTACCGCACCACCGCGGCCTGTCCGACCCATGCGCGCACCGAAATCCCGGTGCGCGGCCTGAATGTCGTGATCGATGAACCGACCGAGCGGGGCGGAACCAACCTGGGCCCCACGCCGACCGAAACCGCCATGACGGCGCTGATCGCATGTACCAACGTGATCGGTCACAAGAACGCGCACCGTCTCGGCATCGATCTGGGTGAAGTGACCATTGACGCAGATTGCAAGTTCGACCGACGCGGCGTTCTGATGGAAGAAGAGATCGATCTGCCGTTTCCCGAAATCACACTCACGGTGAACTGCAAGACCCCGGCCAGCCAGCGGGACCTGGATCTGGTCGGGGCCGAAACCGCGAAATACTGCGCCATCGCCAAGCTGTTCGAAGCGGCCGGAACAGATCTGACGGTCAACTGGCGAAAGGCCGACTAAATTCAACCGGGCAAAGAAAAAGCCCGAATTTCTGGGAGGAAAAACAGATGATCAACTGGACAAGACGCACGGTGATGGGGGCCGCGCTTGCCGCGATGACAGCCCTGCCCGCCGCGGCACAGGAAACCATTTCAGCCGTGGTGATCGACGGCTATCCGGACCGCGCGCTGTGGGTCAAGGAATTCACCAACTTCTTCATTCCCGAGGTCGACCGACGCCTTGCCGTAAACGGCAACTACGTGATGGCCTGGCAGGAGAACTACGGCGGCTCCATCGTCAAACCCAAGGGCGTTCTGGAGGGCATCCAGCTCGGTCTTGGTGACATCGGGATTGTCACGACGATCTTCCATTCCTCCAAACTGCCCAGTCAGGGCATTTCGGCGGTGACACCTTTCGTGTCGTCCGATGCACGTGCCGTGGCGCGGGCCGTGGATGAAATCGCGCGCGAATTCCCCGCCATGCAGAACGAATTCGCAGCCCAGAACCAGGTCTATCTGGCCACCGGCGTGGTGCTGAACAGCTATCAGGTCTTTTCGACCAGGGAAGTGTCCGGCATTGCCGATCTCAAGGGCTTCAAGGTGGCCGGTGCGGGCATGAACCTGCGCTATCTCGAAGGCATCGAGGACGCGGCCGGCGTGCGCGGTGGCCTCACGGATTTCTACAACATGATGCAGACGGGTCTGGCCGATGCGGGCATGCTCTGGCCCGAAGCCGCGGCAACCTTCAAGATTTCCGAAGTGGCGCCCTACATGCTGCGCGCCGACCTCGGGGCGGTGAATTCCAAGACCATCACTGTCAACAAGGACTATTGGGACGGGCTGCCTGACGAGGTCAAGGAGGTGCTGAAGGCGGTGGCCATCGACTATCGCGATCACCTCGCAGGCCTCGCCATGGACCGGGCCGCAGCCGCCGAAGAGGCCTATGTCGCCGCCGGTGGCACGATCATCGACGTTTCTGACGAGGATCGCGCCGCCTGGGCGGCCGCCATGCCCAACATCGCCCGGGAATGGGCGGCAACGCTGAATGACAAGGGCGAACCGGGCACGGAAATGCTGGCCGCCTATCTGGGCAAGCTGGAAGCGGCGGGCTTTGTCGGCGTGCGTGACTGGACCAAGCCGTAACCGCGCAAAAGACCCGAGAAGGGGCCAGGATCATGCTCAAGTCTGCAATCGGTGGTCTCTCTCGGGTTGCCAATACCCTTGCCATCGCGGCCAACATCGCCGGAACGCTCGCCGTTCTGATGTTGGTCGCCATCCTGAACGTCGACGTGATCGCGCGCAGCGTGTTCAACGCGCCGCTGAAAGGGACTTATGAAATCGTCCAGCTGGCGGTGGTCTTTATCGTCTTTCTGCAACTGGCCGATGTGGTCCGGGTGGACCGGCTGACCCGCTCGGACGGATTTTTGAACCTGATCCACGGGCGCCACCCGGGTCTCACGGCAAACCTGCGGCGCATCATCAACGCGATGTCGGCTATCTTCATGGGGCTGATCGCCTACATCATGTTCCCCGAATTCCTCAAGATGTGGGGCACCCAGGATTTCTTTGGCATTCCGGGGGTGTTCACCGTGCCCTGGTGGCCCGTCAAACTGGTGATCGCGGGGGGCAGTGCGCTGGCCTGCCTGATCTTTGTGCTCAAGGTGATCACCGCGCAGGACCGGCCCCGACTTGTCCGGGTGCCCGAACATGACGACGACGCAAACGCAGGCGGGCCGCATTCATGACCCCCATTGAAATCGGTCTGATCTCGGTCGTTGCAATTGTCTTTCTGATCTATGCGGGCGTCTACATTCCCATTGCCCTTGGCATGGTGTCGCTGGTGTCGATCTGGCTGATGCGCGACAATTTCACCCTGTCGCTGAACCTGCTCAAGATTGCGGTCGGTGACAGCGCGATGGTCTACAGCTTTGCCACCATTCCGCTGTTCACCTTCATGGGGTTGATCGTGTCCAAAGCCGGGCTGGGGCGGGACATCTACGAGGTCATGACCATGCGGTTTCGCAAGGTCAAGGGCGGGATCGGCATGGCGACGGTGGGGGCGAATGCAGTCTTTGCCGCCGTGACCGGGTCGTCGATTGCCTCGGCCTCGGTGTTTACCAAAGTGTCCGTGCCGCAGATGATCGCGCAGGACTACAATCCACGCTTTGCGGTGGGCGTTGTGGCGGGCTCTTCGGTTCTGGGGATGATCATCCCGCCCTCGGCGATGCTGATCATATACAGCTTTGTGGCCGAACAATCCGTGGGCGACATGTTCCTTGCGGGGGTGATCCCCGGCATCATGCTGGCCATCGCCTATGTGGGCGCGATCTGGGTCATGGGCCGCTTTACGCCCGGCTTTGTCGGCGGGCGTGTCGTGGCCGACAGCGAATGGATGTCCCGGGCCGAGATCGCCTCGAAAACCCTGCCCACGGTCGGCCTGATCACCATCGTTCTTGGCGGCATCTACACCGGCTGGATGACAGCCGTGGAGGCAGGGGCGACCGGATCGCTTGTGGCGCTGATCATCGCGCTGGCGCGCAAATCCATGTCGCTCAAGGGCTTTTGGGAGGCGTTGCTGGA
>CAZITF010000026.1:0-20268 GCA_964542095.1 uncultured Rhodobacterales bacterium
ATGTTTGCACTTTCCTGCGGAAAGTGCGTTTTGTGCCTCCGGCGGGGATTTTTTTGAAACAGAGAAGAGGGCGCTTTGCCGGATTTCGAGTTCGAGACCCGTATCGGTGGGCGTGTTGCCGGTGTGGATGAGGTGGGTCGCGGCCCGCTGGCCGGGCCGGTGACGGCGGCGGCCGTGGTCCTCGATGTGGATCGTATTCCCGAAGGGCTGGATGATTCCAAGAAGCTGTCGATGAAGAAGCGGGAGGCGTTGTGGGCCGAAATCATTGCCGCGGCAGACGTGTCTGTCGCCCATGCCTCGGTGCGCGAGATCGAAGAGTTGAACATCTTGCGCGCCGCGCATCTGGCGATGGTGCGCGCTATCAACGGTCTGCGTCTGCCGCCGGACCACGTGCTGGTCGATGGCACCATGCTGCCTCGCGATCTCACCCTGCCCGCGACGCCGATCGTGCGCGGCGATGCGCGCAGTCTGTCCATCGCGGCGGCCTCAATTGTGGCCAAAATATGTCGTGACCGGATCATGGTGGATTTGGCGCAACAGCATCCCGGTTATGGTTGGGAGACCAACATGGGATACCCATCCAAAAGCCACAGGTTGGCGCTGCAAAATCTTGGGGTGAGCCCACACCATAGACGTACTTTCAGGCCCGTCCACAACATGTTGTGACAAGCATTTTTCTTAAGTGCCTGATTCAAAAAAGAATTTGACCGCGAATCGTCAATGACTCATCCTGCTCTCAACCAAAGAGTGCAAAACGCACCGGGACAGAGGCAGATTGATGACGAAACATGTAAAGGGCGCAGAGGCGCTTCCCTTGAACCAGATTATTGCGGGTGACTGCATTGAGGTAATGAACAGCCTGCCCGAGGGGTCGGTTGATCTGATCTTTGCCGATCCGCCCTATAACCCGCAACTGAAGGGGGATTTGCACCGTCCCGACAACAGCCGCGTGGATGCCGTTGACGATCACTGGGACCAGTTCAAGTCGTTTCAGGTCTATGATGACTTCACCACCGCGTGGCTGAAGGCCGCGCGCCGCCTGCTCAAGCCCAATGGTGCGATCTGGGTCATCGGCAGTTACCATAACATCTTTCGCGTCGGGGCGTCGCTGCAGGACCAGGGCTTCTGGATCCTGAACGATGTTGTCTGGCGCAAGTCCAACCCGATGCCGAATTTTCGCGGCAAGCGGTTCACCAATGCCCATGAGACGATGATCTGGGCCGGCAAGTCCGAAGACAGCAAATACACATTCAACTACGAGGCGCTGAAGGCCCTGAACGAGGGTATCCAGATGCGCAGCGACTGGGTGTTGCCGATCTGCACGGGCCATGAACGCCTGAAGGACGAACAGGGCGACAAGGCCCATCCGACACAGAAACCCGAAAGCCTGCTGCACCGTGTGCTGGTCGGTTCGACCAACCCCGGCGATGTGGTTCTTGACCCGTTCTTTGGCACCGGCACCACGGGCGCCGTGGCCAAGATGCTGGGCCGTGAATTTATCGGGATCGAGCGGGAAGAGGCCTATCGCAAGGTCGCCGAAAGGCGGATCTCCAAAGTGCGCAAATTCGACCGCGAGGCATTGACCGTCTCCGCCTCGAAACGGGCCGAGCCCCGTGTGCCTTTCGGCCAACTGGTCGAGCGCGGAATGCTGCGTCCGGGCGAGGAACTCTATTCCATGAACAAGCGCCACAAGGCCAAGGTGCGCGCCGATGGCACGCTGATCGGCGACGACATCAAGGGGTCGATCCATCAGGTCGGTGCCCATCTCGAAGGCGCGCCCAGCTGCAATGGCTGGACCTACTGGTGCTTCAAGCGGGACGGGCAGGTCGTGCCCATCGACGTGCTGCGCCAGCAAATCCGGGCCGAAATGCACGACTGATCCAAGGTTTCCGAACACCGCCAGGTGCCTGCGGCCTTTGCAAAAGGCTTCTCTGAGGCATCTCAACTTTGCCCCGCCTCTTTTGGCGGGGCACTTTTTGTCAAGGCGCGTTACATTGCCCCTGTCGGAGGCAAAGGGCGTATGGAACATGGTTGAGATCGGCAACGCTTTTGTAGCTGCGCGGCGCAATTCAAACGACAAACCGGTGCCGCAACACAGGCACGCGCAGGATGCCTTGGCCCGCAACAAGCGTGAAGGCATGGATCTGGCGGTCAAGGCGCGCGTCGCAGCGCTTGGCATCACGGCGGTCATGTTGGTGTTTCTGAACCCGAATTGGGATGTGATCTGGTATCTGGGTTTGCTGCTGTGTCTGGTTCTGGTCGGCCTGGCGCAGCGGCGCGTCGGGCAGGTTGGCCAATCGCGCGCGGAATTGGGGCTGCTGTTTCTGGATCTGTTGTTGATGACGGTGGCGCTATTGTTTCCCAATCCGCTGCAGGATCGGACTGTGCCGACGGCACTGATCTACCAGTTTGAAGTGTTCCAGTATTTCTATTTCATCCTTGCCGCCGGGGTGTTGTCCTATTCCTGGCGGACGGTCGTTGCAATCGGTACGTGGACGTCCGTGATGTGGTTGCTGGGGGCTGCTTTCGTCTGGTGGTTTGGCCAACGGGTTCCATCGGTATCGCAAGCGGCAAAGACACTTTTTCCAGACTTTGCGGACCTGTCGCGACAGTTGGATCCGAACCTTGTGCACTGGGATCTGCGCATTCAGGAGGTCGTCGTGTTTCTTGTGGTCGCGGGCATTCTCGCGGTCACCGTGCGCCGCTATCAGAACCTCGTGCTCGACAGTGCCGAAACCGCGCGCGAACGGGCCAACCTGTCACGCTATTTCTCGCCCTCAATTGTGGACGCGTTGTCGCAAAAGGATGAACCCCTCGGGCAGGTACGCACCCACGACGCAGCGATCCTGTTCGTCGATATCGCCGGGTTCACCGCCTATGCCGACGGGCGCGATCCGCAGGTTGTGATCGACACGCTGCGTGCCTTTCACCGCGAGATGGAGAGCGAAGTGTTCGCCCATGGCGGCACGCTCGACAAGTATCTGGGCGACGGTCTGATGGCGAGTTTCGGCACCCCCTTGCCCAAGGACGACGATGCCGCGCGCGCGCTGACCTGTGTGCTGGCGATGGCCGCGCGAATGGCGCGGCTCAACGCTGAACGGCGTTCCGCGCGTCTGCCGGAGATCGATGCGCGGTTTGGTGTGCACTTCGGGCAGGTGGTGCTGGGCGATATCGGCGCCAACCGGCTCGAATTCGCGGTGCTGGGCGACACGGTCAATCTGGCCAGCCGTCTCGAATCTCTCACCCGCGCCCTTGAGGTGCATGTGGTGGCCAGCGACGCGGTCGTGCGCGCCGCCGGAACATCGCTGGATCTGCAACGCGCGCCGGATCAGAGTGTACGCGGCGTGGCACAACCGGTGGCCATCTGGGTCAAGGGTGCGGCGCAAAAGGGCGTGGACATGGCGCGGCAACAGGATGCCTGACGCATGATTCGACCTCGAAAACACGCCTCGAATTCTATCTGTGATTGAGGTCGCACGCCGCGATCCCGGCACGGCTGTCACGCCGCACTCGAAAAGACGCAACCGACCCATCGGCGGATTATGGCCGCCAAAAGTGTGATTTTTTGCATCACTTTCAGTGCAATCGACACAAACAGTAGACGCCACACCATGACTTGTGGCTTTTTTTGGGCTAATTCTTGCCCAACGCATATCGCCATACGCGGGAACTGCCAGTTCCCCCAAGAGAAGAGTGAAAAGAATAGATGTCACACACGTTTTTTGCCTCCGTCTTCGCCGCAACTGCCCTCGCCTTGCCTTCGCTGGCGATCGCAGGGGCCACGCCTGTACCGCCCGCCACCACGACAACGTTCGCCGAAAACACGGATACGACCCTTTTTGCAGGGTTCGCGCTGACCATCGGTTCCGGCGGTGACGGTGTCGAAGGCATCCTGGGTGTCGCCCGCGGCAAAATCGATCTGGAAGGTGATGTCACCGGGGCCAAGGCCACGCTGCACTTCAACGTGCTCGACGGCTTTTCCCTGAACAAAGCCAAGCTGACCGGCGTGTTCGGCAATGACTCCGTCCAGGCCGAAGTCGGCGGTGGGTACAGCTTCAAGAACAGCTCGCCCTTCGCCGTGATCGGCACCAACGGCGAATACTTTGCAGCCGGGTCCGACATCTACTTTGACGGCGCTTTCGAAGGGTATCTGGGCGTCCACACCATCGGTCAGATCTCGCTGGATTCGACAACGACCACGACACCGACGTCCCCGCCCCCCGTTGCACTGGCGGAATAGGCGCCGGGCCGCTTGCGGATGATCCAACCGGCGTTGCCCATGACAACGCCAGAGGGGATGTGATGCTTTCGATCTCCCGCAGGCGCGTTCTGATGAGCGCGCTTGCAGCCAGTCTCTCCGCTCCGGCCATTGCCCAGCAACTTGGCGCATCCAAGGGTCAGATCGACGCCAAAACCCTTGCCGCCTATGTCGATGTCCTGCTGCCCGCGGACGAATATTCACCTGCGGCCAGCGCGCTGGAAATTCAGGACGATATCATCGGCTTTGCGCAGCAATTGCCGCAGTTCAACCAGTTGCTGATCCTCGGCACCGAATGGCTGAACCAGACCGGGCAGGGGCCGTTTCATACCTTGTCCCTGTCCGATCAGGGCCGTGTCGTGGACTGGATGCGCGCGGCAGACCGCAATTTCATTCCCGGCCGCTTTTTCCTGCTGGTGCGTCTGACAGGGGTGGAATTCTACTTTTCCCGTCCCGAGGCGGTGGCCGGGTTCGATGTGAATCCTGCTCCTCAACCGGCCGGATACCCGCCGCCATGGCAATAGATGCGGTCATCATCGGTGCGGGCGCTGGAGGCGCGGCAACTGCGTGGCGGCTTTGCAACCACGGTCTCAATGTCCTGATCCTCGAGGCCGGACCGCGGTTCGATCCCGCCACGGACTATCCGCTGACCAACACCGATTGGGAACGCGCGAGCTTTCCGCTCAAGCCCGGATCGATGGGTGCGGTGTCCTACGGCGATCTGGGCACGCTTGATCCGGCAGATGCGGACCTTGCCTCGTGGAACGCGGTCAGCGGGCGGCAGGTCAACAGCGCCACGCGGTCCCCGAGTGCCTTGGGCTATGCCCATGTGCAGGGGGTCGGTGGCAGCACACTGCATTATGTGGGCGAGGCGCACCGGCTGAACCCCACCGCGTTCCGCTTGCGCTCAGAGCATGGCGCAGGCGCGGACTGGCCGCTGTCCTTTGCCGATCTTGAACCCCATTACCACAGGGTCGAGGCCGAAATCGGCGTTGCGGGTGCGCCCGCCCCCGGCCCCCGCTGGCCCGCGCAGGACCACTTGCAGCCTGCCCATCCGCTCAGCACCTCGTCGCAGGTGCTGCACGATGCAGGCGCAGGCATGGGGATGGAGTGGGAGACCAACACCCGTGCCGCCCTGTCCGAGCCAAAGGACGACCGGCCCAACTGCAACTACTGCGGCAACTGCACGCGGGGTTGCCCGCTGGGCGACAAGGGGTCGGCGGATGTGACCTTTATCCGAAAGGCCGAGGCGACGGGGCGGCTGACCATCCATACCGGCGCTCAGGTGACCCGGCTGATCATGGGCGCGAACGGGCGGGTGCGCGCGGTCAGCGGTGTGCGTGACGGCGCGCCGTTCGAGCAGGAAACACCGATGCTGATCCTTGCCGCCGGGGCCGTGCAGACTCCGCGCCTGTTGCTGGCCAGCGACGTGGCCAACGGCTCGGGACAGGTGGGGCGCAATTTCATGGAGACGCTGGCCTGGTCCAGCGCGGGCCTGCTGCCGGGTCTGAGCAGCAGCCACAAGGGATTGCCCGCCGATGCGATTTGCTGGACGTACAACGCGCCGGGCAGTGTTCCGGACGTGGTTGGCGGCTGCCGCCTTACCGCCTCTACACAGGAAACCGGGCTGCTGGGGCCAATGGCCTATGCCAGCCGGATCGTGGATGGCCACGGCCCCGCGTTCAAGGCGCGGATGCGGGATGTGTTCGGCTCCGCCATCGCGGTTTCGGGCACGGGCGAGACGATCCCGGACGAGCGCAGCTTTGTCGCACTCGATCCCGAGCGTGTGGACGGCGCCGGGATGCCGTTGGCGCAGATCAACTCGGTCCTGACGGCTAATTCCATCGCCCTGCTGCGCTTCATGGCCAACCGGTGCCGCGCGATTCTGACCGAGGCGGGTGTGCCCGAACTGGCCGAGGAAAACGGGGTCTGGGACAGGTTCACCGCGACCCATGTGTTCGGCACCTGCCGGATGGGTGCGGATGCGGCGACCTCGGTTGTGGACCCGTTTGGTCGGGCCCATGACGTCAACAACCTGTTCATCGCCGATGCCAGTGTGTTTCCCAGCAGCGGCGGGGGCGAGGCCCCGGTGTCGACCATACAGGCGCTTGCCCTGCGCATGGCGGACCGACTGGTGCGCTGATCCGGCGCGCGGAAAAAGCCCACTTCGAATTGATTCTTGTCAGGGCGGGCCGCGGTTAGCGCGCCTATGCTGGTTTCCACCAAACCATGGGAGATCATCAATGAGACTTCTGTTTGCAGGCATTTTGGCAACAGGCGGATTGGCGGGCGTGGCGCTGGCCGAGGATGCTGAAAAGGGCGAGGCGCTCTTTGAAGCCAATTGCGCCGTCTGCCACGGGCTGGGTGCGCGCGGTGACGGGCCGATGGCGCCCGCGCTGCTGATCCAGCCCCCGGACCTGACCCAGCTGACCGCGCGCAATGGCGGCGTTTATCCGGTTGCACGGATCGTCATGCGCATCGACGGGCGCGACCCGCTGGTCAGCCACGGATCGCCCATGCCGGTTTACGGTACGTTCTTTGACGTGGATTCTGTCCCGCTCAAGGCCGAAACCGGGCAACCGATCATGACCAGCACGCCGGTGGCAGACCTGGTGGCCTATCTGCGCGGGGTGCAGGAATAGACTCTAGCGGGGCAGCGGATTGGCGGCCTTGTCATAGATCGACCAGTCCGTGATCTCCGGATAGTACATTCCGCGCCATTTGCGCACACGCGGGTTCATGATACGCCGCCAGACCCGCGGCATCATCGCCGCGATTGTCATCACCGGATAACCATAGGGCAGTTGCGGGGCGTCGGCCTCGGTATAGTTTTGCAGCACCGGAAAGCGGCGGTCGGGCTTGTAATGGTGATCGGAATGGCGTTGCAGGTTGATCAGCAGCCAGTTGCTGGCCTTGTGGGCGGAATTCCACGAATGGCGCGGCTGGACGTGCTCGTATTTGCCCTCGCCCAGATGTTTGCGGGTCAGCCCGTAATGCTCGACATAGTTGACCAGTTCCAGTTGCCAGATCGCGACCCCCGCCTGAACGGCAAACAGGCCCACCCCGGCCCAGCCGCCCAGGGCAAAGGCCAGGAGCAGAAAAATCAGTTGCAGACAGGCGTATTTCCAGAACGGGTTCGACGCGTCCGTCACCGGCAATTCTTTGCGCGCCAGCATCGCCTTTTCCGCGTTCCAGGCGGACAGGAAACACTGTTTCAGAACGCGCGGGTAAAAGCGGTAAAAGCTCTCATTCATCCGCGCGGTGACCGGATCGCGGGGCGTGCCCACATAGCGGTGATGCACCAGAAGGTGCTCCGAGCGGAAGTGCGAATAGAGCACCATCGCCAGCAGTATATCGGCCAGCCAGCGCTCGACCTTGCTCTTCTGGTGCATCAACTCGTGGCTGTAGTTGATGCCAACGGTGCCCGTCACCACGCCGACTCCGAAAAAGACGGCGATCTTTTCCCATGTCGCCAGATGCGTTGCGGGGGCCACATAGGCGATCAGCCCGAACAGCATCAGAAACTGGACAGGCGCCCAGGCCACGGTGATGGCGCGATACCACACCATGTCGTGCTCGGATGTGTCCAGATCGGCATTGTCAGTGTTCAGCCCGACGGCCAGATCGAGGAACGAAAACAGATACCACGTCACCACGGGCAGCAGGATCACGCTCCAACCGCCATAGATGGCGCTGACCACAGCCAGCGGGACCAGCAGAAACGACATGGCAAAGGGCAGGGCGTTCGCCAGCTTGGCCACGGATTGTGGGGGCAGGGTCATTCGGGGTCCTCGTTGCGCGCGCACCGATCATAGGGCCAGCGCGCCGCCCCTGCCAAGCGTGACGCAGCGCCGCGCCCTATTTGGGCACCAGATCGTAGGCTTTGCGCATCACCGTCGGCAGATCCGAAGGGCGGAACCGGTGGCCGGGCAGAAAAGTGCCGACGGCGGGACTGGCATCCTCCACCCGCGCCGTCATCACGTCCAGCATCAGGTGGAAGTGGGTAAAGGTGTGGCGCACCTCTGCCTCCGCCTTGATCCAAGCGGTCTGCAGCGGCGGAGCCACCGGGCGGGGCAGGCTCGCGTCGACCCAATCAGAACCCGGCCAGCCCAGCATACCGCCCAAAAGCCCGCTGTCGGGGCGGGTTTCCAGCAGCCACGCGCCATCGCTGCGCTGGGCGACATATACGGTGCCATGACGCACCGGTTTGGCTTTTTTCGGAGTTTTCCGGGGCAAGTCGGCCGCAGTGCCGTTGGCGCGCGCCGCGCAAGGATCGCGCCACGGGCAGATGCCGCAAGCGGGCGATTTCGGCGAACAGATCGTGGCCCCAAGGTCCATCACGGCCTGGGCATAATCGCCGGGGCGGGTCGCGGGTGTCAGGCGCTCTGCATGGTCGGTCAGGATCGGCTTGGCGGCAGGTAGGGGGATATGTTCGTCGAACATCCGTGCCATCACCCGTTCGACATTGCCATCGACGACCGCGTGGCGCTGATCAAAGGCAATCGAAGTGATCGCCGCCGCCGTATATGGTCCGATCCCCGGCAGCTTGAGCAGCGCGGCGTGATCGGCAGGAAAGGCACCGCCATGCTCGGCCACCACCACGCGGGCGCATTTAAGAAGGTTGCGGGCGCGGGCGTAATAGCCAAGGCCCGCCCATTCGCCCATCACATCGCTGTCCTCGGCCGCGGCAAGGTCGGTCACCGTGGGCCAGCGTGCCATGAACCGCTGGAAATAGGCGGTGACGGCGGCCACGGTAGTCTGTTGCAGCATGATTTCGGACATCCAGACCGCGTAAGGGTCCGCGCGCGCGCCCGCCTCTTTGGCCGCAGGTGGAACACGCCATGGCATGTCGCGGGCATGTACGTCATACCACGTCAGCAGATCGCCGCTCAGGTCTCGCAAGATTTATGCCTCCCAAAGTCGGTCACGGCTGGTTGCGCGGGCCGTGATCCCCTATGTTCGCGTCCAAGTGAAAAGGAACATAGTCATGACCCCGCGTCGCGCCAGTACAAAAGGGTTCACCCGGACAGCCTCGTTGCTGACGGGTCGGATTCGGGCGGCCAGTGAAAGCCGGGGCTTTGCCCAAAGCCGCTTGTTGACCGATTGGGCCGAAGTAGCGGGTGAGGACATCGCCGCCGTGTCGCGCCCGGTCGAGGTCAGCTATGGGCGCGGCGGGATGGGGGCGACGCTGACGCTGCTGACGACCGGCGCGCAGGCCCCGATGCTCGAGATGCAAAGGGAACAGTTGCGCAGCCGGGTGAACGCGGTCTATGGCTACAACGCCATCGCGCGGATCCGGATCACGCAGACTGCCGCCACCGGATTTGCCGAAGGGCAGGTGGCTTTTGATGCCAAACCAAAGGACGCATCGCCCAAAGTGCCGTCCCCCGACATGCAGGCTGCCGCCAGCCAGGTCGTGGCACCTGTCGGCGACGAAGGCTTGCGCAGCGCCCTAGAACGGCTCGGCGCACACATCCTTACAAGAGAAAAACAAGGAACTCGCAGATGAAACGCATTTTTCCCGTGCTGGCAGTGGCCATCGGTGTGGCCGGTTATTTCTGGTATGCTTCGACCACAGGTGGTGGCCAGTCGCCCCGGCAACAGGCCCAGGCCGAACAACTGCTCGGGGCCGCCAATGCGCAGTCTGCCGAGGCGGATATCGATACTTCTTCTGTGATAGAAATGCGGCTGGGCAACCCCGACGCGCCAGTCACCGTGATCGAATATGCAAGCTATACCTGCCCGTATTGCGCAAAGTTTCACCTGGACACCTATGGCCAGTTCAAGGCAGACTACATTGACACCGGCAAGATCAATTTCATCTACCGCGAAGTCTATTTCGACCGCTTTGGCCTCTGGGCTTCGGCCATCGCACGCTGCGCGGGCACGCCCGGGGCGTTCTTCGGCATCACCGACATGCTCTATACCACCCAGGGCGAATGGTCGCGCGCGGGCGGCGGCGATCCGGCGGCCATTGCGGACGAATTGCGCAAGATCGGGCGTCTTGCAGGGCTTGAAGGGGACGCGATCGAGGCTTGTCTGACCGATGCCGATTCCCTGCGCACGCTGGTGGCATGGTACCAGGCCAACGCGGCCGCGGACGGTATCCGCTCCACCCCCAGCTTTGTGATTGACGGCACCACGTACAACAACATGGCCTATCCCGAAATGGCCCGTCTGATCGACGAAGCGGCTGGCAGCTGATGACGTCCGAGGGCGTGTCGCCCCCCGCGACGGGTGCGGCAGGCCCTCTCGCAGGGCTGCGCGTGATCGAAATGGCGCGGGTTCTGGCGGGCCCTTGGGCGGGCCAGACCCTCGCCGATCTGGGTGCCGAAGTGATCAAGGTCGAGGCCCCGCGCGGTGATGACACGCGCCAGTGGGGCCCACCTTTTGTCACCCGTGGCGAAGACGTCTCGGCCTCCTATTTCCACTCCACCAATCGCGGCAAGGCCTCGGTCACCATCGATTTTCGCGATGAGGCGGGAAAGGCGCGCCTGCTCGATCTGCTGGGTAATGCCGATATCCTGATCGAGAATTACAAGGTCGGAGGACTTGCGAAATACGGCCTCGACTATGACAGCCTCAAGGGCCAATTTCCCAACCTGATCTACTGCTCGATCACCGGATTCGGTCAGACCGGGCCTTATGCGCGGCGCGCCGGGTATGATTTCATCATTCAGGGCATGTCCGGGCTGATGTCGGTCACCGGCGATCCCGAAGGGCAACCGCAAAAGTCCGGCGTGGCGATCACCGACCTCTTTACCGGGGTCTATGCCACCACCGCCATTCTGGCCGCCATACATGCGCGCGGCCAGACGGGCCGTGGCCAGCACGTAGACATGTCGCTACTCGATACGGCTGTGGCCATGACCTCCAATCAGGGCATGAATTACCTGACCAGCGGTGTCGTGCCGGGACGCATGGGCAATGCCCATGTGAACCTTACGCCTTATCAGGTCTTCGATTGCGTCGACGGGCACATCATCATCGCCACCGGCAATGACGGACAGTACCAGCGTCTTTGCCATCTTCTGGGCCTGGAGGAAATGGCCGAAGCGCCCGAGTTTCTGCGCAACTCCGACCGCATCGCCAGCCGCGCGGAGATGACCCGCCGTCTGACCCAAGCGACCGAACTGCGGACCCGTGCCGACCTGCTGGCAGCCTGCGAGGCCAAGGGCGTGCCAGCCGGGCCGATCAATGACATGGCCGAAGTCATGGCAGACCCGCAGGTTATCGCGCGCGGTATGCAGATCGACACCGCGGGCGTGCCCGGCGTGCGCACGCCGATCCGCTATTCGGACAGCGAACTGGTGCTGGGCCGACCGGCGCCGAAACTGGGCGAAGACAACGCCTGACCCATCTGTCGCATTGAGGCGCTGACGCGCCACGCGATGTTTTGCACCCGCCTCCGGCGGCTGCGGCCTCCGGCGGGGATTTTTTGAAACAGAGAAGGTCAGGGTTTGGGAAGAGCGGCAAGTGCGGCGTCCAGTTCCGCGGTGTCTTCGAATTGCAACCGAACAGGCAGGGTGATCACCTTGGATCGGAACGCGGGCGGCAACCGCACGGCGTCTTTTTCGGTGGTTACCAGTTGCGCACCCCTCAGCTTGGCTTCGCCTTCCAGCCGCGTGAGAAAGGCAGGCGACAGCGGTTGGTGATCGGCCAGCGCCTCGGTCCGGATCAGGGTCGCGCCAAGGTCGCGCAGGGTGTCAAAGAACTTTTGTGGGCGTCCGATCCCGGCAAAGGCGATGATGGGCGCATCGCGCCAATCCATGCCCGTTTGCAATGGAGCTAACGCGGCGCGGATGCGAGGCAGATCGACGGGCAGCTGTGCCGCGTCGAATTTGCGTTGCGCGGCCTCGGTGCCGATGGAGAGCAGCAGGTCGGCCCGCTTGAGCCCGACTTCGGCCGGTTCGCGCAAGGGACCCGCAGGCAGGCACAGCCCGTTGCCGAAACCCGTCTCGGCATCCACCACCACGATGGACAGGGTATGGGCGAGTGCCGGGTTCTGGAACCCGTCATCCAGCACGATCACGCTGGCCCCGGCCTGTCGTGCAGCCATGGCCCCGGCGGCGCGGTCGCGCGCGACCCAGGTGCGGGCAAATGCCGACAGCAGCAGCGGTTCGTCACCGACATCCGGCGCATTATGGCGGGCGGGGTTCACCTCGACCGGTCCGCTCAGGCTGCCGCCATAGCCCCGGCTGACGATATGGGGCGTGTGAAACGCACCTTGCAACCGTTCGATCAGCGCCATGACGGTGGGCGTCTTTCCGGTGCCACCCGCGCTGATGTTGCCAACGCAGATTACAGGAATGCCGGGATCGAAGCGCGCGCCTGCGGCAAGGCGGCGCGCCGTGGCCCGTCCGTAAAGGCGGCCCAGGGGCGACAGCGCCCGCGCGCGCCAGTCCCGCGCGCCCTTCTCGGAGGTCCAGAATGCGGGCGCACGCATCAGGCGGCCCCGCCGTCGATCGCATCCAGATGCGACTGGGTCAGGTCGATCACCCGATCCAGACTGAGCGCGGCCTGGGTCACCACATCCCACCCGGCCAACGCCATCAGCGCGGCCTGATCCGGGGCGATCATCTGGCTGACCGCCCGGCCCAGCGATTTCTTGTCGTTCACGATACGGGCGGCGCGCGCCTTGACCAGTCGGGTGAACGCATCTGTATGTTTGCCCACATGGGGTCCATAGATCAGAGCTGTGCCATGGCTTGCGGCGATATAGGGATCATAGACGCTATTGCCTGGATGCATGGAACCACCGAGGAAGGTCACCGGGGCAATGCGCAGCCACAGGCCCAACTCGTCATCCGCGTCCGCCACCAGTACCTGGCAATTGTCGTCCGGCAACTGCCCTTCTCCCCAGTAGACGGCGCGCATGTCGGCGGCGCGGGCCAGATCCATCGAATGGGCACTGTCGGCCGACGAGGTGGCGTGCAGGATCAGCAGCAAACGGTGCGAGGTGCCGACGGCCAGCTTGTGCGCGCCCAGAAGGATGCGGGCTTCGGCGCGGGTGGACCTTGCAGCCAGCCATGTGGGGCGACCCGCAAGGGCTTCGGTGACGTCGTTGATGTCAGTGTCGTTGGCAGGCAGCATCTGCCCGGAGGGATGCAGGGGTGTCGCGAGTTCGACGCGGGGCCCGTCCCGCCCCAGCTGGGCCAACCGCTCGCGCGATGCGGCGTCGCGGGCGATCACGTGGTCGAACGCGCCCAGAAGTCGCTTGGGCACATCCGGCAACCAGCGGTCCCGGCGCCCGTCAAATCCGTCACGCGCCGCATCCACCAGCAGCATGTAGGCGCCGGACTTGTCCGCCTCGTGGACCAGGTTGGGATGCAAGCCGCCCCAGGCCCAGATCACCACATCTGGCCGCCAGTGGCGGACAAAGGCGCGGGCCGTGGTCGGGTGATCATCCGGTGCCCGTTCGACCATCACGCCGTCCACGCTGAACCGCTCGAAATTGCCCTCTGCCGCCGTCAGCACGACATGGGTGCCGTGGCGGACCGTGATCAGGCGCTGGGCCAGATCGGCTATGGCGCGGTTGTTGCCCGGCTCGGCGGCGTGGATCCACACGACTTCGCCCGAGGGGCGGGGATGCGCGGGTGCATAGTCGGGAACAGCGCGCCGACCGGACAGGGTCCGGTATGCGGCCAACCCGATGGAGTCGCGCATCCGCCTGCTCAGCCCAGTTCTTCGGTCGGAGTCGCGGCGTTCTCTTCGTCGCGCAGGCGGTGCAGGTGGGCTATGAAATAGCGCATATGCGCGTTGTCCACTGTGCGATGCGCCTCGGATTTCCACGCATCGAAAGCGGATGCGTAATTCGGAAAAATACCCACGATGTGCAGCGCGTCCACATCCTTGAACACGTTTTTCGAAGGGTCCACCAATTCGCCACCAAAGACGAGGTGCAGGCGCTGGGTCATGGGAAATTCCTTTGATGACAGGGGTTGAGACCGGGTAAGGCCAGTTTGCGCATATGGTCCTGAGGGTCAAGAAGACAGCGGCGCGAGCCGGTCGACGAGGGCGCCGTGCAGGCTGTGTCCGCCCGCAACCACGCCGTTCAGGGTCGGGTGCGGATTGTTGAACAGCAGCGGCGTGCCGGTGCGGTCGGTGATGGTGCCTCCGGCCTCGGACACGATCAGCGCCCCGGCGGCGATATCCCATTCCCAGCTGCGCCGCAGCGTCAGCATCCCGTCAAAGCGGCCCTCACCAACCAGCGACAAGCGGTATGCCAGCGACGGGCGATAATGGCGGTCGATCTGCGGGGCCTCGCCTTGCCAGTGGGCGGCTTCGAAATTGGGCCGAGCCGCCAGCACCTTGCTGTCGCGGGACATCGGTGCTGCGCTGGCACGCAGGAGGGCTCCGTTCAGGGTGGCCCCGGCCCCTTGCCCCGCAGCATAAAGCTTGTCGCGCATGGGCAGGTAGACTGCCGCCGCCGTCACCCGGCCCCGATGGGCCACTGCGATCGAGATCGCCCAGGTCCGCCCGCCTTCGACAAAACTGCGGGTGCCGTCGATCGGGTCGACAATGAACACGGTGTCCTGATCCAGCCGATGCCCGGAATCCTCGCTCTCTTCGGACAGCCAGCCATAGTCGGGGCGGGCAGTGCGCAGGGTCGACATCAGCACATCGTTCACTGCCAGATCGGCCTCGGTGACCGGACCTGCCCCCCCCGGCTTGTCCCAGCGCTGCGCTGCGGGCCCGAAAAAGCTGGTCGCCACCCGGCCCGCCACCCGGGCCGCATCGATCAACAGGGGAAGGTCAGCTGCCGGCAAGGGTCATTCCCGACACCAGCAGCGAAGGCACAACGCGGCTCAGGTGGGTGCGCGCGTCATTGGCGGGCACGATGCTGCGCAGCATCCGGGGCAGGCTGCCCGCGATGGTGCATTCATTGACCGGATAGGCAACCTCGCCGTGCTCGATCCACAGGCCCGCCGCGCCGCGCGAATAATCCCCGGTATTGGGGTTGATCGTGGACCCGATCATCGAGGTGACCAGCAGACCGGTGCCCATATCGCGGATCAGGTCGTCGCGGCTGGCGCTGCCCTGGTCCAGCGCCACGTTCCATGTCGACGGGCTGGGAGGCGAGGATGTGCCGCGCGCAGCGTTCCCTGTCGATGGCATGCCCAGTTTGCGGCCTGTCGCCAGATCCAGCGTCCAGCCGGTCAGCACGCCGTTTTCGACGATGGCGCGACGGCGCGTCGGCAGTCCTTCGGCGTCAAAGGGGCGGGTGCCATTGGTGCGGGGGCGGTGCGGGTCCTCGATCAGGTTCAGCCCCTCGGGCAGCACCTGCGCGCCCAGACTGTCGCGCAGCCACGATGCTCCGCGCGCTATGCTGCTGCCATTGGCCGCCACCAGCAAATGACCGATCAGCGAGGATGAGATGCGTTCGTCAAACAGCACGGGAAAGGCCCCGGTGGGCGGCTTGCGCGCACCGATCCTTGCCACGGCGCGGGTGCCCGCACTATGCCCGATGTCGGCCGCGTCGCGCAGATCGGCCTGAAAGATGCGGCTGTCGCCGTCATAATCGCGCTCCATTCCCGTGCCAGTGCCCGCGATGGCCACACAGCTTAGCGCGCGGTCCGTGCGGCGATAGCCAGCGGAAAATCCGTTCGAGGCGGCGAGCCAGATGTCGCGCGCGCCATAGGCACCCGTGGCCTGCTGCACTTGCGCGACACCTGCCACGGCGAGTGCGGCGGCCTCGGCCTCCAGCGCGTCGCGTTGCAGATCGGCGGGCGAAGGTTCCGGGGTGTCGTCGGACAGTTCCAGCGCGGCAACGTCCCAATCTGTCGCCAGCTGGTCGCGATCGGCCAAACCTGCATTGGGATCATCCGGGGCCTCGCGGGCCATGGCCACGGCGCGGGCCGCCATCTCGGCCACCGTGCGCTCTGACACGTCGGAGGAGGACACATTGGCCTGTTTATGCCCCAGGAACACGCGCAACCCCAGGTCGATCCCCTCGGAGCGTTCTGCCTGTTCCAGCGCACCTGCGCGCACGTCCACGGACACTGACGTGCCCTGAATGGCGATGGCATCGGACGCATCCGCGCCCGCGGCCCTGGCCGCATCAAGCAGGCGGGCCGTCAGGCTGGAAAGATCGGATGGGGTCATAAGGCTGCTCCGCGCAATTGAGCCTTGAGGTAACGGCGCGGGAAGCCCTGTGCAAGGGCAGGCCTGAACAGCCCGCCCCTGAAGTGCATATCAGCGGATGCGCTGCCCGTTTGCGAGCACATGGCCCTCGCCGTTCACCTCGATGCGCGAATTCAGCGTGTCGGGCGCCTCGCCGGGCACGGCGAACAGACCCATCATCATGCGTGCGCCCATGGCCTGGTCCTGTGGCAAAAGGCCCATCCCCACCAACTTGTCCAGCAACCCGTTGCCCCCGACCAGCTTGAGGTCAAGACCGCCCTCTGGGCGGGGTATTCCGTCAAAGGTGACCACGTCGCTGTTGTCGAACGTGAACTCACCCGCACCGGTCAACTGCGCGCCGGCGGCGTCCAGCTCCAGCTTGTTCAGGGTCAGGGCATTCAGTTCGCCGGGTGCGGCGCCGGTCGATTCCAGGATCGCCGCCTGCTTGGGGTCGAGAAAGTTGAACAGGACCTTGGCCTGACCGGTCAGGTCGACGATCAGCGTGGCGGGATCGCGCGGCAACTGGCCGGAGGGGTCGAACAGACCCCAGATCATGTCGGACATGGTGAAATCGTTCAGCGACACGCCCAGGCCGAATTCCTGCGCCTCGGGTGATTTCTGCACCGGCATCAGGACTTTCGTACCGATCTCGGCGGCGGAAATGGATAGGGGCAGGGGGAATTCGGTCAGCAGCATGTTGAAATCGACATTGCGCTGCAGGACGTCATAGCTCAGGCCTGCCGTGCTCATCGCGATAGAGATCTGACCGCCTTCGGATGTGCTGTTGGCGGTGCCACTGCCCTCGGGACCACTGAAGGTCAGTTCGTACTTGCCGCCAGTCGAGGTGAACGTGCCGTCGAAATCCAGCCCCGCACTCAGCATCGCGTTCATATCCTGCGGATCGCTGTCCAGTGGCAATTCACCACTGCCCTGCATCGCAATGCCCTGCATCGCGCCAACCAACTTGAACGCGCCCTCGCCCTCCGGATCGGTAAAGGCGATGTCGTAATCGAGGCTGCCCAGACTGATGGTCTGTTGTATATTGCGCATGGCCCCGACCGCCGTTTGAACGACGTAAGAAATGTCCGACATGGTCAGATCGAACCGGGCGATGTCCTGTGGCACAGGCAAACCGTTCACCGTCAGCCCGTCCATCACCATCACAGCAGAGGCTGCCGCGTAAGTATAGGTCAGGTTGCCCGGATCCCCGGTCGCATTCATCACCGGATCCGACTGATCAAAGCGCACCGTCAGGTCGACCTTTTCACCATTGGGCGGCATCATGTTCACGACAATCGACGATTGTGCAGGCAGTTCGATGGACACAGACCCATCCCCCTGCTCGACAAAGCGCAGGCTTTCCATCACGACGCGGGCCGCGCCCTCGCCCGCATCCGCTCCAAGCTCGGTCGCCATGTTCAGATCGGTCACCGTAAGCGTGCTGCCGTTGGTGATCTCGGTCGCACTCAGCGTGTATCCGGCCGAGGTCATGTAGGATTTCCAGTCCGCCCACACATCGGCACTGGTCAGTTCGGCAAATGCGGCGGATGCCGGCAGGCAGAGCGCAAGGGCGGTACTGCGGGTCAGAACGGAAAAACGGGGCATGACAGAATCCTTCGGGTCAATATTGGCCCATATCGTCTGGCAGCGGGCCAGAGGCGTCAAGGGCTTGTGCTGAACTGTAGGTATCTGCGATTGAAGCCCTTGCAAAGCAGAGCAACACGGAAAGGGGCGAAAATGCAGGATATGACAGGACAAACGGTACTGATCACCGGGGCCAGCCGGGGCATCGGGGCGGACACGGCCCGTATTTTTGCTCAGGCCGGCGCCAATGTGGTGCTGCTGGCGCGCGGGGCCGAAGCGATCTCGGCGCTGGCACGCGAAATCGGCGATCACGCCCTCGCACTTTCGTGTGATGTCAGCGACTATGATGCTGTCGCCGCCGCCGTCGACCAGACCGTCAGCCATTTCGGCGGCCTCGATGTGCTGATCGGCAATGCAGGAGTCATCGAACCCATCGCCCATCTGAGCGAGGCGGACCCCGCGGCATGGGGCCACGTGATCGACATCAATCTCAAGGGCGTCTTTTATGGCATGCGCGCGGCCCTTCCGGTGATGCTCAAGGCCGGGCATGGCACTATCCTGACCGTCAGTTCCGGTGCGGCCCACGGCCCGGTCGAGGCTTGGTCGCATTACTGCGCGTCCAAGGCGGGGGCGGCGATGCTCACCGCCTGTGCGCACAAGGAAAACGGCGATGCGGGCATCCGCGCGATGGGTCTCAGCCCCGGAACGGTCGCGACGCAAATGCAGCGCGAGATCAAGGCCAGCGGCATCAACCCGGTCAGCCAGCTTGACTGGTCCGATCATATTCCCGCCGACTGGCCCGCGCGGGCGCTGCTCTGGATGTGCTCGACCGAGGCCGATCCATGGGTGGGGCAGGAAATCTCTCTGCGTGATCCCGAAATTCGTTCGGCGGTGGGCCTTGCATGATCCGCATCGCCACAAGCGGGTCCATCACCACCCTCACGCTTGACCGCCCGGACAAAGCCAACGCGCTGACCGAAGCGATGCTAACTGACCTGATCGCGGCGGTCATCGCAGCCAAGGACGCGGCGGCTCTGATCCTGACAGGCACCGGCAAGGTCTTCAGCGCCGGTGCCGACCTCGATGCCGCGCGCGCGGGCCTCGCCACCTCGCCCTTGTGGGAGGAACTCTCGGGCGCCATCGATGCCCACGACGGTCTGACCATCGCCGCCCTCAACGGCACGGTGGCAGGCGGGGCCAAGGGCATGGTGCTGGCCTGCGATCTGCGCATCGCCGTTCCGGGGGCGAAATTCTTTTACCCGGTGATGAAGCTCGGCTATCTGCCCCAACCCAGCGACCCGGTGCGCATGGCCGCCCTGATTGGTCCGTCACGCACAAAATGGATGCTGTTGGCCGGTCAAAAGATCGAAACGGATGACGCACTCGGCTGGGGCCTGATCGACGAGATCGTGCCCGCAAACGAACTGTTGGAACGCGCCCACGCGCTCTGCGACGACTGCACCGGGGCCGATCCGGCAACCGCGCGTGCGATCAAGCGCCTTTGCAACGGAACGGAGCGACCCGACAAGCACTAAGGGAATCGCGCAAACATGTCAGGCTCGCCCTCGTTTCCCGACGCGCGACAAAACCATCATCCGCCCTGACCGTTTGCCGCCACCGTCCCAGGCGACGATCATGGCCCTGCCCGCCTGCCGGGTGTTGCCGGATGTTCTCACCGCCCTTCAAGCCAGGAACTCCAAGCCCCTTTCCGCCCGCAAACCCTAACGCATCCGGCGCTTGCCCGGAACTTTCGAGGCAAAGCCGGGCGGACGTCTGGCGACCCAGGCGGCGAACTTGGCAAGCCGGGGATGCGCCCTTAGCGCTTCGGGTGTGTTGAATTGGCGCGCCAGTTCCGCCTCGCTGAGGGTCGCATGGACCTCGCGGTGGCAGATATGGTGCATCAGCACCACTTCCCCACCTTTTCCGCCTTTCAGCTTCGGGATCAGGTGATGCACACTTTGCGGCACATCCGGCGGGATCGGACGGTCACAGAGCGGGCAAATCGGGTCGGGCATGCAGTGTCCTCCCTTGCGCAACGGGTCACCCTCATGACAATTGAACCCCATCGAGACTGAGGCAAGGGTGGCCCATGGAATTTGATCTGGAAAGCCAGCCGGAGATCGTGCAGACGATCGCCGGTTACGCCATCCAAGGCTATGAACTGGCGCTGTCATGGCTGCTCAGCCCGGCGGCGTGGTCGCAATTCGGTCTTCTGATCGTCGCCTATGTGGCGGCAGTGCTGGTGACCCGGCGGCTGCGCCCGACGCTGGCCAACCTGCTCGATCCGGGCGAGAGCGACAGCA
>CAZITF010000027.1:0-19590 GCA_964542095.1 uncultured Rhodobacterales bacterium
GATCAAGGACATGGAACAGCAGGATGGCGGCCCTCAGGGCGGCGGCTGGTGGGACAAGGTCGATTCCAAGTTCAAGGGCTGGGGTGACGATGACTGGAAATCCGCAGGTTTTCGCGCGGTGCCCAACTGTGTCGTGCGCAAGTCGGCCTACATCGCGCCCGGCGTGGTGTTGATGCCGTCATTCGTGAACCTGGGGGCCTATGTGGACACAGGTACAATGGTCGACACATGGGCGACCGTGGGCAGCTGCGCGCAAATCGGCAAGAACGTCCACCTGTCCGGTGGCGTCGGGATCGGCGGTGTGCTGGAGCCCATGCAGGCAGGCCCGACGATCATCGAAGACAACTGTTTCATCGGGGCCCGCTCTGAAGTGGTGGAGGGCTGTATCGTGCGCGAAGGGTCCGTTCTGGGCATGGGCGTGTTTATCGGCCAGTCCACCAAGATCGTGGACCGCGAAACCGGCGAATTTACCTATGGCGAAGTGCCGGCGGGATCGGTTGTTGTTGCCGGGTCGATGCCGTCCAAGAACGGTGTCAGCCTTTATTGTGCGGTCATCGTGAAAAAGGTCGACGCGCGCACCCGGTCCAAAACGTCCATCAACGAGCTGTTGCGTGACTGATACGGGCAAAAAGCCCAGGAAACCTTCGCGCCAGCAGGTCTATACTCTTGTGGTACAGATCGGGCGAAAGGCCGGAGACGGCCTGCCCAAGGATGCGACAGGTGCTGCGCTGATGTGCTATGCCAGCGGCGTGGACGAGGCCGAAGCGGTCCGCGAAACCGTCGCGCTGCTCAAGCAGGCTGACACGGCACCTTTGGATGTGACAGGGTATGGCACCATCTCTGATCGCGAGGCCGAGGGCCACGAGATTGGTGATGATGAGCGCGAACTGATGCAGCGGGCGCTGGAGGAAAATTCGGTGATCGTCGCGCAGATGACCCCGTTCTTCGGTGACAAGGATGACGCCGACGACAACTAGGCCGCGCGCTGGTCCAGCAGTGTGATCGCTTCGAAGGGACGCAGGACCTGGTGATATGGCCTGGCGTGTTCCGGCAAGAGGCGGCTGGGCACTCCAGCGAGAACGCTTGCTGCCAGCTTGTGCTCATCCCGCCGAATTCGCCCGATATAGAGACTTTCCACGGCACACCCGGCGGCCTGCAGAACCTCGTGACCAGGCAGTACTACTTGCACATAATCCGCCACGGCGCCCGTGGCTGCCCACGTCGCCGCGGTTCCGTTGACCACATGTCGGGCGGGTACCAGAACGGCCTCCTGGCCAAAGTTGTATTCGACTTCGGATCCTTGCAGCACCAGCCGCTGTTCCGGGGCGACGATGATGTCACGGGTGAGGCCGAAATAGGGGGCGCGCAGGCGCACGGGCGCAGAGCTGCCACGGGCAGGCACGCGCGTGCGCACCAGATGCAGGACCGGGACAACGGAGCCGGTGTCGGTCAGAACCGTGTCTCCGCGCTGCAATTGGCCCGCATCGCGATAGCCATCGGGTGTTGCAATCGGGGTGGCGGGATGCAGGGTCGGCATTGGCCCGATAGGGGCGATGTCGGTGGAAAGCGCGCCGAAAAGCACTTCGGTGGACAGGGTGCGCATGTCACCACCCAGCATCAGATCGCGCAAGTCGTTGGCGACCAGGGGGCGCGGCGTTTGCACCATGGCCGTCAAGGTGTGTCCGCCTTCGGGTTGCTCCAGCGCCAGACGCGCCCAACCCATTGAAATATCCCAGGCATAGGTGACACGCAACGTGTGCGCCCGCCCATCACCGGCCCATTGCAAGGCGGCATGAATGACGTCGGCGTTGTGCCGATGAACCATCGCAATGCCACCGCCCGGAATGGCTCGAAACATCAAGTCGCGCGGCCACGGGAACCGATGCGAGACCCCGAGAAGGTCGTGCGGACGCACCTGACCCGGAACCCGGGTTTCGAACATGACAGTACCGCGATGCATCACCTTGGGCAGGGGCTCCCTGATACGGTCCGTACCCAGTCCGCAGGGCGCAAATCGCCCGTCGCGATGATCCGTCAGACCGATCCAGCTCATGCAGCGGTCCGGGCCGTCCGCCACAGGGTCGCTTCGTATCCCTTGAGCGTCCGTCGGGCGGCCGGGCTGTATCCGGCGCCTGTTTTAGGGTCTAACTCGGGAAAAATCGCGCAGATTTCGTCAACCACCTGCGCCTCCATGCTTTTAACGGTCTGTGGTCCGGGCAGGAAACTTTCGGTGGCCAGCCCCTCTGAAAACACCACCTGATGTTTGTCGAACATGAGGTGGACATAGGTGACCGTGCCGCCCGTAACGCGGAGGACGGAGTGGTCGTTCACCAAATCCTTGGCGTTGACCAGTACCTCGGCCTCGCCAAACAAGAGCTCGGCCAGGCTGTCGCGGATCAGCACGCGGTGCAGCGGCGACACCTGGACATCGTGACGGGCCCCGAATGTGCCTGCGCGGATGAGAATGGGCGCGAACGCCCCCTCTGCGGCCACGGTTCGGGTGCCGATCCAGCGCAGTTCCTGTGGCCCGTCATCCTGGGTCAGCACAAGGTCTCCTGGCGCCAGATCCTGCACCTGCTTGTCGCCGCTTGGCGTGGCGATCTTTGTCCCGGCCACGAAACAGGGAATGGACGTGGCATTCACAAAGCCGGTATCGGTATTGACGCCGTCCGTGATGGCGTAGGTGAAGTTGAAATTTTCTTCTTCGCCATCGCCGGTCACAGTGAATTGTCCACCGGCCCCCAGCGTGACGGTTTGCCCTGTGGGCAGGGTGATCGTGCTGCCGACAGTGACTGGTTGACCATTGATATGAGTCACCGTCAGCGTCGCATTGGTCGCGCTGACATCATTGTCGAGCACATTGAAGGATTTGGACCCGTTCGGGTTCACGGTCACGTCGTCGGTAATTGCGATCAGTTCTGTCTGCACCGAATTCGCGGCGATCATCAGGTTGGAATCAAAGGTGCTGTCGCTGACATCCGCAATCCCGATGCGGATCGAATTCACGACACCTGGATTTACCTTCATCGTCAGGGTCATCGTGATGGTGAACCCGTCCATCTCGGTGTTGAACGCGTCGCCCGTGTTGTCGACATAAAGGTTGGTATTATTCGTTTCGTTGACGTTGCCGGGGTCGATATCGCCGTTGCCGATCTCCATTTCGACAAGCTGACCGTTGACCCAAACACCGACGAAATCCTGAAAGATCGAGTTCTGGAATTCCGGGTATTCCTCGGAACTGAACACGAACTGCATCGTCATGAGGTCGTTGTCAGGAATGAAATCGACATCCAGATAGGATGCGTCATAGGTCCGGGTTCCGGCCGCCGCATTGAAGGCGCTGTTGTTGTTCTGGCCCTGTGTGTTCGACGACGTACTGGTGGACTGGTTCGCCTCGCCGGACGAATTAGTATAGTCCTCGGCTTCGCCCGTTGACAGAATCACTCCGCGTTTGCCAGGCGTCGATCCAAGCGACGAATTCCTGTCGACTTCGAAGATGCCCGCGCTGTCGATATCGCCAGTATAGGAGGCCGAAACGACCTGCACGCCGTTGCCGAAAATGGTGCTGGCCATTTCCGTCGCATCGGTGCCCTCACGCACCGTCTTTATCGGAATTTCCGATGCTGTAACCATGTTCTGCCCACCTCAAGGCCGACGACAGAACAGGTGCAGCGCACGCGGTTTTTCCGCGTGTCAGATCGTGCTGATTTTCGCACATGGGTGGTCACACGTTGGCGACCGGACTGCTGTTGCCCTGCCTCGGGCTGTATTGTTATTGGTGAAGCCTAGCACGGATGTTAACCTCCTGTTAACTCTCTTGTTGTGCCAAGGTGCGGAAATCGCGACCTTTTCGCCACAACTTCCGGTAGGAGTGACCATGAACCCCATTGATCCCGTCGCGTTGACAGCCGACTTGGTGCGTTGCGAATCCGTCACGCCTGCGAATGGTGGCGCGCTGGATGTTCTGCACGAATTGCTGTCGCAAGAGGGGTTCGACTGCGCTTGGGCTGACCGGGGCGGGATCCGCAATCTGTTCGCCCGCTGGGGACCCAGGGGCCATGCGCGCAGCTTTGGCTTCAACGGTCATACCGATGTCGTTCCGGTCGGGGATGCGGCGGCATGGTCGATGCCGCCCTTCGGGGCCGAGGTGCGCGATGGTGTCATGTTCGGGCGCGGGACCACGGACATGAAATCCGGCGTTGCCGCCTTTGCCGCTGCCGCCGTCGATTTTGTGCGTGCTACGCCGCCCGATGGCGCCGTGATCCTTGCCATCACGGGTGATGAGGAAGGAGATGCGACAGACGGTACAACCGCGCTGCTGGATTACATGGCACGCACCGGCGAAGCGATGAGCGTCTGTCTGGTGGGCGAGCCGACATGCCCCGAAACCATGGGCGAGAGGATGAAGATCGGGCGGCGCGGTTCCACGACGGCGTGGTTCACCGTGACCGGTACCCAGGGCCACTCCGCCTATCCCCAACGCGCCAACAATCCGTTGCCTCCGTTGATGCGGCTGATGGATCAATTGGCGACGCATGAACTGGATCAAGGCAACGATCATTTCGATGCCTCCACGCTCGCCATCGTGACCGTGGACACCGGCAACCCGGCCACCAACGTGATCCCTGCGCAGGCGCGCGCCACGGTCAACATCCGTTTCAACGACGCCCATAGCGGCGACAGCCTGTCGGAATGGTTGCGCGCGCAGGCCGATGCGATCTCCGCAAGCTACGGTGTCGAGGTCGACATGCGGATCAAGATCTCGGGCGAAAGTTTTCTGACGCCGCCCGGCCCACTGTCCGACCTCGTCGCCCAAGCGGTCGAGGCGGAAACGGGTGTGACCCCAGTGCTGAGTACCAGCGGCGGCACTTCGGATGCCCGCTTTGTCAAGGATCACTGCCCGGTGGTCGAATTCGGTCTCGTCGGGCAGTCGATGCACAAGGTGGATGAACATGTCAGAGTCGAGCATATTCAGCAGCTCAAGGCGATCTATGGCCGCATATTGCGAGACTATTTCGCATGAAATGGACGATTTCGCTGACGGAGGACATTGCCACCTGTCTTGCCTTGCGCCGTGCCGTGTTCATCGAGGAACAGGGCGTCAGCGTCGCGGATGAAATCGATGGGCGCGACGCTGACGCGCACCACGTGCTCGCGACATCGGCGGGAGCGCCGCTTGGCTGTGCCCGGATATTGGTGTCGGGCGATACGGCCAATATCGGCCGCGTGTGCGTTTTGAAAGAGGCGCGTAGCAGGGGCTTGGGTGCGGCCATCATCAAAATCTGTCTGGACGTGGCCCGCACACAACCCGGAGTCACGCGGGCGAAACTGGGGGCGCAAACCCATGCGCTGCCGTTTTATGAAAAGCTGGGGTTCGAGGCCTTTGGCCCGGTCTATCGCGATGCAGGTATTCCGCACCGCGACATGGAGCGTGCCCTTTGAGGCGTACCCTGGTTGTCATGGTCAAGGTGCCACGGCCGGGGCGGGTCAAGACGCGGTTGGGCCGGGATATCGGGATGGTGCCTGCCGCATGGTGGTTTCGCCATCAGGTGCGGCAATTGTTGCGCCGGATCAGCGATCCGCGTTGGGACGTTGTTCTGGCCGTCGCTCCTGATGTCGAAGGGGTGATGAGCCGGTGTTGGCCCGGCGATTTTGCGCGTTGGCCACAGGGGCGTGGTGATCTGGGGGATCGAATGGTGCGCATGATGCGACGTGCCGGGGGATCGGTCTGTGTGGTCGGAGCGGATATTCCCGGCATAACCCGCGCACATATCGCCGAAGGCTTCGCGGCGCTGGGCAGCAATGACGTGGTGTTCGGGCCGGCGCCCGATGGCGGCTATTGGCTGATTGGGGCCAGGTTAGGGTCTGTTTTGCGACCAAAAGCACTGGACGAAGTCCGATGGTCGACGTCCCACACACTGGCAGACAGCCGCTCGGCCCTTGCTGGCAAGCGCATTGCATTGATCAGCACCCTTGCAGATGTGGATACGGCTGACGATTTGCCATGACGCCATATGGCGCGCGTGCTACCTGATGCGTCATGAGCCGTATTCCCACCAAGGCGGAAATCCTCGACTGGATTGCAGCCAACCCGACCCTCACCGCGAAACGTGATATCGCCAAAGCCTTTGGGATCAAAGGTGCTGCGCGGATCGACCTCAAACACCTGCTCAAGGAACTGGCCGAAGAGGGGCATGTCGAAAAGCGCAAGAAGACCTATCAGGACCCGGATCGCCTGCCGCCGGTGAGTGTGCTGCTTGTGTCCGGTCCGGACGATGACGGCGACCTGTTTGCGCGGCCCATGGAATGGCATGGCACTGGCGTCGAACCCAGGGTGCTGGTTATCCCTCGCGCCGCTGACCCTGCGCTGGGTGCAGGCGACCGGATATTGGCCCGGCTGACGCTGGTTCAAGCCGGGGATCACCACTACGAAGCCCGCCTGATTAGGCGAATCGGCACAAACCCGGCTCGCGTGCTGGGCGTATTCCGCAAGGGTTCCGAAGGGGGGCGGATCGTACCCGTCAACAAAGGCAACAGCAACGAATGGTCGGTTGCCGCCGACGCCACCGGCGGGGCCAGGGACGGCGAGTTGGTCGAGGCCGAACAGGCCGGCCCGAAATCGCGCATCGGCTTGCAACGCGCGCGTGTCGTGGAGCGGCTTGGCGATCCGGGCGCACCCAAGGCGGTGTCGCTGATCGCCATCCATGAACATGGCATACCTGACGCATTTCCTGACGCGGCGTTGGCCGAGGCGGACGCGCAAAAGCCCAAAGGACTGAAGGGGCGCAAGGATTTGCGTGACCTGCCCCTGATCACCATCGATCCCTGGGATGCGCGGGATCGTGACGACGCCTGCTATGCCCATGCCGACGATGATCCCAAGAACGAAGGTGGCCATGTCATC
Source organism: uncultured Rhodobacterales bacterium (assembly GCA_964542095.1). GTDB lineage: Bacteria > Pseudomonadota > Alphaproteobacteria > Rhodobacterales > Rhodobacteraceae > Tateyamaria. The sequence goes on from CAZITF010000027.1 coordinate 6,905, forward strand.
TGGGTCGCGATTGCGGATGTGGCCGCCTATGTCACTCCCGGTTCTGCCCTGGATCGCGAGGCGCGAAAGCGAGGCAATTCGACCTATTTCCCCGATCGTGTCGTTCCGATGCTGCCCGACCGTCTGTCGGGCGATCTTTGTTCGCTGCACGAAGCGGTGCCGCGCGCCTGTATTGCAGTTCGGATGCGGATCGACGCGCATGGGGAAAAGATCGGCCACGACTTCCACCGTGGCCTGATGCGCTCGATCGCATCGCTGAATTATGAAGAAGTTCAGGCGGCCATAGATGGCACACCGAACGAGCGGACAAAGTCCTTGTTAGAGCCTGTTTTACAACCGCTCTATGCGGCCTATGCTGCGCTGATCAAGGCGCGCAACCGCCGTCAACCGCTTGAGCTGGACCTGCCCGAACGCCAGATCGTGCTTGAAGAGGACGGCACCGTGTCGTCGGTCAGTTTCAAGGATCGACTGGATGCGCACCGCCTGATCGAAGAATTCATGGTGCTGGCCAATGTCGCCGCTGCCGAAACGCTGAACGCCAAGAAGTCTCCTCTTCTATTCCGCAATCACGAGGAGCCCGCACCAGAAAAACTCGAGGCGCTGCGCGAAACGGCGCAGGCGGCGGGTCTGACCCTTGCAAAGGGGCAGGTGCTGAAGACTTCGCATCTCAATCGTTTGCTCAATCAGGCACGCGACACGGAAGATGCAGAGTTGATCAACCTTTCGACTCTGCGATCCATGACGCAGGCCTACTACGGGCCGGTCAATTTCGGGCATTTCGGGCTGGCGCTCAAGAACTATGCCCATTTTACATCGCCCATCCGGCGCTATGCCGACCTGATCGTACATCGCGCTCTGATCTTGGCGCATGGTTGGGGCGACGACGGATTGCGCCCCGAAGACATCGAAGGTCTGGAAAAGACCGGCACCCATATCTCGGATACTGAACGCCGGTCTATGGCCGCCGAACGCGATACCACCGACCGGTATCTGGCCGCCTACCTCAGCGAGCGGGTCGGGGATGAAATGGAAGGGCGCGTGGCGGGAATCGCCAAGTTCGGCATTTTCGTCAAACTCGACGACAGCGGAGCGGACGGGCTGGTGCCGATGCGGTCCATCGGGGCCGAGTATTTCCATTTTGATCGCGAGGCGGGCACGCTGATGGGATCAGACACCGGTCTGACGATCAGTGTCGGGCAGCGCGCAACGGTCAGACTGGCCGAAGCGGTGCCGGTGACGGGCGGTATCGCGCTGGAATTGTTGGCGCTGGATGGTCAATCGCTGCCCAAGGGCCGATCCAACCCGGCAGGTCGCAGCCCAAGGCGCAAGGCTGTCAAATCCAGAAAACGGGGCGACAAGGTGAAGCGCAAGGTCAGTCGCAAACGCTAACTCAGCGCCTTGGTGACACGCTGCACATAACTGCTGAGAATTTCGTCGTTTCGCAGGCGCGAGGACAGCGCTGTTCCGCCTGGAGTGGCCGCCATTGCGCCCAACATGGGGGCGACGCTGGCATCTGCCGCCGTGGGCTTTGCTCCGAACAGGAACGGGCCTTGCCAAAGGCGATCCGTGATGGCTTGCAGATCAGGCTCGACCCGGTTCAGTCGTTCTTTGGCCGTGAGCCGCCCAAGGCCCTGACTGTGCATCCCCTTCAGGACCGAACGGCGTATGGGGCGTGTAACGATCCTGCGCATGATGGTGGGCATGGCGGCGAAATATGTGTCTCTTACAAAAGGCCAAACTGCATCGTCGCCCCATCGGTCCATAAGGATGTGAAAATACAGATGCTCTTCGGCCATACGAATGAAGGCGCGGGATGTTGCCCGATCCAGATCGTTCAGGCCGGTGTCGAACTCAGCCCCGTTCTGTTCCAGCCAATCACGGATATTGTCGCTGTCGCCGATGATCTCGTCCTTGACCCACAAAGCGGGCAACTTGCCCTTGGGCCAGTTTCTGGGGTCGGACGTGTCCTCGCGTTGCCATTCCATGCCCGAAAAGTTCAGCAGGTACATCGCCTTGACGCAAAAGGGACTGGCGCTGAGTTGCTGAAAGGCCGGGGGGTAGGTGATCAGGGTCAGCATGGTATCCTCACGAATGTGCGCGTGGCTTTGAAACTATGTCGCGATGCTGACAATAACTGGCAGGACGTGTGATAGGGTGATGGCATGACACGCACCCATCGCCTTTTTCAACTGATGCAAACCCTGCGCCGCATGGCACCGCCGATCACCGCGCAGTCGCTGGCTTATGAGATGGATGTGTCCCTGCGCACCATCTATCGAGACATTGATGAATTGCGCGGCCTTGGTGCCGTGATCGATGGGGAAGCCGGGTTTGGCTTTACCTTGATCGAGGATGCGACGCTGCCGCCGCTCGGGTTCGAGGATGACGAGTTGGAAGCGCTGGTTCTGGGGCTACGCGATGTAGCGGCCATTGCCGATCCCGCCCTCGCACGGGCCGCAACCTCTGCGCTGGCCAAGATTCAGGCGCGCGTTCCCCCGAAACAGGCCCACCGATTGCAACATGCCGTTCTGGACGCGCGCCGATTTCGCAAGCGCGATCCGATCCGCATTGATGTTGCGGCACTGCGGCAGGCTGCATGGGACGAGGTCAGCGTGCGTTTTGCCTATCGCGACGCGAACGGCGTGCCGACAACGCGCGCGGTCAAGCCGCTTGGCATCGTCTATTTCGACGACACGAACATGCTGATGGCATGGTGCCATCTGCGACAGGATTTCCGGGTCTTCCGCCTGGATCGCATGGACGATCTACAGGTGACGGACAACAGTTTCCGGCCCCATCGGGTGTCTCTCTTGCGCGATCACTTGGCACGTTTACGCTCAGAAGATGCGAAAAGGGCCAAGGTTTCCGCCTCCTGTGATCAAGGCCTTTCTTGATCGCGCCGTTTTCGGTAGGCTGCGGTCAACGCAAAACAAGCGAGCATGAGGCAAAAAATGCGGTGGGCAGTCACTATTGGGGCCGTTGGCGGCGCCCTGTTCTTTGGTCAGATGGCGATGGGTCAGACAATCGCGGGGTCGCTGAGACCGGCGATTCGTCCGGCCAGCGATGTCGTTTCACGGGCAGATACGCCTTCGATGCTGGCGGTGACCGGTACGTCGGTGGCGCGTCCCAAATTGCGCCCGGGGCTGGCGGCGAACCCGACACCAGCCCCTGTTGAGGCATCCGCCAAGGATGCCGGCTTTCAGCAGTGGTTGGGCGGGTTGCGTGTCCGTGCGGCCGCTCAGGGTATCAGCACGACCACCTACGAGATCGCGTTTCGCGGCGTCAGATACGATCCTGACGTGATCAAACGCGACCGCAACCAGTCCGAGTTCTCCAAGACGATCTGGGACTATCTCGATAGCGCCGCCTCTGACACGAGGGTCGAGAAAGGGCGCGCCGCCCTTGCAGAACACCACCAAACACTGGACGCGATCGAGACCCGGTATGGTGTCGACAAGGAGGTTGTCGTGGCGGTCTGGGGGCTGGAGAGCAATTATGGCACGTTCCGTGGCAAAGGCGATGTGATCCAGAGTCTGGCCACCCTCGCCTATGACGGTCGGCGCGGTGCGTTCTTTGAGCAGCAACTGATCGCCGCGCTCAAGATCCTGCAAAGCGGGGATACCGCGCCGCGCAACATGACCGGATCCTGGGCGGGTGCGATGGGCCATACGCAATTCATCCCGACGTCCTATCTGGAGTACGCGGTGGATTTCACCGGCGACGGCAAGCGCGACATCTGGTCGGATGACCCGACGGATGCCCTGGCGTCTACGGCCGCCTATCTCGCGAAATTCGGTTGGGTCAAGGGACAGCCCTGGGGCGTAGAAGTGACCTTGCCCCGCAATTTCGACTATGCCTCGGCCAATCGCAAGGTGACGCGCACCCCCGCTGAATGGGCGCGCCTTGGCGTCAGGGGTGTAGATGGAAAGCCCGTTCCAAACCATGGTGCTGCGTCGATCCTGTTGCCTGCGGGCAGTCAGGGCGTGGCGTTCATGATATTCAAGAACTTTGCTGTGATCGAAAGGTACAATGCAGCGGATGCATATGTGATCGGTGTGGGCCACCTGAGTGATCGGATCGGGGGCGGACCCAAGTTTGCGGCAAGCTGGCCGCGCGGTGACCGTGCGCTGACCTTTGACGAGCGCAAGGAGATGCAGACACGGCTGACCGCGGCGGGGTTCGACACGCAAGGTGTGGATGGCAAGATCGGTCCAAAGACATTGGAGGCAGTCCGTGGATTTCAGCGCGCACGCGGGCTGACGCCGGACGGATATGCGTCGCTGGGATTGCTAAAGACGTTGCGGTGATCCGAAGGGGGCTGCGCCACGACATGTTCTAGGGGGCTTTGCCCCCGGCCATCCGGCCTCCCCCTCGGTGTTGGTGTTGCAAGCCAGAAGAATGGCTAGCCCGGTGACATGCCGCGCAGTCGTTCCGAGCGCCGCCGCAGCAACTCAACCGAAGTCAGCAGGCAGATCGAGATCACCACAAGGATCGTGGCCACTGCGAGAATGGTCGGGCTGATCTGTTCGCGCAAGCCGATGAACATTTGCCAGGGCAGCGTTTTCTGGCTGGCGGAGCCGACGAACAGGACCACGACCACCTCGTCGAATGACGTAATGAAGGCGAAGAGTCCGCCAGAGATCACGCCCGGCAAGATCAGCGGCATCTGCACACGGAAGAAGGTGGTGACCGGCCCGGCGCCCATGTTGGCTGCGGCCCGGGTGAGGGAGCGATCAAAGCCGACAAGTGTGGCTGTCACCGTGATGATGACGAAGGGGATACCGAGGACGGCGTGGGCGAGGATGACCTTGATGTAGCCCACGAACCCCTTGTCGAGGCCAAGGGTGTTTTCCATCCAATTGCCCAGGGACGAGTAGAAAAAGAACATGCCTGTGGCCGAGATGATCAGTGGCACGATCATCGGCGAGATCAGGATGGCCATGATCGTGCCCTTGAACGGCACGTGGGATTGCGACAGTCCGATGGCGGCCAGCGTGCCGAGGCTGACCGAAATGACCGTCGCTATGGGTGCGATGATCAGCGAATTCTTCATCGCCAGCTGCCATTGCGGGTTGGTGAAGAAGTCTATGTAGTGCTTGAGCGAATAGCCTGCCGGGTCAAGGCGCAGCATTTCGGGTGTGAAGGTGAAGAAATCCTGCGCGTTGAACGACAACGGCATGATGACGACGATGGGCGCAATCAGGAAAAAGAAGATCAGGCCGCAGATGACCCGAAAGCTGTAATACCAGATCCGTTGACCCAGAGTGGCATATGGTGGAAGGCCCATGTTCTTTACCCCAGCTTCACGTTGTCGATGCCCACGATCTTGTCATAGGCCCAGTAAAGTATCAGAACCGCCACCAGAAGGATGGTTCCCAAAGCCGCGGCAAGCCCCCAGTTGAGCGATGACGAGATGTTGTAGGCAATGCGGTTCGAGATGAACACGCCCTTGGTCCCGCCCACGATTTCCGGCGTGATGTAGTAACCAATGGCCAAGATAAAGACGAGGATGGAACCCGCGCCGATGCCCGGAATGGACTGAGGGAAATAGACCCTCCAGAATGCCGTCCAGTTGGTTGCCCCCAACGACTTCGCCGCGCGCAAATAGGACGGCTGAATCGTCTGCATTACCGAATACATGGGCAGGATCATGAACGGCAGCAGGATGTGCGTCATCGACACGATTGTCCCGAACTGGTTGTTGATGATGATCAGGCGGTTGTCGTCGGCCACGAGACCGATCCAGACGAGGACGTCGTTGATCACCCCTTGTTGCTGCAACATCACTTTCCAGGCCGACGTGCGCACCAGAAGTGACGTCCAGAAGGGCAGCAACACGAGGATCAGCAGTAGGTTGGCCTGCCGCATCGGCAGGTTGGCCAGAAGCCAGGCAATGGGGTAGCCAAGCAGGATGCACGAGACAGTAATGAGGACCGACATCCAGATCGTGCGCCCGAACAGGGTGATCAGGATCTGCTTGTTTTCGGGTTGCCATGCCATGCCATCGGCCGTTTTTTGGGCGTCGACAGCATTCAGAAAATAACCGCTGGTATATTTACCCGAGTGGGTTTGTATCGTTTTCCAAGGCACCGCAGTACCCCAGTCACCGTCGACTTCCGCAAATGCGGCGGCAAATTTCGGAACGGGCAGGTTGGCCTGTTGCGTCTTGCGCAGTAATTCAGCCTCGGGTCCGTCATAACCGCTCAGATCCGCTGATTGCAGATCGATCAACAGGGCGGGTGCAAGGGCCTCCCAAGGGTCACGTTTTGCCGGATCGCGGCCATCCTGCGTTGCCACAAAGATCGCCCATGCCGTGTATTCCCGCGCGGCCAATGGCAAAAGCGCGGCAATTTCTGCGTCGGGGGCGAAGTTGACATCGCCTTTGGTGTTATTGTCGGTCAGTTTGGCGATACGGCCCCGTTGTGCCGCCATCAGGGCGGTGTCTGCGCTGTTGCGCGCATTCATCAGCGCATACCAGGTTTCGCCATCGTCCCAGGCCTTGTCGAAGTCCTGAAGTGGTTTGTAAGAAATGTCGGCAATATCATCGAGCTTTCGTCCGGATTGGCGAAACAGCGATGACAGACCCGTGGTTTCATAGTTCAGGCGGGTGCCCAGCCGCGTGTGCCGTTTGGCCTCGGCAGCGACGAACATGTCAAAGAACATCGCCTGAAAGGTCGCTTCGGACGGCAACGCGTTTTTGTCGGAATCCCAGCTTGCAAGCTGTTCCACCGTATAGGGCAGGGTGTTGCTGACAATTTCGTTTTCGACGGAGCGGAACAGCATCGACGCAATCGGAACGATGAAGGTAACCAGCACGAACAAAAGCAGCGGCGCGATCAGACCGAGTGCGCGCAGTTTCTGACGGCGCAGGGCGCGGGCGAGGCTACGTTTGAGGGGCGTGCCATCGGCTGCCAGCATCGCTTCGGCCATGGCTCAGACTCCCTCGACCACTATAATCGTGCTGGTGGCGGAACGGTGCCGTATCTTGGCCACTTCCTGATATTCGGGGTCATTGAAGGCTGCAAGTGCAGCCTCGTAAGACGGAAATTCAAAAACGACGTGCCGGTTCTGGGTTTCGCCCTCCATCACCTTGGCCTGACCGCCGCGCACGATGGGTACGGCACCCATGGCCAGCAGAATCGGCGTATCCTTTTCGATGTACTCTTTGTACGCCTCGGGATCGTTCACTGTGATGTGGCCGATGATGTAACCTTTGGGCATCGAAATCTCCGGGTCGTTGGGGTGACAAGGCGACGATCCTGCCGCCTTGTCGGTATGTGTTGAGGCAAGGCGGGATAAAGCCCGCCCTACGGGCTTATTGCGCCAGCCACGCCTGGAATTTGGCGTCGATGTCGTCGCGGTAGTCAGCCCAGAACTCGTAGTTGTAGAGGAACGTGTTCTTGGCGTTCTCGGGATCGGTTGGCATGTGTGGTGCCATGTCGATGCCCAGTTCCGCGTGCTTGCCGACCAGTGGCGCCGAAGACGCACGTGCAGGGCCATAGCTGATGTACTTTGCCTGATCCGCAAGACGCTGTGTGTCAGTCGCGAATTTCACGAAGTCCAGCGCGCGCGCTTCACGTTCGGGGCTGAGGCCTGTTGGGATGATCCAGCCATCAAGGTCAAATACCTGGGCGTCCCAAAGCATGGCGATGGGCTGGCCCTGCTCTTCGATGGCTGAGAACAGACGACCGTTATAGGTCGAGCCCATGACGACTTCGCCGTCGGCGAGCAGTTGGGGCGTGTCCGCACCGGCAGACCACCAGATCACGTCGTCCTTGATGGTGCCGAGTTTGGCCAGAGCCTGATCCTGACCTTCGGATGTGCCCAGAACGTCATAGACGTCTTCCTTGGCAACGCCGTCACACAGCAGCGCCCATTCCATGTTGTTGATCGGGCGTTTTTCCAGCGAACGTTTGCCGGGATAGGCGTCTGTATCGAACACGGCGCAGATATCTGCGGGGGGCGTGTCACCCACAAGGTCGGTACGATAGCCGAAGGTGGTCGAATAAACGATTTGCGGGATAAAGCAGTCGCTGACCAGCAGGTCGCCGAAGTCGTCCGAAGCGGATGTGCCATCGGGTGCGGCGGCAAGCTGTTCGTCCGCGTCGATTTCCAGCGCGAGGCCTTCGTCACACAGACGAATGGCGTCGGACGCAACAACGTCAACCACGTCCCAGGTCACATTGCCCGCCTCGTTCATGGCGCGCAGCTTGGCCACGGCCTCGGCCGAGCTTTCGTCCCAAACCGCAGTCACACCGGGGTTATTTTCGAGGTAAGGCACAACGTAAGCGTTTTGCTGGCTGGCCTGGTATGCACCGCCCCAGCTTACGAGTGTCATTTCATTGGCCATGTGGCCGTCCGCGAATGCAGTTCCCGAGGCAACGGTCAGAGCCGCCGCAGCCAAAAGGGTTTTTGCGAGTCTCATTGTATTACTCCCACTTTTTAAGCCCGTAGTTGAGTGTGGAAGACCGAGCGTCGGGCAGCGCCCACGGTCTTCTTGTCGTGCTCAGGCGTCGAGCGCCCGGCAATCCTGTGGCATCCAACCGATGTCGATCTGCGTGCCAGGAGACAGGCGGATCTGGTCTGGTGCATTGCGTGTCTTGATGACGAAATCATCGCTGCCTGCCACGCGCAGCCGTGTGCGAAAGATGTCACCCATGTAGATGAATTCCATCACTTCGGCCCTGAGCGTGTGCGCATCGGGGTTCAGGCGACCCTTGTCGATCTCGACCCGTTCAGGGCGGATCGACACGCGGGTGCGCTGGCCGACTTCTGTGACGTTGATTGGCTTTGCGTCGATCAGGCTGCCATCATCGAGGCGGACGATGCAGGTGTCGCCCTTGATTTCTTCGATGACGCCCATCAGCGTGTTGTTTTCGCCAATGAACTGCGCCACGAAACTGTTTTGCGGTTCTTCATAGAGCGTATCAGGCGGAGCGAGCTGCTGGATGCGCCCATCGTCAAACACGGCGACTCGGTCCGACATGGTCAGTGCTTCGGTCTGGTCGTGCGTGACGTAGACCGTTGTGATTCCCAGATCATGGGCCAGACGAGTGATTTCGAATTGCAGCGTTTCACGCAACTGCTTGTCGAGCGCGCCCAACGGTTCGTCCATCAGGACTAGTTCGGGTTCGAACACCAGCGCACGCGACAAGGCGATCCGCTGCTGCTGCCCTCCGGACAATTGTGCAGGGCGGCGCCCGGCAAAGTCCTGCATCTGCACCATACCCAGCGCGCGCATCACTTTTTCCTCGCGCACGGACTTGCCGATCTTGCGGACTTCCAGAGGAAAGGACAGGTTTTCAGCCACTGTCATATGTGGAAAAAGGGCATAGTTCTGAAACACCATGCCGATCCCGCGCTTGTGTGGCGGGATGTTGTTGATTGACATACCGCCAAGGCGGATGTCGCCGTGGGTCGCGGTCTCGAACCCGGCCAGCATCATCAGGCAGGTCGTCTTGCCCGATCCCGATGGCCCGAGCATCGTCAGGAACTCGCCTTTGGGCATGGATAGGTTCAGGTCTTTGACGACGAGGTTCTCGCCGTCATAGCTCTTCTGCACACGTTCGAATTCGACAAACGCCTGGTCGGTCGCAGTATCGGCCAAAGCTGGCTCCCCGTTATGTTTTGGCGTTGTCCGCCTTTTGCCACATGTAAAACTGGACCTCAGCCGTCTTGCAACCGTGAAGGTGGTAAAATGAGATTTTTGACGGGATTCTGGGCGATTTAACTGCAATAGCGGGTCATTTTAGGCAATTGTACCGTCAACAAGGTGGAGGGTCTCATGGGAATCAGGGACGCGGCATTTGAATTGCCGGAGTATCACGAGCGTCTGGCCCGTGTGCGGGCCGCCATGACCAAGGCGAGGCTGACCAGTTTGCTGATCACCGATCCGTCGAACATGTGCTGGCTGACCGGATATGACGGCTGGTCGTTTTACGTCCATCAGGGGGTGGTGGTGACACATGATTCGGATCCGTTGTGGTGGGGTCGGATGCAGGATGTGGCGGGTGCGTTGCGTACCGCGTGGATGCCACCAAACCGTGCGGTCGGGTATGATGAACGCTATATCCAGACGCCGGATCGCCATCCGATGGAGGATATGGTCCGCCATTTGGTCGGGCGCATTGGTGTCGAGATGGATAACTATTACTATTCGGCCAAAGCGCATGCGGTGCTGGCACAGGCCGGGCTCGACCTGGTGGATGCAACGGGTCTTGTGAACTGGTGTCGCGCCGTCAAATCCGGGGCCGAGATCGAGTTGATGCGCAAGGCGGCCCGGATATCCGAGGCTGTTGTCGATGGTATGGCCGCCCGGATCGTACCGGGTGTGCCCAAGAACGAGGTGGTGGCCGAAGCCTTTCGGGATGCTATCCGCGGGGTCGACGGGGCGTGGGGGGATTACCCGGCCATTGTTCCTCTTGTCCCCTCGGGAGCGGATGCCGCCGCGCCGCACCTGACATGGGATGGCCGCCCCTTTGAACGCGGCGAGGCGACAACCATCGAGATCGCGGGCTGTTACCGGCGATATCATGTGCCCTTGTGCCGCTCGGTCTATCTGGGCGAACCGCCAGACGAGATGAGGCGGGCCGAGGCCGCTCTGATCGAAGGCTTGGAAGCCGGTTTGGACGCGGCACGCGCAGGCAACCAGACCCGCGATGTGGCAGCGGCCTTGAACCGCGCCTTGAGCAAGGTCGGGATCGAACGCACGGCTCGGTGCGGCTATCCCATTGGCCTCAGCTATCCGCCCGATTGGGGCGAGCGGACCATGTCATTCCGCGCCGAAGACGACACCGTCTTGCAACCCAACATGACGTTCCACTTCATGCCCGGTCTGTGGATGGATGGTTGGGGCCTTGCGATCACCGAAAGCATCCGGATCACGGAAAACGGGCCCGCAGAGTGTTTTTGCAACCGCCCGCGCAGAATGATCGTCAAGGCGTGAAACAGGCGGCCTTACGCGGCGGGTTTCAGCATGTCCTGATCCTTGAGCTGGGCATAGCATTCGTCCAGCGCCTTGCGCGCACGGCGACCGAATTCGCCAATCTCTTCTGGTGTGATGACCAGCGGTGGTGAAATCACCATGCGGTCATAAACGTGTCGCATCACCAGATTGTTGGCAAAGCAACGTTCGCGGCAAATATAGCCTGCTGTTCCGGCCTCCATCGCAAATTTGGCGCGGCTTTCCTTGTGCGGGGTCAGGGCGAGCGAGCCCATCATGCCGATGATGGTCGCCTCGCCCACAAGCGGATGATCGGACAAACCGTGCCACATCTCGTGCAGGGCGGGTGCGGCGACCGTGTTGACGTGATCCAGCACATTTTCCTCTTGCAGAATGCGGATGTTTTCCAGAGCCACTGCGCTGGCAACCGGGTGGCCGGAATAGGTATATCCGTGGTTGAACTCGCCCGACCCGATAACCTCGGCAACCTCGTCGCAAACGACCGAGCCACCGATGGGCTGGTAGCCAGAGCTCAGACCCTTGGCGATGGTCATGATGTGCGGTCTGATGCCCAGCGTCTGACTGCCGAACCAGTTGCCGGTGCGACCAAATCCGCAGATGACCTCGTCTGCGATCAACAGGATCTCGTATTTGTCACAGATGCGCTGGATTTCGGGCCAGTAGGTGTCGGGCGGGATGATCACGCCGCCCGCACCTTGAATGGGCTCAGCGATGAAAGCGGCGATTCGGTCTTCGCCATGGTCGAGAATCGCCTGTTCCAGTTCCTGCGCCCGTTCCAGACCAAAGGCGTCGCGATCCATGCCCGCACCTTCGGCCCACCAGTTGGGCTGGTTGATGTGGTGGATGTCGGGAATCGGCAGGCCACCCTGTTCGTGCATGGGGGTCATGCCACCCAACGAGCCGGAGCCGACGGACGATCCGTGGTAGGCATTCTTGCGGCTGATGATGATCGTCTTGGTGGGCTTGCCCTTCATCGCCCAATACGTGCGGACCATGCGGATGTTGGTATCGTTCGCCTCGGACCCGGACCCGGCAAAGAACACGTGATTGAGATCACCGGGAGCCAGTTCCGCGATCTTGGTCGAAAGGGCGATGGCGGGCACGTGGGATGTCATGAAAAACGTGTTGTAAAACGGCAATTCGCGCATCTGGCGGGCGGCGACCTCGGCCATTTCCTCGCGTCCATATCCGATGTTGACGCACCAGAGTCCCGCCATTCCGTCCAGGATTTTGTTGCCCTTGCTGTCGTGCAGGTAGACGCCCTTGGCGCGGGTGATGATGCGCGCACCCTTGGCCGCCAGATCCGCATTGGTGGTGAACGGGTGCATGTGATGGGCTGCATCCAGCGCCTGAAGTTCGGCGGTGGGCAGGTGGTTGGTGATGGCGGGCATGAAAACCTCTGAAGTAAGACCGCGCCGAGAATATGGGCATCCGGCGCGCCGTCAATGCGGCATGTGCGATCCCGCTGGACGTGCCTCGGAAAAGTTGATTTCATGCAGTCCGACCCGGCAAACGGGCAACTTACGGGAGTTCATCATGAAGAAACTAATACTCGGTACGACAGCTGTCGTTGCCTTCGCGGGTGCGGCGCTGGCCGAAGAAGTGCGCGTTTACAACTGGTCCGACTACATCGACGAAGAGTTGCTGACCAAGTTCGAGGAAGAAACAGGCATCGACCTGATCTATGACGTGTTCGACAGCAACGAAGTTCTGGAAACCAAGA
>CAZITF010000028.1:0-18670 GCA_964542095.1 uncultured Rhodobacterales bacterium
CGATGAAGGATGGCTGGGACGCGGGCAGCGACGGGCCGCTGCTCAACGCGATGCTGACCGTGGCATCCGGGGCCACCTGGGTGTCGCTGCGCCACGGCGGCGGGGTTGGCATGGGCTTCTCCCAACACTCGGGCATGGTGATCTGCTGTGACGGGTCGCAGGATGCGGACCGGCGCATCGCCAACGTCCTTTGGAACGATCCGGCCACAGGGGTGATGCGCCACGCCGATGCGGGTTACGAAACGGCACTGGATTGTGCCCGCGAACAGGGGTTAAACCTGCCCGGTATTCTGTCGAGGTAAGTCATGTTTCTGAAAAACGCCTGGTACGTCGCCGCCTGGGACCACGAGGTCACACGCGACCTGCAACAGATCACCGTGCTGAGCGAAAATATCTGCATCTTTCGGCTGGAAAGCGGTGAACTGGTCGGGCTCGAAGACGCCTGCCCGCACCGCAAGCTGCCGCTGTCAAGGGGGCGGATCAAGGGCGACACCGTCGAATGCGGCTATCACGGGCTGACCTTTGATTGCGCGGGCCAATGTGTCTGGGCGCCGGGCACCGGGCGCATCCCGTCCGACGCGCGGGTCCATGCCTATCCGCTGCACGAGAAATACGGGCTGGTCTGGATCTGGATGGGCAACCCGGCGCTGGCCGACCCGCACGACATCTTCGAGATCGAGAATTACGACAACCCCGCCTGGGGCATCAACCGCGGTGCCGCGATGGAGCTGGACTGCAACTACCTGCTCATGTGCGATAACCTGCTGGATCCGACCCATGTCGCCTGGGTCCACCAAAGCAGCTTTGCCACCGACGCGACCAAGGACACGCCCCTGCGCGTGACCAAGACCGACGCGGGCGTAATCGTACACCGCTGGATGATGGATCACGCACCCGCCCCCTTCTACAAGAAGGTAGTCCAGTTCGATGGCAATTGCGACCGCCTGCAACATTACGAGGTGCGCTATCCCAGCCATGCCCTGATCAAGGCGGTGTTCACGCCCGCAGGCACGGGTGGACCGGACGGGCCACTGCACGCACAGACCTTCATCATGGACAGCTACAACTTCATGACGCCGGTGACCGAGGGGCAGACCCGCTATTACTGGTTCCAGTTGCGCAACATCCGCCCCGACGACACCGCCCTGTCTCAGATGATGTCCGAAGACGTCCAGCACGCCTTCGAAGAAGACCGCGCCGTGCTGAACGAAGTGCAAAAGGGCATGGCCAACAAGACCTCGCCCCATATCGACCTGCCCATCGATGGCGGTCAGTTGCGGTTCCGCCGCCAGCTGCAGGCGATGATTAACGAAGAACAGCAGGTCGACCGCCAGATGGCGGAATAGCGCACCGCCCCGCTCAGAGTTGACATGTGTTCAGGTCGTGCGGTCAGCGCCGCTCAGGCGGATTCGCGTACCTTGATCTCACCGTCCAGCAACCTGACGAACTGCTCTTCCGGGCTTTTCTTGGCGTGTATCGCCCCAACCAGTCGGGACACCGCGGTGCGCCCGATCTCGTCCACGTTCTGGGCCACAGTGGTCAGGCTGGGCACGGTAAAAGGGCACAAGGGATAGTCGTCATGCCCCATGATCCGCAATCCGCCCACACGCTTGCTGCCCGGCTCCAACCCGTGCGAGGCCGCTGCGCGCAGCGCCCCGATGGCAACGCGATCATTCACGCATAGGATGGATGCCTCCAGCAACCGCCCGGCGGCGAATTCGCGATCCAGCACCGCTTGGCCATGGGCTTCGAACAACCCGTTTTCCTGGATCATCTCGGTGCCGATGATCTGCGGCTCGTGGCCCAGCTCGTGCATTTTCGCGATATAGGCGTGCTCTCGTTCCATCGCGTTGAAATTCACCCGCGGCATCGCCAGAAAGACCGGCGGAGCACCGACCCTGCACAGGTATTCCGTGGCCAAACCCGTGCTTTGCACGTGGTTCGTGCCGACAAAATCGACGTCCGGCATGTTCTTGGGGCGCGAGTCAAACAGCATGAACGGCAGGCGAGAACGCAGCCGGTCATAGGCCTTCAGATCGCTGTGATTGCCCAAGGGGGACACCAGCGCGCCATCGACGCTCATCGACATGAACGTTTCCGCCGCCCGCGCCTCGATCAGCGGATCGGAATGCGAGCATTGCGTGATGACGGTAAACCCGGCCTCCATCGCGGCACGTTCGATGGCTTCAAGCAGCTTGGTGAAAAACAGGTCGTTCAGGTAGGGAATGATGACCCCGATCATACCGGTCGATTTCCGGTTCAAGCGGGTCGCGAAAAAGTTCGGAACATATTCGACGCGCTCAAGCCCCTGCGCAATCCGGTCGCGCGATGTCCGGCTGACACGTTCGGGATCCTGAAAATAGCGCGACAATGTCGGTCGGGACACGCCGATGGCGACGGCCAGTTCTTCCATCGTGTCGATACGCTTCTTGTGGTCCGGCACAGGACGATCCCTTCGATTCCCCCGAAAGCGCCTTCATCCCGGATCTGACCCGGTTTTTTGACGCGCGCGAAAAATTGTCCCGCATCTTTTCCATGATTGCAAGAACCCAGACAAGGCAAGCCCGTCGAGAATGGCCTCAAGCGCCGTTTTACACGTCAAAAGATCGCCGCCTCATCCACACGCACGCATTGCACGGCATGTTCCGCAAAGATGCGGCGCATCACAGGATAGGGCGTTTGGCCGGTGATATGTCGTCCACCAGCGCAATTTCAGCCAATGCGTCCAGATCACTCACGCGCAGGGTGCCATCCGACCAATGCGCCAGTTGCTTTTTCTTGAGGGTCGCAAGCGTCTTGTTGGTGTGGACCAGCGACAGGCCCAACGCATCCGCGATGTCCTGCTGTTTGTAGGGAAAGGACATGGCTCCGTTATGAACAAGTCCCAGACTGCGCCCCCGGATGAAAACCCGAACAATGGCCCAGGCAAGCGACTGGATCGCGGTACGCTGCCCAAGCGTGGACAGCGTTTCACCCAGAAAATGCTCTTCCACGGCGGCCAGCCATGTCAGCGAAAACGCGCGCTCGGGGCGTTCCTTGTAGAATTTCCAGATTTCCGAGCGGTCAAAGACACAGAGCGTCATCTTGGTCGTGGCCTCGACCGAATGTCCCATCTCGCCCATGATACCGGCCTGCAGGCCTACGAAATCGCCAGGAAAGATCAGGCTGACGACCTGGCGTCGGCCATTCGACATCATCTTGTAACGCAGGCCCATGCCGTTCAGCACGGTATAAAGCTGCGGACTGTTGGACCCTTCCATCAGGATCGGCGTGTTGGCATCGACCACAAGTTCACCGACCTTGAAACGCTGCATAAAGCGAACGTCCTCGGTCGACATGTCTTCGAAAACCTCATGCTTCCTGAGCGGGCAATTTTCACATTTTGTGGCCAATTTATTTCTCCCAGCTATGTCATAGATTAATGCGAGATGACCGAATGCCCACTAATGTCGAGACTGGTTGGTCTGGAGGACCTTGCGTGGACTTGAGCTTTGTCATCGTCGAACCCGATCCCGTTGTTCGGATGGATCTGGTTGGCACGCTGGAACACAGCTTTCCGGCTGGCACGGTTACGGCCGTTGAGGCGACCGGCGAAATCGGTCAGATGTTCGAAACGCCGACCAGTTCGGCGTCGCTCTTTGTGAACGGGGCGCTTATGCCGGAACTCGCGCCCGACATTGCGCGTTCGGTCATCGAAGCAGGCGGCAGGATCGTCAGTATCGGCAGATCTGCGAGCGATGCGATTCCGGCCACATTGCTCGAAGTGCCGTTTACGATGTCGATGATCCTTGATGCCTTGGAGCATGCCGCGCCCGATCTGCACGTGCCCCGGCCTCAAGGCCATACATGAAGGCCTCGACAATCGGCGGTCCGGTCGCCGTGCGCGATTGCGAAGGCACGTCGGTCTCGTCCGCTTCCTGTTTCGTGCGGTGCGTTCCGGCACCGATCATGATCAATCCGATCCCGACATAAAAGGCACCGATCACCAGCGCTGTGGTCTGAACACCAATCACAGGAACGAGGGCGACCCAGCCCGCGACTGTCAGAAACCCGACCCCCACACAGCACAGCAGCAGACCTCCCGACAGGAGACCTGCCCGCTTGGCGGTGCGCGCCACCTTCTTTTCGATGCCGAACATCGGTTATCTCCGAGACCCGAGGAAACCGATCAGAAAACCGATGCCAGCGGCGATGCCCAGTGCGGTGGCGGGCTGGTTCTTGATGAAAGAATCCGCCTTGTCCTGAAATTCCATCGCTTGCAGACGCGCGGTTTCGGCTGCATCGGCAGCGTGATCGCGTGCATCAGACACCTTTGCCTTGGCGGCATTCACGGCCTCGTTACCCTTCGCTTTGCCCAGGTCGGCGATGGTTTGGGTCAATGATGCCAGATCCTTGCGCAGCGTTTCAACTTGCTCGGACAGGTCGGCGGCATCGGTTTTGTTGGTTGGCATGGTGTGTCTCCTGAATTGCGTCTTCCATCACAACACGCAGATCTCCGAGCAGTTCCGAAATTTCTCAGGAAAAAAATGGAACCCGCGCAAGACCTGTCTCGTTGTCTCTTCGAATGGCGCGACACACTGGTCGCTCAACGCAAAACAGTAGGAGAAACATCATGTTGCACTATGCACTCGTATTCCTGGTCGTCGCGCTGATCGCGGCTGTCTTCGGTTTTGGCGGAATCGCCTCGGCATCGGCGGGGATCGCACAGATTCTGTTCGTCATCTTCCTCGTGCTGTTCGTCGGCACACTGATCCTGCGCGCCTTGCGCAGCTGATCTGACCGAAGGTTCCGGAGCAACAATTCAAGAACCCGGCGCAGGACCACTGCGCCGGGTTCTTTTTTATTTCAGCGTTGCTGTTGATGCAAAAAACATCGCCTGACTGACCGCCGAAAGCACCTGCGCCTCCTGGAAGGGTTTTGAAATCAGGAACGCGGGCTCGGGCCGGTCGCCTGTCAGCAAACGTTCGGGAAACGCCGTGATGAAGATCACGGGCACGTCCATCAGTTCCAGCAGATCATTCACGGCGTCGATCCCCGACGAATTGTCGGCCAACTGGATGTCTGCCAGGATCAGGTCGGGATTGTGCTCCTTGCCAAGCTCCAGCGCCTCGGTATGGGTACGTGCGACCCCGACCACCTCGTGGCCAAGACTGGACACGATGGCCTGAATGTCTGCGGCAATGATCGGCTCATCCTCGATGATCATCACGCGGCCCGACACACTGCCGGCCAGTTCCTTGTTGGCTGTCGCGATCAGATGACGCACCTCGTCGACATCGATTTGCATGATCTTGGCCACGTTGGCCGGGCTGAACTCTTCGATGGTGCGCAGCAAAAGCGCCTCGCGCGAATTGGCCGTCAGCTTGGCAAGCAATCCATGCGCGCGGCTGCGCACAGCATCCTCGGGATCGGTCAGGGGCTGACCGGACGTGACCCAGATGGAATGGAAGCACTTGAACAGGTTCACCTTGATCGGATCGTCATTGTCGAACGGCGATCTGTCCTTCAGGATCGCTTCGAGCGTGGCAACAGTATATTGATCGCCCCGCGACTGAGACCCTGTCAAAGCCCTTGCATATCGACGAAGGTAGGGAAGTTCGGCGGCCACAAGTTCGGAAAAACCTGCCTGTGCAGTGGTGTCACTCATTTTTTTGACCCTTTTTGCAATATTGTGGGAACCAAACGCAGCGGTACAGAGTTGGTTCCCGTTCAGTGTGCATTTTTTAACTTGAGGCGCGGAATTGAGATGGCAAGAAAACCGGACAAGACCAGAAGCAGAACAGACGAATATATCGACCAGAACCTGAAAAAGGTGTTCTCCGAACTGGAAACGGATGAGATGCCGGATCAGATCATGGATCTGTTGTCGGTCCTGCGTGCGCAGGACGAAGAGCTGAAGGCAAAGAAATGAGTGACATGGATCCAAGGGACGAGCTGGTCACCCATTTGCCAGCCTTGCGGGCCTTTGCGCTGAGTTTGACGCGCAACCGCGCGACGGCCGATGACATGATGCAGGACACCGTGCTCAAGGCGTGGTCGAACATGGATAAGTTTCAGGCCGGCACCAACATGCGCGCCTGGCTGTTCACGATCTTGCGCAACAATTTCTACTCGTCCCGCCGCAAACTGAACCGCGAAGTGGCCGACGTCGACAACGTCTTTTCCGATAACCTTTCGGTCAAGCCCGATCATGATGGCCGACTGCAAATGGCAGATTTCAAAAAGGCACTGAACCAGTTGCCCGACGAACAGCGCGAGGCCCTGATCCTCGTGGGGGCGTCCGGCTTTGCCTATGAAGAGGCTGCCGACATGTGCGGCGTCGCCACCGGAACGATCAAAAGCCGCGTGAACCGCGCACGCGCAAAGCTGACCGAATTGCTGCAACTCGGCGACGACGAAGCGCTGGAACTGACGGACAATGCCACCATGGCGGTGGTTGGAAACCCCGGAATGCCTGCGTGACACACGACCGCTGGTACAACAACCTGCGGGTACTGATTGTCGCCCTTCTGACCCTCGCCCTGTTGCCGCTCGGGGCGGTGGCGATCTATCAGACCAACCAGGTGGCCAAGAAGGCCGAGCGCAATGCCCAACTCGCCCTGCTCGCGATCACCGGGGACGCGGCCAAAGCCGAAGAACTGCTGATCGAACGTGCATTCGGCGCCGCCCGCGTCTTTGCAACCGTGGCCGAAGAATACATCACCGACCCCTCCCGATGCACCGAGGATTTCGGCCGTTTCGTGGATAAGGATCCGCGGTACAGCTTTATCGGTATTCTTCCGATCTCGGGCCTGATGACCTGTTCCTCCAACGGCATCGACTACGATTTTTCGACCTACCCGGGCTTTGACCAGCGGGTCCGCGAACAGACCCCGTCCATCGAGGTCAACACCCAGGCACCTCTCAGCGGCACGTCCGTGTTCATCGTGTCAGAACCCTATGAGGTCGCAGGCGAGTTCGCGGGTTTCGTCTCGATCTCGATTCCCCATACCGGGCTGCCGACCACACCCGAAACCCTCAGGGAACTGGGCCTTGAGGAACTGATGACCGTGAACAGCGAAGGAAAAGTCCTGACGGCCAGATCAGAGCTGGACGAGGCCGCTCGCGAACTGCCGTCCGACGAGAACCTCGACCGGTTGCTGACCGCCGGCAACACAGCCTTCCAAAGCGTCAACCAGGCCGGTGAGCGTCGCAGATATACCGTTGTGCCGATCCAGGGCAGCCCTGCCAGCGTGCTCGGCGTCTGGCGAACGGATGCCGGGCTGGCACGGCAGGTCGTCGGCCCGGTTCACCCTTGGTTGTTCCCGGTGTTGATGTGGATTGCCAGCATGGGCGTAGCCATGCTGTCGATGCACATGCTGGTGCTGCGGCACCTCGGCAAACTGCGCGAGCGGATGAACGCATTCGCCACCGACCGCAACACCAAGGTCACCAGCGACCTGGGCCCGGTGCCAAACGAGATCAGCGAACTATACGGCCATTTCGAACGCATGACCGATACCCTGCTGCGCGAGGAAGCAACCCTCGAAGACAGCCTGCGCGAAAAGAATGTTCTGATCAAAGAGGTCCATCACAGGGTCAAGAACAACCTGCAACTGATCTCTTCGATCATGAACATGCAAATCCGCGCCGCCGAACACCAGGAGACCAAAACCGTCCTGTCCCGCCTCCAGGATCGCGTCCTCAGCCTCGCCACGATCCACCGCGATCTTTACCAGTCAGATCAGGGCGGGCTGGTGAATGTCGGCAACCTCGTGACCGAAATCGTCGACAACTCGGTCGAGGTGGCGATGTCCTCCTATCGGGCCATCGACGTTGACACGGACATCGATCCGGTGCTGCTGTTTCCCGACCAGGCCGTGCCCCTGTCGCTGCTGACCGCAGAGGCGGTGACCAACGTGATGAAATACGTGGGCAACAAGGCTGGAAAACGCCCCGCTGTCCGGGTCACTCTGAAACAGAACGATGCGGACTGCACTCTCACGATTTCGAATACGCTCGGGACGACGGACACGGTTGAAAGCACGGGGCTGGGTGCGCAATTGATGAACGCCTTCACGATTCAGCTGGGCGGACAGATGGAGAACGAGGTTTTGCCGGATCGCTACACAACGACAATTCGCTTCAGGATTGCGGATTTCGAACAGGACGCGCGGGACTACTGATGGCACACCATCCGGCGCGTCGCTTTGATGTTTTGCTGACCGCACAAGAGGCGTACCCGGCCCTCGAAGCCGAATTCATGCGCGCACAGCGGGACATCATCGCCGGCTTTCGGGTCTTTGATCCGTGGACAACGCTGCGCTCGGACGAGGCGCGCAGGATCGGCAAGACCTGGTTCGACCTGATCGCCGCAACCCTCGACCGGGGGGTGCGGATCGAAATGATCCTCTCCGACTTCGACCCCGTGGTGCGCCCGTCAATGCACGCCTATGCGTGGGCCTGCCTGCGCGGTTTGATCGCTGCGGGCGACGCGTCGGACCATCCCGAGCTTTTGACAGCACGCACGTCGATGCACCCCGCACGGGTCGGCATCCTGCCGCGCCTCGTTCTGTGGCCCCGCTCGGTCAAGGAGATTCGGAAAAACCTTGCCGAGGTGAACCAACGCACGCCCCAGGAAAAACAGACCTATCTGACGCGGATCCCATACCTGCGGCCGATGCTGAAATGGAGCGGTGGCGTTCTGAAACCCCGCTTGCGCCCGCCCGTGCTGGTGCCGGTGACCCACCACCAGAAACTGGCCGTCTTCGATGAAGAGACCCTTTATGCGGGCGGGCTGGATCTGAATGAACGCCGCTACGACACGCCGGATCACCGCCAGGCCGCCAGGGACACGTGGCACGACACACAGATCCTGGTGACGGGCGCGGTTGCGCGCGAGGCCGCCGCCCACCTGCGCTCGTTCGAGGCGGTCACGCATGGCGCCCGCCCGCAACCGATGGATCATCTGCTCAGAACGATTTCGACACGCCGAAAGACCCCGTGGCTGTTCCTGTCGCCCAAGCCCGCCATCAGCGAACTGGCCGCAGAACACGCGACGCAAATTTCGCAATCCGCCAAATTGATCTATCTGGAAACCCAGTATTTCCGCGACAAGACGCTGGCCGGACAACTGGCCAGACGCGCACGCGAAAATCCCGACCTCACCATGATTCTGATCCTGCCAGCCGCCCCGGAAGAGGTCGCGTTCGAGGACTCTCCCGGCCCCGACGTCGCCTTTGGCGAACACCTGCAAGTCAAGTCGATTGAAATCCTGCAAAAGGCCTTCGGCTCGCGCCTGTTCATCGGCGCACCCGCCCAGCCACGTGCCGTGGCGCCTGATGGCCGGGCGACACATTTCGGCGCACCCATCGTCTATCTGCATGCCAAGGTTTCGATCTTCGACGACAGATCGGCCATTGTGTCCTCGGCCAACCTGAACGGGCGCAGCCTGTCATGGGACACCGAAGTGGGCGTGCAGACCGAAACAGCGGACGAGGTGAGGCACCTCAAGACCCGCTGTTTCACCCATTGGCTGGGCCCGGATGCGGGACCGGAATTTTTCAACGCCGACACGGCCTGCGCGGCGTGGTCGCAGCGGGCCACGGAAAACGCCAGCCGTCCGCCCGCGCAGCGCATCGGCTTCATGCTGCCCTACCTGACCAGCCCGGCGCGCGAACAGGCTTACAACCTGCCCGGCGTGCCTGACGAAATGGCCTGACCCTGCATTCCCTTGAAAACCGCAAGGCTCCAGATCAGGATCGGGATCGCGATAATGCCCCCGATAGGGCCCCACAGCCACAGCCAGAACACAAGCGACAGGAACACCAAAAGCGGGTTCACCGACAACGTGCGCCCGACCAGGGCCGGAGTGACGAATTGCGCCTCTGTCGCGTTCATCATGAAATAGACCAGGGCGGGCACGAAACTTGCCGGGCCATCGAAAACCACGATGCCGGTCACCAGCAGGGTTGCGATCAGCGCGATAGGGCCAAGATAGACGATGTAATTCAGCACAAAGGCCAGCACACCCCAGAACACCGGCGTCGGCATGCCCAACGCAAACATCGCAATCGCCACACTGCAACCAAGACCAAGGTTGATGCCGCTGATCGTCAGAACATATCGGGACACCTGTTGGGCCGCATGGCGCAACTGAACTTCTCCCAACGTCTCGAACTGCGTTTCCAGCCAGCTGTATATCGCGTTCCGGGTCAGCAGGAAAAAGTACAGCGTGCCGGTAAAGATCATGAACTGTGCCGCAAACTGCGGCGCGTAGAACAACGCATCCGTGACCGAAGGCAGCGATACCGACTCGGTCGTCTTGTTGTCCGTGGATGCCCCGGACGCACCATTGCCCGAAGACGGCTCGATCGCCTCGGCGACATCTTCGGACATCTTTTCGAGTCCGCGCAGCATCGCCTTCAGTTCGTCGACAGTGCCACGCAATTCGT
Source organism: uncultured Rhodobacterales bacterium (assembly GCA_964542095.1). GTDB lineage: Bacteria > Pseudomonadota > Alphaproteobacteria > Rhodobacterales > Rhodobacteraceae > Tateyamaria. Next base: position 10,434 of record CAZITF010000028.1, read on the forward strand.
ACCAGATGATCGGGGCACGATTTATGGCCTGCGTGACATAGGGTTCGATCAGCACCAGCAGGATCAGGATCGAACTCAGCGCCAACAGAACCGACAGCAGCGCCGAAACCGCAGGCGGCACCCGCCATCCGTCCATCAGATCGGACAGGGGCGTCAGGACGATCCCCAGCATGAGCGCCGATACCACCGGGGCAAAGACGTCCTTGGATTCTTTCAGCACCGCGAACACCGCGATGATGGCCAAGGCGCTCAGACACGCGACATGCACTTGTTTTCGGTCCATCACCGCACTCCTGCGACCGGCAACGGGCGCATATTTGCGACGCTCCCGCCGGGTGAAAATAATCTGCCGCACGTCCGTTGCGTGGCACCGTCGGCGCGACAGGGTCGCAACCCGGGAAACGCAGTCACAACAGCCACAGGATAACCCCCGTGGCCACAGCCCCCACCGTCATGGCCAGCGATATGATCAGCATGTTGCGATGAGACTGGGCGTTCGTGTCATGGGCATCCATGCGGGATTGTGTGTCCTTGCAGCGCCGCGCAGCCGACCAGAAGATCCAAACAGACGTAAGGACAAACAGCTCGGCGACACCCTTTGCGACCATTGGATACTGCGTCGTCGAAAACACAACCCGCAAACCCAGCGCGACACCAATACTCGCCATTCCCGTCCGCATCCACGCAGCAAATGTTCGCTCGTTGGCAAGAACGGTTCGATCCTCTGCCCATTCAGTCCGGGCCTCGGACCGGCTGGCATCACGCGACGTGTCTTGGTCAGTTTCTGCCACGCTGGTCTCTCTTTTTCACATCAAAAAGCGCCCGAAACATACCCGGGCGCAATCTGCTCAGCACGTCCAAGAGGTCACGCGACGCTCTTGCCCGAACGTGGACCCATGATCAGCCAGATGATGAAACCGATCACTGGCAACACAAGAACCAGAAGGGTCCAGATGACCTTCGATCCGGTCGGAGCACCCGACCCGATAATCGAGACGATGGCCCAGACGTTCAGGACCAGAATGATAAATCCACCGATGCCAGCATATTCCATGTCGCGCGTTCTCCTACAATTTCGCTGTTCTGCCGGACAAACCCGCCATCGCGCGAAAGGTTCCCTGCCGCCGCATCATTGGTCGGGCAATTCGGTCCGGACCTGCCCAAAGGCAAGCAGCGCAAAGATCAACGTCCCGCCAAGAACGTTGCCTGCCAGCACCGGCAGGAAAAAGCGGAACAAGGCGTCAAAGGGCGACAACAGGCCCTGGACCAGCAAAAACGCCATTTCGACCGATCCGGCCACCACATGCGTGAAATCACCGGCAGCGATCATCCAGGTAAAGGTCAGGATCAGGAAAAACTCGAATCCTTCCGACTGTGGCAGCATCCAGACAATGGCCGCCACCAGTATCCCGGCAGGAATGGCGCGCTGGAAGGCCTCGAGCGGTGGAAACCCGGTGGCATGCACCGACAACTCTTCGATGGCGGGCAGCAGGTCGGCGGGAATGGCCGAAGTAAACGCAAAGGTGGACGCTGCGACAAAGGCACCGACCACATTGGCCGCCAGAACGATGGTCCACAGGGTTGCCGTCCGCTGGAACATCGCCAGCTTCGGATCGTGCATGACAGGCAGAACGGTCGTGATCGTGTTTTCGGTAAACAGCTGCATGCGGCCCAGGATTACGACCAGAAACCCAAGGCTATACCCAAGGTTTTCAACCAGATAGGCCCATTCGGCATCCGGCAGGTAGGTGCGGAACACCGCCTCGCCAAGCACGGACAGCGAAATCATGATGCCCGCCGCGACCCCCGACCACATCAGGGATCTGTTGGGGCGCTCCAACTCTTCCAGACCATCACGCCGGATGACTTCGAAAATCAGCTTGGGCGGAAGCCCCTCTGCGTCCTGCACTGCGGCTTCTTCATTGGTCTCGTTCATCCGTGGTCTACCTTTGGTTGGCTAAGGCCTCTTAACGCGGCAACACGCCGTCGCGTTCCCGCAGATAGCGTGAACTGATCGGTTTTCCATCAAGGTGGGGATCTGCAATCGCACGCTCAAAACGTATCGACGACGCTCCGCGCCGTCTCTTCGACCTCTGCCAGACCGTCCAAAAGCTCGGTTTCATCCGGCCAGATCCGTGCCGCGACCTGTCGGAACTCCGCGCCCAGTGCAAACAACGCGCGCGCCAGCGGGCCTGCGGGGAAACGCATCGGCGCGCGATACCGCCCGCCCAATTCAATCTCGTCGCCAACCCTGGTCAGCGTCACGCTGCCTTCGCCCGAATTCGAGAAATATTCGAACGCGCCCCCGGCCGCCATGTCGATCAGCGCCCCGTGACAGATCGCGGGCACGCCGTAGATGAGGATATCCCCCGCGTCCGTTTCGAATTCCCCAAAACTGATCCGCAGCGCGCCGCCCTGTTCCTCGGGAGCTTCAAAGGCTTCGGGTGTTTCCTGAAAGGCCGCCACCACATCGCCAAGCGGGACATGCCGTTTGGGTGGCAGGAAAAACGACAGGCTCAACTCTGGTTCGGACATCAAATCTTCCTCGGTCTATTGCAACGCATCCTGCAACGCCTGCATATCCTGATTGTTCACTTCCAACAATTCAGCGTGCGGACCCCTGGGATAGAACTGCGGAATGCGCACATTGTTGCCGCCGCCACCGGCGCGGTAACGGATGAAATGGTCCATTCCCGATGCATCCGCCAGACCGCCACCCCCGCCGTAATTGTTATTGAAATCCGGACCGCCCCAAGGCGCGACACCCTGATGTTCAAGATCGAACTTGTCCCTTGGCGGGTTGCGTTTCCGGTTTGGCGGGCGCTGCGCAGGCGGGCGCCAATTGGCCGAGTTGGCAGTCGGAATATTGCCGATGACCTCTCCGGCCTTGACCTTGATCGCCGCCTCATCAACGCCACGCGGATAGAAGGTGGTAAAACCATGGGCGGCACCACCATCGGCCAGTTGCTGTTTGCTGTGGGCGCGGCTGTGGCGCTCGGCGACGTGGTCGATCTTGATATCCTTGTCATGCGGCGGCGCTCCGACCGTCTGATAGGGCGGCGGTGTCACGTCCCTGTGCTCGAACGAGGCGACCGTCTGCAATAGCTCATCCCGACCCAGATCAGGCCGCGACGCGCCACCATGCTGGGCCTGCCCGGCGCGCGTCTCCAGATCCTCCATACAGCCGTGAAACAGGTCGCTGGCATCGCCCCGGTGCTTGGGCGATTTGGTGATGTTGCCAAATCCCTTGCCCGGCTGATTGCCCGCACCCGGGTCCAGCACCCAGGCCGGCGCGGTTTCCAGCGCGTTCATGAACACCGGCAATTTCGCCATGTTCCCGTCAAACGCCGTATGGAACTGTTTGAGGGCCTTGGGGTTCTGCAAACCATCGCCACCAGGGGGCGCGGGATTCTTGACCGCATGGCGCATGACGCTGCCCAGACGCCCTTCCTTGCCGCCTTGGGTAAATCCGCCATTGGTCAGCAGGTCCTTGAACTGCGCAGCCGTCCCGGTCGGCGCGGCAAACTCCTTCATCATGTCCTTGAGGACAGCAGGATTCTTGGCGTGGTTGGCGGCATCATCGGGATCGGCACAGCAGCCTTCCCTGTACATGCGGCCCAGCACCTCGGGGTGCTGACCCAACTCGCCCGTGGTCATCAGCGCCTTCATCCGGGTGAAATCCGCATCGCCCATATCCGTCAGCAACCGCGCCGCCTCATCGACAGACCCTTCGCAACCCGTACCCAGCAACGCGCCAAGGCACTTGGTGTCGGTGCCGGTCGCGAGACCACCCGCATCCGCAGTGCCAAAACCACCGTCCGCCAGCATTTTCTTCAGCTTGGCATTGTTGGCCCCGCCGCCCTCGGCCAGCTTGCCGGTCAATGCCGCCAGCTTCACCGGATCGCCGCCACCGCACCCCAGACCCAACACGTGGCCAAGAACCCCGGGTTCCGCCCCAAGACCGCCCGTTGTCAGGGTCGATTTGAGGTTGCCGCAGGCGGTTCCGTCCAGGCCCGCACACAATCCGGCCAGTGCGTCGGTGCGGCGCGCCGTTGCATCCAGTGGCGCCGGAACAGGCTCCGGCCCCGCGCCGTTCTTCAGGATCTCGCCCAGACAGCGCGCTTTCACACCCCCGCCCCCGGCAAGACCGCCAGTGGTCAGCATACGCTCCAGCCCCTCGCGCTTGCCGTCGCTGTCGAACGAGGCGATCAGCTTTTTCGCGTCCGCCCCCTTGCCGCCACATCCCACACCGATCAGGTGGCCTAGGGCATCGGGCGCTTTGCCCAGCCCCCCATCGGTCAGCATCTTGTTGAACTCGTCGCAATCGGCGCTTTTCAGGTTCGAACACAGATCGGCCAGCCCCTTGGCCCTGAACGTGGCATCATCATCCGTCGAGGTCGCAGGTTTGTCGCCCGCCCCGTGCTTGAACAATGCCGCCAGACAGGTTGCATCGACCTCGGCGCTGCCCGCCAGACCGCCATTGGTCAGCATCGCATCAAGACCCTCGCGCGCCGCATCCGAACGCATGGCCGTGCCCAGCGCCTTCATCGCCGCCGGATCGGCCGTGCCGACCTCTGCCACCAGATGGCCAAACGCTTCCGGCGCAGCGCCAAGGCCGCCCTCATCCACCAACCCCTTGAGGTCGGCGCGGGCCGCGTCATTCGTGTCACCCTGAAATCCGGCACAAAAGGTTGCAAACGCGGTCGGATCATTGCCGCACCCGGTCACGAACAGGGCCGCAAAGGCCTTGGGGTTTGCACCCAGCCCACTCTCTGCCGCCAGCGTCTTGAACGCCTCCGCATCGCCAACCGCGGTCTTGATCGCAATGGCCTGCGCCGGGTCATTCGTCCCGCCCATCAGCTCACCGACAAAACCGCCGCCAAGCGTGTCCACCAGCGCGTGCGCATCAGCCCCCGACAGACCACCCGGATTGCTCAGCGCCGCGAACTTCTCAAGACTGCCGAGCGCGGCAATCACCTTGACCGCCTCTGCCGGGCCGCCAAAGCCGTTCAGGAAATCCCCCAGCTTGTCGGCCCCGACCGTTCCTGCCAGCGCCAGAATGTCATTCGGTTTGAACGCCTTGGCCATCTTCTGAAACGCCGCCCGGCCGCCCAGCGACGCTTCGAACGTCTCAAAGGCGTCGATGTCCATTTTCAGATCCGACAACAGGCCGCGCAATGCGTCCGCACCGCCATATTCGGTGATCTCGGCCGCCACCTTCCGGGCCAGTTCTTCGAGGACTTCGTAACGCTCTTGCGCCTGGGCGTTCTGCTCCCTCGACGCCGTCCCGGCGCAGGCATCCTCGACCGCCCTGCGCGCCTTGTCCAACTCGGTCTGCTGATCCTTGAGAACACCGGTCTCGGTGATGGCCGCCGCCAACTGCGCGATGTTTTCCAATTCATCGTCGAGGCGGACAATCTCCCGCTCCATGACCTCGCGCTGCGGGGTCAGCGTGCTGATCGCCTGCGTCGCGGTCTCGATCGCGCTCGCGGGCAAGGGGGTCTCGCCCAGCGCGCGAACCGCTTCGTCGAGTGTGGCTGCATAGTCCTCCAGCCCGTCCAGACCATGCTCCGCCGCCAGATCCGGCACCGCCAGCGCCGCCAGTTGCAGGCGCAGGGTTTCCGCCCTTTCGCCCCGCTCGGCGACGGTGCGCACAACCTCGTCCTGCGCCGCCTTCCAGTCGAACATCAACGTGGGCGGATAACGGCCATAGTTGTAGGCGGCCTGCATGTCGAGAAACGACATGGATGCAATGACGGTGCGCATCGAATCCAGCTCGTGCGCAAGGTCTGTCAGGTCGTCGGGATGGGGGGCGGGATCAATGCCGCCAAAGTCATTGGCCGCTGCATGCGGGCCCAGAACCTCTTCCATCAGATCGGCGCGCAGCTGCACTTCGCCCGCATCGCCGTCTCCTATGCCCGGATCGACCGTCGGGTCCGACCCGATTTTGCGCGCCACCTCCTGGCCCCATTCGATCTGAAGCTTGGTCCAGACGATGCGCTTTTTCTTGCCTTTGCCGGCCATGCCTAGACCTCCCGCACGGTGACAAGACCGCTTTCGATCCGGTCAAGCGCGCCGGCAAGGGTGCTGCGGATATTCACCGGCACACCCATCGGGTTTTCGTCCAGCAATGGCAGAACATCATTCCCGGTCAGAAAGCCGCGCATCTCCGCCACCGCCTTGCCGGTCTTCTTGAGCGCCGCGGCGCGCGCGGGACCACTGGCCTTGTCCAGCTCGATCAGGGCGACCTGCATCGCCGTCAACTGCCCGGACGTGACGCCGTTCAGGCCCTTGTCGGCGATGCCCTCGAACAGCGGCAAACCACTGGTCCGCAACAGACCCTCAAGACTGTTGATCTGATCACCGACCGCGTCGCGCGCGTCCTGCCATATCGGCAAAAGCGGCGCGTCCCGCGCAGGCGCGCCCTCGGCACCGGGCGCGGCGGGATCATAGCCCAGAAAGTCCTTCAGGAATTGCGTCTGAACCGGTGAGAGCCTTGAAGCCGCCCCATCCCGCTGTTCCCCCACAACAGACACCTCGCACGTGAAAATAGCTTGACCAACAGACGCTCAGCGTACCCTTTGCGCGGCAGAAATTCAATCACAGGTATGATCACCCTACCGGGTCAGGGACTGCGCCAGATAGGCCCCGATCAGACGCGCGCCGCGCGGCGACGGGTGGATGCCGTCAAAGGCGAACAACGCGCGATTGCCCGGATCGATCGCGTCCTCGCTGTCGACAAAGGTCAGACCCGGGGTCCGGTCCGCCAGCCGCGCCAGCCGCGCGTCGTATTCGACCAGATAGGGGCGGCAGCCGGTGAATTGTCCGGACCGTGCGCTGGCATAATAGCCCATCCAGACCACTTCGACCCCGCTGGTCAGGATCTCGGCCAGCAGCGTGGCCACCTCGCCGGTCAGGTCCGGGGCCAGCAACCCGTCCAGCACCGGGTCGCAGGCCTTGCAATTGCAGTCGGCCAGAAAATCATTCGCACCGCCGTTGATCAGCACAAGGTCCCACGGCCCGCGGCGAAACTGCGCGCGCACGTCGAATCCCGTCGCGCGGCCCAGCGCCGAGTCATTTGAAAACCGGGCGCCCGCCACCGCGTTGTTCTCGACATCGGCCCCCAGAATGTCACCCATGGCCGACGGGATGTCGCGCCCGGTCCACTTGTGCCAGGCCAGTATGCTGTCGCCGATGGCCAGAACCCGCTGCGGTTCCGCACCCAGCGGGGCGGCCACAAAACACAACAGAACAAGGACATATCGCATCGGTCTCAGATATGGCGCGCGGCGCGACTTGCCAGCCGTAAACGCAACATTCACCGAAAGCCGAAAAAATTCTACTCAATTACAAAGCGTTAATCACTCACGGCACCGGGGTGATTCTGGTATCCTGAAACCGTCCTGCGGGATTTCACCTTGTTTCGGAGATTGGAGATGATCGAAGCCACAACACAACGTATCCCCGGTGCCGTGCCACAGCAGTTCCGCGTGTTGAACGCGTCGGATGCGGCACTGGTCTGGGTTCTGAAATGGTCCGGCGACGCAGACTACGTGATCGCACAGAAACTCAGCACGATGCCCAGCCGCGTGGCCGACGTGCTGTCCGAAAACACCCATGTGGGCAGCCGCGACAAGGCGACCAAGATGGTCGCCTCGCAGGGCAAGGGGTGATCACTCCGCCGGAATGGCCCCTTTTTCAAGGCTCAGCGGTGCGGGCAGATGCACCAGCATTTCCTTGGGACAGACCTGCAGGAAATGGTGCTGCTCGCTGTCCCAGTGCTGCAAGATGTTGGCGGCCTTGACACTGCCGGTCTCGCGCAGGTGGCGCTCCAGCAACTCTTCCAGCTGGGTCATCCAGTGCAGGACGGTGACCGGGCAGGCCACCAGCGTCTCCATGTTCATCAGGTCCATGGCCTCGCCCTCCGGGTCGTACAGATATGCCATGCCCCCGGTCATGCCGGCCCCGAAGTTGGCACCGATCTCGCCCAGAATGACAGCGACACCGCCGGTCATGTACTCGCACCCGTTGGACCCGCAGCCCTCGATCACCACCTTGGCGCCCGAATTGCGCACTGCAAACCGCTCGCCCGCGCGGCCGGCGGCAAACAGGTAACCATCGGTCGCACCATACAGCACTGTATTGCCGATGATCGTGTTGTCCGACGCCACGATGGGCGAGGCCATCGGCGGGCGCACCACGATGGTGCCGCCCGACAGACCCTTGCCGACATAGTC
>CAZITF010000029.1:0-18506 GCA_964542095.1 uncultured Rhodobacterales bacterium
ACGAAGGATCGACACTGGTTGTCGTTGCCAATGCGTTGCGGCTGCTGGCGTTCAAGGACAGTCGCGTCAAATCGGCCTAGCGTGCGCGATCATGCAGGCTTATTTCCAATAAGACTCCTTTCGTGAACCTCTGCACAGGAAACAATAAATGCCGCATCTGTCCCGCCGATCCGTCCTGAAGGGAGCCACCGCTTTTGGAGGAATGCTGGCGCTTCCAATGCAGGGCGTTGCACAGACAGCCCCGCAACATACTTTGACCGTCGGCACCCGCACTCTCGATGTGCGCGGGCGGGCCGCAACCGTCTATGGAATCACGAATGAGGCGGGGGGATCCGGGCTGGTTCTGCCTGTCGGGGCACGCTTTGATGTACGCGTCAGGAATACAATTTCCGATCCGACTGTGGTCCACTGGCACGGCCTGACGCCGCCGGTTGCCTTTGATGGCAGCAGCGTGTCTCAACCGCCCATCCCGGCGGGCGGCACCCACGATTACCTTTTCGATCTGGAAAGACCCGGCACCAACTGGATGCACTCGCATTTCGGCCTGCAAGAGGCGCTGCTTCTGGCGGCACCTCTGATCGTAGAGTCGGCAGAGGATGCATCGGCTGACCGTCAATCTGTAACAATCCTCCTTCACGATTTCAGTTTCACGTCTCCGGAGGAGACTTTTTCAAGGCTTCAGTCCGAAGCATTGGCCGTAGTCGGTTCCGGTGTGGCTGCAATGAATATGGGTCTCGTGCGTGGCGGTGACGGCAGCATGGCCGGTATGGACCATGGCGGCACGCGGGCAATGAGCATGGGCGGCATGGACATGGATATGGACCTGAACGATATCGGTTTCGATGCCTTTCTCGCGAACGACCGTGACCTGTCCGACCCCGAAATCGTTCGGGTCGAAAAAAACGGTCAAGTGAGATTGCGGATTATCAACGCGGGCTCATCGAGCAATTTCTGGATTGACATTGGAGGACTGCCTGGGCGACTTGTTGCCGTTGACGGAATGGGCGTTTCGCCAATATCCGGTTCGCGTTTCGAAATCACCATGGCGCAGCGGCTGGATATAGACGTGTCGATCCCTGCCGTAGGCGGTGCCTACCCGATCCTTGCCCAACTCGAAGGTGGCAAGGAGCGCACCGGAATCATTCTGGCGTCGAAAGGGGCGCAGATTGACCGCATCCCCGATATCGCCGAGGTAACTGCACCGCCCGTTCTGCTTGATCTCGAACGACAATTGCTTGCGTCAAATGGTCTGGATGCCAGACCAGCTGACGCTGACCTCGCGATTGATCTGACGGGCGACATGAGCAATTACACCTGGGGCATTTCCGGCAAGTCATTCGAGGAACGAGACCCGATCCAGGTCACTGTCGGTCAGCGGGTTGAAATCACAATGCGCAACCAGACGATGATGTCACATCCCATGCACCTGCACGGCCATCATTTTCAGGTGGTCGGCCTCGGTCGCGCCAGACTGTCTGGCGCGATGCGCGATACGGTGCTGGTGCCGCCAATGGAAAGCGTCACCATCGCATTCGATGCCAACAACCCGGGTGAATGGCCCCTGCATTGCCACAACATGTACCACATGGCCGCAGGTATGATGACAACGGTGGAATACGTCTAAGGCAGCCCTCTATCGAAAGCAGGCCGCGGTCACCACCGCGGCCTGCGTCGCAGGACCAACGGTAGCACGATCAGCGTGGCCGAGCCGACAAGCCACACAAGGACCAGCCCGCCCTTGGCGAGGAAATGCACCGGACCGATGGCCCAGCCGACCAACCCGTCCACATTGGCAATGTCACGCAGCGCCGTTGCCTCAAGGCCAAGGCCGAACCAGCGCGCGAAGCCGACGCCAAGATCGGTGGCCGGACCCGCCATGCCCGCCGCCCAGCTGATCTCGGATGCGACACAGTGCCTGATCGCCCATGAAGGCAAGCCGCCCAAGGGCTGGCTCAGCCCTTGGATTTCTGAAAGCAAGGTGACACCTGACCTGCTCGCCGAGGCCGGCTATGCCTATGCGTTCAATTGGTGTCCGGACGATCAGCCGGTCTGGATGCGCACCCGTGCAGGACCTCTGCTGTCGATACCTTACCCGCAGGAACTCAACGACATTCCGGCAATTGTCGCACGCAAGGACGATGCCGCGACCTTCGCCGCCATGATCACCGACACTTTCGACGAGATGCTGGAGCAGTCCCACCTTTGAAAGTAATACCTACAGAGAAACGGGGTAGGGTGGGGCTGGGCTACAACATGGCGATTCAGTCGCAACATTTGTTGTAACTCGACCGAAAACAGGCTCGGATGGGCCTGAAACGGACTGAAATGATGCTCTGGCATGACTGCGCGCACTTAGGTAAACGTCAGCAATGGAAAGAAAATCGCATCATTTCGCACCTTGGCGTATGTCTTGCGCGCCTATGATGGATGGGAGAGATTTGTTTGGCTCTTCAGCGGTTTACGGGGCGTCGTGTGCGGAACATGCCCATGTTTCGATCGCTTGATGTCGTGCCCATGCATGCCAATTTCGGTTATCTTAGTCGGCGTTACGGCGCGGCTTTGGAAACCAGCGGCCAGCGCTTGTAGCGGGAAAGCCTGTAGACGTTCAGAAAGAGTTCGCCATGAGGGCGCATCGAAGAAGGATCGCCGGTGCGCAAAGGTTGATCATCCGCCGCAGTCGTCGTGCCGAATGAGATTTGCCGGCATCACCGGTTCTAGCGTGCGCCGAGGATCACCCGCAGCCCGAGTCCTGCGAACATGACGGCAATGCTGTCCTGAAGGGCGGTCATGATACGGGGCCGCGAGCAGATCGTTCCGGCGAGGCGCGCAGCAGCGATGCCGTAGACGAGGAAGACCACGAAGGTCTGTGCCACCAGGACTAGCCCCATCAAGCCCATCGTGACACTTGGGTTGGGGTCGTCCGCGGGCAGAAACTGCGGCAGGAAAGACACGAAGAAAAGCGTCAATTTCGGGTTCAGCAGGTTGATCATCGCCCCCTTCACGACCATGCCCGCACCGGATGCGCGAACGGGGTCGATATTGATCCGGTCCTGGCGGTGTCGCCAGGCTTGGACCGCCAGCCAGATCAGATAGGCGCCGCCCAGAATGCGCAGGACGTCATAGATCATGGGATAGGCGATCAGCAGCGCCGACAACCCGATCCCGGCGGCCAAAAGGTGCGGGATGACCCCGATCGCGCCGGCCACGGCACCCCAGAGCGCACCGCGTATGCCCTGCGTCATGGCGCAGGACAGCGTGAAGATGACGCCGGTGCCAGGAATGATCGCCAGGATCAGCGAGACGACGAGGAACTCCATCGACATCGTCTCACCCCCGTCCGAGGTTGGCGGCGCCTTGGCCGGAGAGCTGCGGAAACAGGCCCAGGAAGATCGTCAGGACGGCGATTTGTCCCGACAAAACCGCGGGCCAGATCAGCGCGAATTGCGTATCCATGTATTTCTGCGGCCCGAAGGACACCAGCGCCGCCAGTGCCGCCAATCCGGCGAGGACACGGCCAGCACGCGAGTCCGCGGGTCCCAGGATCAGCGCCGCGACCGCCGCTGACAGTGATGCCCCAAGGAAGGGTCCAATACCGAACAGGGGCGTCGCGGCGGGCGGATGCGGGGCGACGCCCGCATAGAGCGATCCCAGCATGATGAACTGCAAGATGATCAGGCAGGCCAGTGCGGCGGGCAGTGTGCGATCGGAATGTGCCATGGTATTTCTCCTTAAGCGTAATTGTGTGTACGGTTGCAAGTATCCGTAATTGTGGTTACGGTATCTGTCAAGCGATTTCACGAGGGTGCAGATGCGCGACGAGACAAAGGCGATCCGACAGGACCAGATCGAACAGGCCGCCTATGCGGTTCTTGAAGATAAGGGCTATGCGGGCACCTCGATGCTGGCCATTGCGCGCAAGGCGCGCGCGTCGAACGAGACGCTGTACAACTGGTATGGCGACAAGACGGGCCTGTTCCGCGCCTTGGTTCAGCGCAACGCCGCCGAGGTGAAGGCGTTGCTGGAAGACCAGATCACGGGACATGAGAACGCGGTAACGGCCTTGGCGCGGGTCGGGCCCGTCCTGCTGGGCCTTGTGACCAGCGACCGGGCGATCGCGCTGAACCGGGCGGCTGCTGCCGATCCCACGGGCGATCTGGGCCGCACCATCGCGGCGGAGGGGCGCAGCACGGTCGCGCCCCTGATCGCACAGGTTCTGCGCGCGGGCCGTGAAGACGGCGTATTCGTCTTCGACGATCTGGAAGCGGCCTGCGAGGTCTATCTGGGCTTGCTGATCGGCGACATGCAAGTCCGGCGCGTGGTGGGGCGGATGCCGAAACCGGACGCCGCCGATCTTGCCGCTAGGTCGACCCGCGCCCTGGACCTGTTCACCCGCCTCTACGCACCGACCATCCCCGTCGATCGCGACAATTGACCCAGAGCTTGGAGCCCCATGCGTTGACCGATATCCGACCGCCAGAGGCCTGCCGGACAATGGCCGAACTTCGTGAGCAGATAGACAGGATCGACCGCGGCCTGCTTGATCTGCTGGGGCAGCGGGCCGGGTACATCGACCGCGCCATCGTCCTGAAACAGATTGAAGGACTGCCCGCGCGCACCACAGGCCGCGTGGCCGAGGTCATCGCCAAGGTCCGCGATGGCGCCGCGTCGTGCGGTCTCGACCCGGATCTGGTCGAACGGCTGTGGACCGAACTGATCGAGTGGGCCATCCTGCACGAGGCGCGGTTTCTCGAGCCGCCTTCTGGAAAACAAGCGAGGCGCGAACCGGACGCGCAAGGCAAGTAGAGCGGCCAGTATGAAATCGGTATTCCTCTCTCGGATCTTCTGGCGGCTGTCACCGTCGAAGGCGATGGACAGCCTGCGATCGGCCGCTCTGGCGGACTGGCAGGACTATTTTGACCGGGGGGCGGCGCCGGACGCGTCTGCCATTGATCGCAATTTCCATCGCATCATTGTCGAACGGACTGACCAACTGAAGGCATCATGTGACCCGGCGCAACTGGATCAGTCTTTGTCTGATATGCGCATGTACGCCTGGGCCGCGCACTATGCCCCGCCTGAAGTCTTCAGCGCGCTTCAGGCGCTGACCGCGCAGGCCTTCGCCAAGTCGCAGGATGCCGGTGACGCGGCGCGATACGGCATGTCGCTGACGGCAGAGAAGGATGTCGAAAAGTTGAGGCAGTTCCGCAATCCCAAACGGGAAAAGCCAAACCCAAATCGCCCGGCCCGAAGCTGGAATCGGTAGACGCGCGGCAGGCCAAGGAAGCCTGGCGACAAACTCCGCCACTGGTGACGTGCGACAGCCCGCCGGAGGAGATCGCGCGCGTTCTGGCCGGGTTCACCACCGACGACCTGCACGCGCTTGCGCATGGCGAGGACCTTGCGGATGCGCCGCTGGCCGAGGCCATCGCCCGGCATCCATCCTGCGATTGGGGATCGGCTTGCGAAATCCTGCACAGCTATTCTGCCTCGGCTTATCAGGGCTATTGGGCCGAAGGGCGTGCAGAAGACACGTTTTCGAAGAACGAACGCTGCCTGTTCCGGGCCTTCGCCGTCATCGCGGATCGCGCAGGCCGAGGCGACTTCGCCACGCAGCGTTTCTCGCATAATTGGCGGGTCGGCGAAGCCGCATTGCCGGACGGCAACCCGAACACCCACCATCCGAGCCATTGGGTGAAATGGCGCATCCCCGAGGATCGTCTCCTGCCGACGTCGGGCGAAAGGCACCGGCCGTCGGTCATGCTGGATGGCGGCAAGGTCCGACTGACATTCGAGGCATGGCAACGTCAAAGAGCGTGACGTGCTCGATCATCCGCGACAGGCATCCGGTCAGTCCGGCATTTCGGCAGGGCGCAACCAGGGGTGCTCGATCCCGAACAGGATCAGGGCCGCAACGCGCTGCATGGTCTGATCGCCGACAAATGCGCCGGGGCTGCCCGAGACATGTTTGCGTCCCGTGATCACCTGCTCTTGCGTCAGGGTATCCCGAAGACCAGCGCGTCGATGCAGGGGTTCGAAGCGGTCGTTACCCATCGGAAGGCGTTCATGCGGACGGACACTTCGGACGAGAAAAACCGTCTCATCATCCCCCAACGCCACATGCCAGCGCGTGATGCCTTCACGCGACCTTTCCAACGGTTCGCCTTCCGGGCCTTGCCAGGCCAGCATTCCGGTCTGGCGATCGCGGAAACGGAATGGTCCGATGCTCTGAAAGTCGGCGAACAGGTCGTCGCGCGACACCGCTTTGGAGCCGCCGAAGAGAAACCGCAGGAGGCGCTGCATTGCCGATCCGTTCATCGCATTCCCCTTCCGATCAGACCTCCGACCATTCGGATTGCGCCCGAAAACCGGTGATGCCCGCCGCCTTCATGGCGTCGTGCAGCGCGTCCGGAATGAAGACGTTGTACCAGTGAGACCTGTAGTCAAGCCACGCCGCCATGCCCGCGATCACGTCCTTCCTGACGCCCAGGGTCTTGCGTGATCTCGGTATCCCTTGGGCAATGTAGGTCCAGGAATGCCGACCGTCCGGCTCGCCCGAGACCGTCTTTACCCCGCCCAGAGATGGATCGATGGCGTCGACCTTCCGGAAGACATGCCACGCGAAGTACCGAACCGGATATGCCGTGTTGTCGGGAAGCCGGATGTCGAGAGGAAAGAACTGGAACCCGCGATCTGCCGGTTCGACCGCCTCGATCAGAGCCTTGAGCCGTTCACTGACCAGCCTTCCCGTACAGCTTTCGTGCACATAGTCGGGCAACTCCGTGCCCTTTTTCAGCGTCAGGCATTTCGGAACCATGTCCGCCGGGCGCTGCAATTCGAGCGTCCGCGCCCAGAAGGGGTGCTTGCCCGCCTTCACGACCTCGATCAGATAGGCCCGCTCCCGGGACTTCTTGTAGTCGACAAACCTGATTGAGGCCTCCCGGTCCGCATCGCTGAAAAAGTCGAGGAAATAGGTCATATAGAAGCGTCCCCCGGACTGCATATCGAGAATGATTGCCAAGTGTCATACCTCCTTCAGCGGATAGTGGGTCGGGACGCGCAGACCCACGGCATCGATCTCTGCCTTCAGTGTGTCCGAGAAACAGATCGCGGGATCGGCAAGCCGGGTTTCGCGCCACAGGTGCGATCCGCTGAAGGCCGCGCGCGACAGGGCGAGACCGGCATAGTCCTTCTTCTTGCCAAACTGGCTGCGGAATTTGCCGTTGCTTTCCCGCCAGCATCCCTCTTCGCTCTGGTCGGGCGAGAAGCTGTCGTGAAACTGCCGGATCACCAGAGCATGGAACGGGCCGGGAGTCTCGCGGGTCGGTGAATGCGTGATGCGGATCGGCCAGAACTGATGCGTGTTGGGCTCGAGCCCTTCGATCAGGGTTTTCAGCGTTTCGCTGACCGCAAGAAGCTGGTCCGTCATCTTGAACAATTCGGCCAGCGCCTTGACCGACCTTGCCCGGAATTCGCGGGGCTGTTCATGATCGGCCACGGGCCCGAGGTCCCGTGTGAACTTCCGGGAAATCTCGTGTTTGAAGGTGACATGCCAGTTGTCGTATTGGGCGCGCTCGGCGATACTCATTTCCGTGTCGAAATACGCCTTGATCTGCGCATCCCATCCTTCGTAGTCGCCGTCGGGAAAGAAGTCTCCGAACCCTTTCGGTTGTATCAGTCCCCAAACCATCTTTTCCCCTCTTCCCGCCACATCGGTGCTAACCGTCAAAGGGGATGCCACCGGCGCAAATCCTTCAGTCTGTCGGCGATATCGGCTACCGTATCCATCATTTCCGGCGGGACCACGACCCAGTCCCTACCCCTCTTTTGCGTCCCTTTCGGAAAGAGCGCAAGCCGGTCGCCCGTCCATCGCGGCCTCATGTAATGATACAGATCGTTTGGATTTCTGTGGCCAAATCGGACCGCCAGCCAGTGCCGCCGCCAAAGGGGCAGGGCGTCCCAGATCCGGTCCGTCAAAGGAGCAACACTGGCCGCGTCCAGATCGAGGAATGGGACGCCGTCGGGCGACCACAGCCCCAGATCAATGAAGATGGGCGCAACCTTGTCCGTCCATTGGAACCCGTCCGGTTCGCGGATGGCGAAACCGCAGGCAACAAGTGCCCACATCACCTTTTCGAGATAGCCCGGAACACGAAACGGCTGACGCCGGTCCGAGATATCCCCGTGGTAATACTCATCCAACCGCAAGAGGTTCTCGATCGCCTGCTCCGGCCGCTGCCAGTCCGGCTTGTCGAGTGCCTCCAGATGTCCGCGCAAATCCGACCGTTCTACCAGGAAGCGCGCCCCGTGGGTTTCGATCTCGAGGAACCCCAAGCCGGCAAGATAGTCGCAGGAAGAGTGCCATTCTCTGACGGGCGGAATGTCGAACCACCCGCCATCGCGCCGGGCGCGGTATGCGGGATGGTCGAAGATGATGTGCGAAAGGTGGAGAGCGATCTCCACAAACAGCTTTCGCTCCTCGTCACTCGGAAAAGATGATGTCATGCGTTGGGCGCTTAGTGTATTGTTTTTTGGGGTTTTTCGCCCCGCAAGCGTTTGGCTTCCTGAATGGCCGGTGCATCGGGATACGCCTCTTCAAAGCTGGAGGCGAGTTCTCGCACTAGAGGATTGCTCGACAAAAGCTCCGCATTGTGGCGCCGGGCCGCCAGCGCCACGAGGTCGCGATGCCTTGCGGCCTTTTGCTCTGGAGAAGCGAGTGCGGGTCTCACGATCACAGGATCGAGACGCCAGATCACCGGGCGCCCGTCGGACCGGCGGCGGGGGGCCAGGAAAAGGTCTTTGGGTTCGTCGAAGCAGTTCAGTTCGATGTCAGATGGCAGGATCTGATAGCCGCCTGCATTGATCCGGTCGTGGATGTAGCGCAGAAGCCCGAAGGTTGATTGAGCGGCAAGCTGTTGTTCAGGTGGGCGACTCTGTCGCCTGAGGACCTGAGCCAGTGCTGACAGCCACCGCTGCCACATCGATTTTGGCCGCACTGTCCCGGTGTGTTCGAAGTCCCCCGGCTGTCCCGCGTAAAAAATCGAAAGAGCCGTCAAAAGCGAACAATCGGGCCGCCGGGCGATGATGCTCAGGGTTTCGACCGGATATATGTCCCAGTTGTAGTAGGCGGTGGACCTGAGAAGGACCTCGGCCGGCAAGGTCCCTGCCAACTCACATCGCGTCGCAAGGTCCATGTCTTCTGTGATGCAGGTTTCCATTTTTGGCAATTGTCCTAGCCTTTCTGGTCGAAAAGTGACGCCAGTACGGCCATGTTGCGGAATTGCCTGTCCTTTGTCAGACACCTTGGCGTCTTTTTTGACATGGAGCTTCACGGTGGCGGCAGCGGTATCGCGGGTTGCAGGCGCAATGGTGAAGATCTTTTGCCTTCAGAGGACCAAAACCGGGTTTGGTCCTCGCCGGCCTTGCGGGCAAGCACATCGACCTTTGAAGCCTCCATGAAAGCGGAATAGAAACCAAAGCCAATCTGAACGATAAGGCCTCGTACGTCTTTTTCGTCGGCCTTGAACGTTTCGATGAACGTGCCAGTGCCAGATTTCGCATTCGTGCCAAATGTATCGAGCAAATCGACATGTTTCCTGCCGATGCCGTTGTCTGAAACCGATAGGGTTTTCTTTTCGGCAGCGAGCGTGATCGCGAAGCCGTCAGCGGGGGTGAAGCGCGTACCGTTGGCGCCGCATGGCGGCGCTTTTCACAGACGTCGCACCCGATTGAGAAACCTCAAGCACGAACGTCTTGCGATTTGAGTATTTTGAATTCGCTATGATCTCGAGAAACTGCCCCGCTTTAGTATGGAAAGTAAAGGTCTCGCTCTCAAGATCTCCGCTCGCATCTGCTCCTCCGGTTTTATACGCGACGCTGATTCCTAGATCTAGCATGGGGCCCTCGACAGGCGTCGTTCAACCCCAAGGACCGCCGCTTGCTTGTGTGTGCGTCGCACGACGGATGTATGCTCCGTTCAGTTTTCGCAACTCAGCGATCCGCTTCTCTATGGGGGGATGCGTGGCGAAGAGGCTGTCCACGGCCTGCATATGCAGCGGGTTGACGATGAACATATGCGCGGTCGCCGGGTTTCTCTCCGCGGCGATGTTGTCGATCCGGCCCGAAAGCACCCCCAGCTTGTTCAGTGCAGAGGCCAGCCAATCCGGGTTCCCGCAGATCGCGGCACCCTCCGCATCAGCTTCATACTCGCGCACCCGACTGATCGCCATTTGCACCATCGCTGCCGCGAGGGGCGCAAGGATCATCATGGCGATGGTGCCGATCATCCCAAGCGGACGATCCCGCCCGCCGCCGAAGAAAATGGCGAAGTTGGCGAGCATGGATACCGCCCCCGCAAGCGTGGCGGTGATCGTCATGGTCAGCGTGTCGCGGTTCTTGATATGCGCCAGCTCATGGGCCACGACGCCTGCGATCTCCTCTCGGCTCATGTTGCGGAGCAGTCCGCGTGTGACGGCGACAGCCGCGTTTTCGGGGTTTCGCCCGGTGGCAAAAGCGTTGGGTTGCTCGGTCTCGATGATGTAGAGTGCGGGCATGGGCATTCCGGCCCGTCGTGTCATGCTTGCCGTCATCTCCCACAATTCTGGTGCGGACCTTTGATCTACAGGCCGTGCGCCATGCATCCGCAGAACGGCCTTGTCGGAGTTCCAATAGGCGAAGAAGTTCATGCCCGCCGCGATGGCAAGCGCAATGATGAGCCCCGCCTCACCGCCCAGCAAGAGCCCAATGACCCCTACAAACGCGGTCATGGCAGCCATAAGCATGAAGGTGCGAACCATCCGTTTCCTCCGAGTATTTATGCCCTGCATATAGGCATGGCCGAAATCAGCGACAATAAACGTCCAAACCGGAATGCGTTTCTTCAATTGCTTCAAATTTCAGTGGAGCGTCAGCGACACGAGATCAAACCGATGAAATAAATCGGAAGATTGTTCAGCTTGCGACAGCCTGCACTAATATGGTGCGCGCCAAAGGCAACGTACCTATCCAAAGAAAAAAACAAATCGATCTGGGCATTACCGGTATAATCGAGAAGAGGCAAAAGAGCCCGACGGTTTCATCCGCCGGGCTCTCGACATCGGCGGAATGGCGTTTACTCGCTGGCCGGTGCCGCCTCTTCAGCGGCTGGAGCGACGGCTTCGGTCGCGCCGGTGCCAAACCAGTCGAAATAGTACCCCGCGCCACCAACAATAATAATCGCGGCGACGGCAACTGCGCCCCAGATCTTCCAGTTGATCTGCTTTGGGAGTTTTTCAGTCATAGCCATGTGCAGTGTCCTCCTGATCAAGATTGACGTTTGTACAAAGCTGTTTACTCAGCGGGTTCCTCGATCAGACCAGCCTCGAGTGCGGCTGCCAGTTCGTCTTCGTCGACAAACTCATCACCGCTGGTGTCGACCTCAGCAAAAGTTTCTTCGGTCAGATCCGGGTAAAGCTCCGCCATTTCGGCGAAAGAGATGAGGCTATCGCCATCGGTGTCGACGTCCGATACCGAAAGAGCGAAAGCGGGTGCCGCCAACAGAGCGGCAACGGTTGCACCTACTGCCAAACGACGCATTTGCGTATCTCCTGTTTGAGTTTTGGGAGGCCCATCCTCCCGCGCGCCGCAGAGATTTGTTGGGCCAAAAACGATTTCAAGAGGTCTGACTGACAAATTTTTTGTCGTCGGCGGTCCCGTGCCAAGATAAGTTTGGTGCAGCTCTTCCGGACTTTCAGAATCTCTGATTAACTTGGCATCCAGGCCGTGCTCGAGGCTCGGTTTCGCCAATTCTGCATGGTCTCGCGCGACGGCGACAATTACCGATGTCGAAACGGTTTCTCTTTGCATCTCATATGTTTCGCAGTTGTTTGTTTCAATTTTTTCGCGGGCGAGGTGGGAAATGGCTTTTCGTTGATCAAGAGATTGAAATGCCCGCCGCTCCTCCCCAAATCGCCATCGTTCGAGCCGGGATGATCCCGACCGGGCCATTTGCACTGAACACATGATGGAGGACATGGATGGCACAATCCGCACACCTGCGTCCCGACCTTGACGTTCGGGCACAAAAGAACATCGCAGATGACGCACCGGCAGAGGTGATCGCGTTCCCGAAACGGGATCAACGAGTGGCAGATGCTGGCAAGAACACCTTACCGGACGCGGCGCCCTTTGCATTGATCCATCGGCCCGCGCGGTCCGCAATGACGTCCGGACGGGGCAGCAAGACTTGGCGGCTTGATCTGCAAGCCACGCGGCCGCAATGGCTGGAACCCTTGATGGGCTGGACAGCCGGGAATGATCCGGCGCGTCAAGTCTCACTGACCTTTGCGACCAAAGAGGCTGCGCTCGATTTTGCCGAACGCCAGGGATGGCGCGCAATCGTGCTGCCGGAAAACAGCCGCAAACCCGTGATCAAGAGCTATGCGGACAATTTCCGCCCGGATCGGCGCATCTGAGGGAGGGGTGCGATGAGACATCCGGTAGACATCGCCGATGCGGTCGCGCGAGACGCCGACCGCTTCGGCCTTATCCTTGCGGCCGCCGAGCATGCGCGGGAGATGGGAAACAGCGTTGTCGAATGGCAGGCACCGCCCACGGGCGCGCGGTGCGCATCGGCGCTCCACGAGGTCACGTGCGATGCGCACTTGCGGCGAGAGGCGTGGCAGCGACTGATCGAAAGACGACGCCGCACGGGGGAGGTGGACGCACCGTCCGAAACGGAGCTATTGGACGAAGCAAGCCTAGTAAAGCTTCTGTCGAGCGTACCGGACTGGGATGATCTGGCGGAATAGTGCGTGCAGAACGTCGCGCGCGCTAATGAGGCCGAGACGGGGGCGCCATGGCCGCACATCCGTAAATCGGCCTCATGCCGCCAGACCCGATGGTCTTGCTACCCGTTTGGCGATAGAGGCAAGGTCAGCGTCCCCAAAGTCTCCCGTTCTTGCAGCGCGCGGGAGGTTTCCGCGAGCAGGGCGCGTTTCGCTTGCGGAGGCGTAAGCATTCCATCGAAGACCGCTTCGATTACTTTGTCTGCTTTGGCGTAGGTGGGTCTCCCGTCGGCAAATAAATTTGCAAACACCGTCTTGAAAACCGGGATTGACCTCACCTTATCTGTGGTGAGACGCCCGGATGGGGTTTCACGGATACGCATGAAGGTTCGGCTCTGACAGCGGACCACCGGCCACTCGCCATTTTGGGAGCGGAACGGAAACGCGAAAGACATCGAACGCCGCTTGATCGGCGAACCTTTAGACATGTCCGACCTCCTCGGGCGCCTCGAATACATGCGACGTTTGTCGCTTGATTGGATTGGCAAAATGAGGAGGCACCACATGTACTATCCCACCTACACGCGCCGCAGCGATCCCTTTGGGGTGATGCGTTCCATGCTGCGCGACGTGAACCGGTTTATCCCGACGAACTCTGATCAATCCGTCTTTCCGGCGGTGAATGTCTGGCAAGGCGACGATGCTGTTGCCGTAACGGCAGAACTCCCGGGTATCGACCCGTCCGACATCGATATTTCGGTCAAGGACAACGTTCTGACGATCTCGGGCGAGCGCAAGACGCCGGACGTGCCGGACACCGCTCGCTGGCATCGAAATGAACGCCGTTTAGGAAAATTCACCCGCGCGATCCGGCTGCCCTTTGCCGCGTCCGACGACAAGGTCGAAGCACGGATGACGGCGGGTGTCCTGCGCATCGTCGTGGGTCGTCCGGATGAGGACAAGCCACGGAAGATCGAGATCAAGGCCGCTTGAGAGGAGAAGACGCAAATGACTGACCAAATGACCCACACGCCTGAGACGGTTGAGAAAACCCCGGCCCAGGCCCCCGAAACCATGGCAGGCGGGCGCATCTATCAACCGCTCACCGATATCGTGGAAACGGATGAGGGCGTGAAACTGATGCTCGAAATGCCCGGCGTTTCGGCCGAAGACGTCGACGTCACGCTTGAAAAGCGCGTACTGACAGTCCGTGGCAAGATTCAGAGTACGCATCCCGAGAAGCTGCAACTGGCATACGCCGAATATGGGGAAGGCGATTACGAACGCGCCTTCACCCTGTCCGACGATTTCGATCCGGACAAGATCGGAGCGTCGGTCTCGCATGGCGTGCTGACCGTAACGCTGCCTCGGGCCGCCGAGGCCCAGCCCAAGAAGATCGCCGTGACAGGGTCCTGATCCTGGGTTCCCTGCGCAGAAATGAAGGAGGAAAAACATGCAGATCAAAGATTTGATTCCCTGGGCGCGCAAGGACCATGCGCCTGCGCCGAAGGCCGATGATCAGAGCCCCATCGCCAGTTTGCAGCGCGAAATGAACCGGGTCTTCGAAAGCTTCTGGACCCGCGCCGGCGACCTCGACTGGCCCTGGGGCGGTGGAGATGCCAAATCCGACGTGGTCGAGATCAAGGACCATGTCGAGGTTTCGATCGAGTTGCCCGGCATGGACATGTCGGACATCGAGGTGTCTGTCACCGACGACATGCTGACCGTCAAGGGCGAGAAGAAGGTCGAGCGGCAGGAAGAGAAGAAGGGGTATTATCTGTCTGAGCGAAGCTACGGCGCGATCTACCGCACGATACCGTTGCCTCCGGGCGTCGATGGCGAAAAGGCCGATGCCAGCTTCAGGAACGGCGTGCTGACCATCAAGCTGCCGCAAACCCCGGAAGCTCAGGCCAAGGTAAAACGCATCGAGGTGCAGGCCGCCTGATCCCGTCCTGATGCGCCGCCGATGCGTAATCCCGGCGGCGCGCCTTTGCAAAGGAGATGACCCATGCTGAGCCGTCTGGCTTTTCTATTCGTCTTTTCGATTGGTGTTGTCGCGGGACCGGCGGTTGCCCAAATCGCAGCGGTCGAGCCTGATGAACGCGGCATCCCGACCATCGCGCCGCTGATCGACGCCGTGGACGACGCTGTCGTCAACATCGCAGTTGTGTCTGAACGCCCGGCGCAAATGACGCCGCTCTTCCGCGATCCGTTTTTCCAGCCCTTCTTGCCGCCGCTCGAGCAACTGCCACCACAGCGGCAGATGAGCGCCGGGTCCGGCGTAATCGTCGATGCTGGCGAGGGATACATCCTGACTAATAACCACGTCATCGAAAACGGAGATGAGATCCGCGTCACACTGCGCGACAACCGGACCATCGAAGCCGAGTTGATCGGCCGTGATCCGGCCACGGATATCGCTGTATTAAGGATCGACGCGAATAACCTGACAGAGGTGCCAATCGGCGATTCCGAAACCCTTCTCGTGGGTGACTTTGTCGTCGCCATCGGCAATCCGTTCGGCCTCGGTCAGACCGTGACAAGCGGCATCGTCTCTGCGCTTGGACGGTCGGGGATCAATCCCGAAGGCTATGAAGACTTCATCCAGACCGATGCCTCGATCAACCCGGGTAACTCAGGTGGCGCGCTGATTACCCTCGATGGCAATCTCGTCGGTATCAACACGGCCATCATCGCGCCCAATGGCGGCGGCAATGTCGGGATCGGCTTTGCGGTTCCCATCAACATGGCGCTGGCCATTATGGATCAGCTGGTCGAGTTCGGCGAAGTCCAGCGCGGTCGGCTTGGCGTGATGATCCAGGACTTGACGCCTGATCTGGCGGAAGCGCTTGGTGTCGAAGCCGAGACAGGCGCCATCGTAAGCTCTGTCGAGCCGGGGACCCCTGCGGACGAAGCAGGTCTTGTCGCCGGAGATGTCATTGTCGCGGTTGACGGCGAGGGTGTCGACGGATCCGCCGATTTGCGCCGGAGGATCGGCTTGCGCAGGCCGGGCGATGAGGTCGAAATTGCCTATGTGCGAGATGGCGAGCGCCTGGCGACGCAGGTGGCACTCGCAGATGGCGGAGGCCTGCGCGTAGCAGAACGCGATCGTGGCGCATCTGATGCGTTGGCGGGTGTTCGCCTCGCGCCGCTCGATCGTAACCATCCGGCCTGGGGCGACGCGGACGGCGTTGTCGTCTCGGAGATCGCGCCGGGCAGCCGTGCCGCGCAGGCCGGTCTGGAGGCGGGAGATGTCATCACGGCGGTCAACCGTCAATCGGTGGGGTCGATCCGCGACATCGACCGTGCGCTCGAGGACGCTCCGAACGCGGTGGCGCTGACCGTGTGGCGTGATGGTCGGACCCTGTTGATCGTGCTCAGATCATGACCCGTCGATCTGGATATCCTTGGCGCGCCCGGGTGTCTGACGTTGGATCTCAGGCGATGCCAACGGCCTTTTGGCAATCACCCGCCTTGTCTGTTTTGCGGCATGGCCAGGGGATTGAAAGCGAAACAAGATGAGTATCGACCCATACAAAGTCCTGGGCGTTCCAAAGAGCGCACCCCAGGCCGAGATCAAGAAGGCGTATCGTAAGCTGGCGAAGGAGTTGCATCCCGACCTGCACCCCGATGACGCTGCGAAGCAGGAGCGCTTCAAGGCCGTCTCGGCGGCTTACGATCTGTTGAGCGATCCCGAGAAGCGCCGTCGCTTTGATGCAGGCGAGATTGACGCCAGCGGCCAGGAACGCCCTGAACGCCAGTACTACCATCATTATGCCGGACAGGATGCTGGGCGCCGCTACGACCCCGGCCCTGGCTTCGGCGGCGGTGTCGGCGACGACGATTTGGGCGACATCTTTTCACAGTTTTTCGGTGGCCGTGCCGGCGGTCCGCGCCAGAGTGGGTTCCACAGAGAGGTCCACGCGCGCGGACAGGATCTGCGCTACCATCTCGATGTCGATTTCCTCGATGCCGTGCGCGGCACAAAGCGTCGCGTGACCATGCCCGATGGCAACACCATTGAAATCAGCATCCCGCCGGGCCTGAAGGACGGCCAGACGCTTCGACTGCGCAGCAAGGGTGCACCGGGTTACGGTGAGGGGGCGTCCGGCGACGCTCTGGTCACTGTCTCGGTCAGACCGCATCCGGTGTTTGGCCGTGCGGGCGATGACATTGAGTTGGAGCTACCGATCACGTTCGACGAAGCGGTGCTCGGCGGATCTGTCGATGTGCCCACGGTATGGGGACCCGTCTCACTCACCATCCCGAAAGGGGCGTCCTCCGGCCAGCGCCTGCGCCTCGGTGGCAAAGGCATCAAACCGGTCAAGGGAAAGGCGGGCGATCAGATCGTGCGGCTGAAGATTGTGCTGCCGAAGAAGATCGACAAGGACATGGAAAATTTGGCGAAGCGCTGGCGCGAGACGGCCGGATTTGATCCGCGAACTGAGTTGCGGAGGGCGACATGATCTATACCGAAGAGAAGGTCCTGTCGGAGATACGCAGGCTCACCCGTCGTGACTTGCGGGTTTGGGTGCGCGAGGGCTGGGTGCGGCCCGCGATGAGCGAAACTGGCCCGAAATTCGATGACATTGACGTCGCGCGTCTGCGTCTGCTTTGTGATTTGCGGCAGGAGATGGCGCTCACTTCCGACGCGGCTCACATGGTCTTGTCCCTCATCGACCGGTTGCATCAAACCCGGCGTGATTTGCGCATGCTGCTTGCGGCCCTCGACGATCAACCGCGCGAGGTAAGGCGCGCCGTCGCGTCACGTTTTTGCGCGCAACTGGAAGGTGACGCACCCGAAAAAGATCGATGACATTCGTCAATGCCAGCTCGTTCCAAGCGATGACTGGTATCAGGACAGGAGGACAAAAAGATGCACCAAGCCATCGCCGCTCACTTCCGCCTCTTGGCGGTCGCGTATTTTCGGTACCTCGAAGCGGAACGAAGCCTGAGGATCGCATTGGACGAGGCGCATGGCTACTTCCCGGTCGGTACCGCGCCGCATCCCGGCGCGCTCGGCGCGACGGGGTCGTACGTTCGACGTCAGCGCGAGGCGCGCGACCAGGCGTTGCTCCGGTTGCAGTCTTGTCATGCAAAATACAGAGCCGCGAAGGCGCGCCTCACAAGAAGACAAGCGATGCGAAGGGAAATTCGCCTTCTGAGCGTGCGATTTTAGGAGCGAAAGTTCGTCGGAGAAAGTTCAAAGTTTTCGCAGGCTATTGTCCTGTATACTAAAGCGCATCCCAGAGCATTTCCGGAAACTCTCGCTACTGTCGTCAGCAATTGACTGCTGGAGGATCGGATCGACTCCTTTGCAACATGAGGCGAGTAGGGCGGACCGATGTGCGATCCGTGTGCAATACAATCTGTCAAGAAACTTAAGATTTCACAGCTGCTTAGCCCTGATCAGTATCCAGTGGCTTTGATGAGTCTGGTTTCTTGTGGTTCGCCCTCGATCCCGTTTTGCGCGCTGCGGCGAACCCGCGGTCCGTGGCCATGAAGCGGTCGAGCATGGGGGCGACGAGGCGCGCGGGCTCAAGGTCTTGTCCGGTCTGTTGGCCGAGGACCGTCGCGTAGTCGCAGAGATCGCGATGCACGTCGGCGGGAAGCTCCACGGTCAGTTTGACCGGCTTGTCGTCATGGATCGGGCCAAGCTTCAGCTTCGTCATCGCACTTCTCCCAAGGGTTCGAGGATCAGGTCGCGGGTGACCATGACGCGGACGGGGAAGCCCGGGCGGATGG
>CAZITF010000030.1:0-18446 GCA_964542095.1 uncultured Rhodobacterales bacterium
CATAGATGATCAGCACGATGGAGGGCGGGATCATGGTGCCCAGCGAGCCGGACGCACAGATTACCCCGATGGCGAGGTTCTGGTTGTAGCCCAGCCGCAGCATCTGCGGCAGCGCGATCAGACCCAGCAGGACGACCTCGCCCCCGATGATGCCCGACATCGCCGCCATGATCACGGCCATGATCGAGGTTACGATGGCGATACCGCCTCGGGTGCGGTTCAGCCAGACGTTGAGCGAGGAGTACATTTCCTTGGCGATGCCGGATCGTTCCAGCAGCGCGGCCATGAAGATGAACAACGGAATGGATATGAGGACGTAGTCCGTCAATAGCCCATAAATCTTTTGCGCAAGGATATTGAGCGGCCCCGATCCGGGCCTGCCGGTCAGAATGCCGTCGCCAAATGTCCAGGGGGCCAGCAGCAGGTCAGGTTCGAATTTCATCACCAGAACGAGAACGGCCAGAATGGCCGAGGCGAGGCCCAGCGGCATGCCGATGGCCAGCAGCAGGATCAGGCCCAGCATCAGAACCAGAGAGATTGTACCGATATCCATGGATCAGTCCTTTGCCGAAACGTGCTGGCCGGTCACGTCGATGTCGCTGACACCGTCCGTTCCGACCTGGGCTTTGATGCGGGCGATCTCTTCCTCGTCCAGATCATCGCCGCCATAGTGGACCTCTTCCTTGTTCCAGTCAGAGATCAGGTTCACGATTGCCTGAATGGCAACCAGGCCAACAATCAGCAACACCATGGGTTTCAGCGTGGCCGGAATCGGCGGGTCAAAAGCGGTGCCAAAGGTTTCCCAGCGATAGAACTTGTCAAAGGCCTCGCCATAGCCGCCATAGATCAGGAAGAAGGCAAAGGTGACGATCAGGATGGTGGAAATGGTATCAAACACGCGCTGCAACCAGCGCGGCACCGCGTCATACAGCAGTACAATGCGGATGTGGCTGCGTTGCTGCATCGCGTAAAGACCCGCGGACAGGAACACGAATCCGGCCAGCCAGAGCGACAGTTCGTTGGCCCAGAGCGTCGGCGCCTCGAACACATAGCGCAGCATCACTTCGTACAGCATCACAGCGGTCAGGCACACGATCAGCATCATGGTGACGCGGCCGACAAAGACGGCCAAACGGTCCGCAGGCCGCCAGCTTTCGAATTCCATACCGGCGCGCCGTACGGTGCGCACGCCAAAGTAGACTAGAACGGGGATGGAAATCAGCGCCAGCCAGTCGATCGGATCAGCGGTTCCGCCGAACAGTCCATCCATATCGGGCGTCACGTCGACGCGACCGAACAGTGCTGACAGCTTGTCGAATTCGGACGGATCGGTCGGCGGATAGAAATCGAGAGTGAATGCGGGCATGTGCCAGATCACCCAGCCTGCGGCAAAGATGAAAGCCATCGGCACAAGCCATTCAACCAGAGTGCCTGAGCGCACCTGCATCACGGTTTCCCCCTGTCCTGAAAATCCCTGACGCGTCTTGCCGTGCGCCTTTGGGTTGTTGGGGTCCCGCCGCAGCGGAACCCCGGATCGGTGTCTTGGCCTACTTGGATACGAGACCCAGCTGGGTCAGGTAAGCAAGGTGCGACTCGACCAGCGCCTTGGCTTCGGGCGTGTCGGCGAATTCGGGCCACGTCGCTTGTGCGGCATCGCGGAACTTCTGCAGCTCTTCAGGCGCCCATTGCGACAGAGTCACACCTTGGGCACGCAGCTGGGCTGCGGCTTCGGCGTTTGCCTTTTCGAACGTCAGCGCGGTGCGCAGTGCGAGCGCTTCCATGGCGACCTTCATGATGGTCTGGTGCGCCTCGGGCATCGCGTCGAAAACGGCCTTGTTGCACGCCAGGTGGTCCGACGGCATCGAGTGGAAGCCGGGGAAGTTGGCATATTTGACGATGTCATACAGACCAAGACCGACATTGTTAGCGAGGCCCGATGCATCCGCACCGTCGATGATGCCGGTTTCCAGAGCGGTAAAGATCTCGGTGAAATCCATCACGATGGGCGAGGCGCCCAGCTTTTCGAAGATCTTGGTTTCCATGCCGGGGGGCGAACGGAATTTCCAGTCCTTGAAGTCGGCAACCTTTTCGATTGGCTTGCTTGATGCGAACGATTCCTGGCCGTAGACCCACCAGCCGATCAGCTCCATGCCGTATTTGTTGTAGAGCGGTGCCGCCGCTTCGCGACCGCCACCGTAATACAGCCAGCTGAGCTGTTGGTAGGGTGTTTCATAGCCACCCATGATGTCGCCCACGAACTGGAACGCCGAGTTTTTGCCGGTTTGGTAACCGCCACCCGTCATGTCACAATCCAGAATGCCTGTGGCCGCCGCGTCGAATGTTTCGACCGACTTCACAACCGACGAGCTGTAGAACATCTCGACTTCGATGCCCCCGCCGGACATCGTTTGAATGTCGTTCACGTACTGCGCGGCCAGCTTGCCCGACACGGTTTCTGGCGCATAGTGCGTCTGAATGCGCAATTTCGTTACAGCGTGGCTGTCCGCCATCGCTCCGGTTGCTGCAAGCGTGGCAGCGACGGCGACGGATGCCGCCTTCTTCATGAATGTCATGTTTTCCTCCCAGACAAATTTTCCATTGCGCACGAATGGGTCTTCAAGCCCGTTTTACGCTCTGTACCGACAACGCTAAGCGGAGATTTGGCGCACGACAACAAAAAACGAAAAATATGGGATATTTTTGAGATTATGTTGGAATTTCGTGATTTTGTGATTTAGGAATGATAGACCGAAACCACGAAAACGGTGCCGTTTGCTGCAAAATAACGACATCTATGAAACCCTGAGGCATCGGCTGATGATGAACGGGTTCGCGCATGGGCAAAAGGTCCGAGCCGAGCATTTGCGGCAGGAATTCGGCTGTTCGGCCAGCACCATCCGCGAGGTCCTGTTCCGGCTTTCGACCGTGGGTCTGGTCGAGTTTCGCGAGCAACGCGGGTTTCGTGTGCCGGAAAAATCGCCCCGGGTTCTGAACGAGTTGACCCACCTGCGGGTTCTGCTCGAAGCCGAGGGCACGGCCATGTCGATCCGCCTGGGCGGTGTCGCCTGGGAGGCGCGCCTGACGGCCGCCCATCACCAACTCAGCCACCTGGAGATGCGGCTGCAATCGGCGGCAAACCGGGATCCGTTTGTCGACCTGTGGTTCGATGCCGAGCGGCAATTTCACGAGACCCTGATTTCAGCCTGCGGATCGGAGTCGCTGCGCGCCACGCATCATCAGGTCTATTGCCGGTTTCGCCAGCAATTGATGGTCGAGGATCGGGCGTTCGATTTCATCTCGGGGAATATCCGGCACCACCAGCAGATTCTGGACGCCGCCCTGTCGGGGGATGAGGCGCTGACCCGGCAGAAAATCCACGACCATCTGGCCCGGCATTTGATGAGTGCTCCGGAGGCGGTCTGAGGCGGTGCCCTGCGCTGGGGCGCGTGGACGTCACCAGCCCATTTCGCAACAGGGCCGATTTGCTCTCGGGATTGCGATTTATTCAACTTGCGCTGCGGTGATCTTGCGCCACGGGTTTTCCAGGTTTGTTGACTGAACCGACACCACCCCACCCGGACCGGCGCAAGATGCCAATCGGCGCATCCAAGGGGCGGGACCTGCGCATGCACAAATCTCTTTCACGGGTGACGCGCGGAAACATTCGCCTTATGATGGTGCTATTCAGACATCCACATCATTATTTCAAGTTCGGATTCATGGCACGAAATGTAAAGATCCAGACGATTGAGGAGGCCGAACTGCAGGTTGCCGAATTCGCAATCGAGGAACGGGAATACCGCGCCACCGCCTTGGCCAGCGATGGGATCGACGCAGGCGAGCAGGCCCAGCTTGACAGGTTGAAAGACAAGATCACCGTACTGACCGACACCATCGCCGCATTGCGTGTCGAGGTCGAACACAACAAGGCGATCTGGGATGGCCGAAAGGGCGAACTGGACAAGATCAAGACTGAGGCACACGCCGCCGGGATTCTTGGTCTGGGCGGTGCCGACTACATCCTCGGCAAGGTCAAAGCAATCGAGCAATCCGTTCAGGACGAACGCTGGGCCGACGCCACCAAAGAGCTGGACGCGATCAAGCGGAGTGCCGAGCTTGTGTCAAAAGAGCTCGCGAAACAGACATTGGCCAAAAACTCCTATGACACCGCACGCCCGGCCTTTGACACACGTCTGGCCAATGTGCAGGCGGCCGCGACGCCTGAGATGATGCGCACATTGAACCCGATAGTGGCGGATATGGCCGATGTGGACAAGGCCGCCGGCGACGGCGACTATGCAACGGCGCTTGAAAAGCTCAACGCGCTTGGCCGCCGGTTGCGCCCCCTCGAAGACCAGATTCAATTGGGCAGCGTCGAGAAGGGGCTTGAGACCGGGTCTGCCAGCGTGGGCCGTGCGGATTTCGAGGTTGGCCCGCCCAAGCGCCCCAACATCCGGCATGACAATGGATTTCTGCAAAACCCTGCCGATCCAGACGATCCCAAACCGATGCCGGTCCGCCCTCCGACGATGGAAGAGCGTCTGTTCTATGCCAGCGAGGTGGCGAAAGCGACGGGCGCGGATGCGGTATCCTGGGTGCCTTTCATCGACAATGTGGATGAACGTCTGTCGCTGGAACACGGGATCGCGGGGTACGAACACTTTTTGACCGGGGGTGGGGCGGATTACGAATTCGACTATGAAGAGTATCTGGAAAACGACAAATCCGGCCAATGGATGGTGAAAAACATCGAAAGCGATGTCCAGAATGCCGTGAATGACATTTATGGCGGTCTGGGCGATGAATTGCCCGAAACCGAAGGTGCGAGCGTTACCTTTCAGATGAATGGCGGGGCGCCGTCGCGGGGCGTGCCCTATCCCGATACGGAAGACTGGCAAAAGGCCATCGGCGGGCATTCGGTCTGGACCAACAGCGAAATCACGCTGACCCGCCAGGCCGACGGCACCATAAAGGCAACGGCCGAAATCACGATCGAGGCCGAGGACCGCTATAACTTCAACCCCGGCCAGGCGGACATCGCGACAGGGGCCGCCGATTCGGAACGCGGCGTGCTGGAGGAAACCGGGTTGGCACAGCAATTCACCCAAACCGGATCGCACGAGGTCGAAGTGACCTGGACCATCGGAACACCGGCCGCCACGCCCGCCGGCGGCGACGATGTGTTGCGCTAGATGCGCAAGACCATTCTCATTGGTGCGGCATTGGCCGCGGTGGCGCTGGCGGTCTGGTCGCTGGCCCCGGACGATACGGAAGGAACGAGCATGACCGAACAGGCCGACGCAGAAAAGCAACTTGTCATCCCGCGCGACAATCTGGCCGAACTGAGGGGCATCATAGATGTTCCGGGCACGCCGCGGGTGTCCTGGGCCCGCCTGCCCCGTGGCCGGATCGACCAGACCGGGCGTTTGCCCGCGCCGACCGATCTGATCCTGCTTGCCGTGTTGGATTATGGCAGCGCCGAAGCCGCCCAGGCGGTCTTGGTGAACGCCGGCGGCACTGCCGGTACGCTGGATTTCGACAGGGAGCCCGCCCGTTACAACTGGTTTCCCGAGGCCATCCTGGCCAGTATGGATGAAGGCCGAATCCCGGTGATCGACCACGGCTGGCAGGAGAATTTCGGCGGGGCCGATCTGGCCTCGTTCCCCGGCGCGCCGGGTCTCCTGCTGCTCAGCCATCCGTTGCAATAGGGGCTGCGGCGGTGGGCTGCGTCAAACCGGGCTGGACACCGATCTGAACGTGACGCCTGGCACAGCTGTCGTCGAGACCGGGGTGGGCACCGCTGCGTTTCCGCCGATCTCCCTCAGCGCCCCGGCAAATCCTCGGTCACGTAGACATCTATGATCTCGCGGAAGGTCGTCTCGGCCTTGAAGCCCAGCGCCCTGGCCCGTTCGGGGGCGAAATTGCGCGGCCAGCCTGCAACGATCCTGGCGATGGCGGCGTCGGGTTGCGGTTTGATCAGGGCCACCACGTTGTTGCCCGCCACATCGCGCAGCGCCTCGATCTGTTCGGCGACGGTGCAGGACACCCCCGGCAGGTTGAGGGCGCGCCGGTTTTCGAGCCGGGCGGTGTCGAGCGTGGCCGCGTGGGCCAGAAAACCTGCCGCCGATCTGGGGGAGGCGTGCCAGTGGCGCACGGTGTCGGGCACGGGCAGGATCGCCTCTTGCCCGTTCAACGGTTCGCGGATGATCCCGGAAAAGAACGACGACGCCGCCAGGTTGGCCTTGCCCGGTCGCACGCAGATCGTGGGCAGTCGCACCGCCATGCCGTCGATGAACCCCTTGCGCGAAAAGTCCTGGATCAGCAGTTCGCAGGACGCTTTTTGCGCCCCATAGCTGGTCTGGGGCGAAGTCAGGAATTCGTCCCCGATCTTGTCCGGATAGGGCCCGCCAAAGACCGCGATGGAGGAGGTGAACACGAGTTTCGGCACGTAAGCGCCACCGGTGGCGCGGTGCTGGGCGCGCAACGCTTCGAGGAAATGCCACATCGGCCAGAGGTTGACCTGCCAGCCGAGATCAAAGTTCGTTTCGGCCTCGCCCGACACGATGGAGGCGAGGTAGTAGATCAGGTCGAACCTTTCGGCGGCCAGCGCGGCCCCTTCGGCCGCCGTGGACAGGTTGCCGACGCGCCGGTCGGTGCCTGCCCCGCCTTCGGGAAAGGCCATGTCGTGCAGGGTGAGGCGTACGGGCGCGCCGTCGAGTCCCTCGGATTCGAGTTTGTGGGCCAGTTTCTGACCCACCATGCC
Organism: uncultured Rhodobacterales bacterium; assembly: GCA_964542095.1. Lineage (GTDB taxonomy): Bacteria > Pseudomonadota > Alphaproteobacteria > Rhodobacterales > Rhodobacteraceae > Tateyamaria. The sequence goes on from CAZITF010000030.1 coordinate 6,764, forward strand.
GCCGCCGCCAAGAATGAGAACCCGCATCATGTGTCCATCCCGTTGCGTGCGCGCAGTTCAAGGTAGAGGCCCGAGTGGTCCTTGTCTGCGCCGTCCATGTGTTCGACGAAATGGGCAAAGCGGTCGCGCACCCCTTCGACCATCGGCAGCCCCAGTCCGAGGCCAGCCGATTCGACCAGCACGTTATCGAGATCCTTGAGCTGGAATTTCGACAGTCCGCCGGGTACGAAATTGCCGGTGGTCATGCGCTCGCCGTGCTGTTGCAGGATGGTGCTGTCGGCGAACCCGCCCTTGAGGGCTTCGCGCAGGGCGGCGGGGTCGGCGCCCCCCTGTTCGGCGAGCAGCATCGCCTCGGCCACGGCACCAATGGTGACAGCGACAATCGCCTGATTGCACAGTTTGGACAGCTGACCCGCCCCGGTGGGACCCACGTGCACCGGACGGCCCATCGCCTCAAGGACCGGGCGCGCGCGGTCGACATTCGCGGAGTCACCGCCGACCATGATGGCAAGGCTCGCCGCTTCTGCCCCTTTTGTGCCGCCGGACACGGGCGCATCCAGAAACCCGACGCCCGCCTCTTGCAAGGCCGCGCGTGCGCCGCGCGCCTCAACCGGTTTGGTCGAGGACATGTCGATCCAGAGCGCGCCCGTCTTCAGCGCGCGCTTCACGTCGTCAATGACGGACAGGACGGTTGGCCCATCGCTCATCATGGTGATGATGATGTCGGCGCCGGTCACCGCGTCGGCCGGGGTGTCCACCACCTGCGCTCCGAAACCGGCGAGCGGTTCGGCCTTGGCCCGCGTGCGGTTCCACACGGTGAGCGCGATGCCCGCCTGCGCCAGATTGCGCGCCATGGGAAAGCCCATCAGCCCGGTGCCCAGCAGGGCCACCCTTTGCGTTGCCATCCCTCATCCTCCCCATTTTGCCGTGACGTCTGGTCAACGCGAACGGCTTATCCTACGGTTCCACCAAAACGCAGCCTTTGGCGATGCGCAACACCTGATGAGAATGGAGGGGGACTATGGGCCGTTTGGACGGAAAGCGCGCGCTTGTGACAGCCGCGGGGCAAGGGATTGGCCGCGCGAGCGCGCTGGCGATGGCCGCGGAGGGTGCGCAGGTCTTTGCCACCGATGTGAACGCGGACTTGCTTTCGGACATGCCAGCGGGGATCGAGACCTTTGTGCTGGACGCATTGGATGATGCCAGCGTGGCCGAAGGCGTGGCCCGCGCCCGACCGGATGTGTTGTTCAATTGTGCGGGCATCGTGCATCACGGCAGCATACTGGATGCCACGGATGCCGAACTGGATTTCGCCTTTGACCTCAACGTAAGGTCGATGGTGCGCAGTGTGCGGGCCGTTCTGCCGGGCATGCTGGAACGGGGGGGCGGGTCGATCATAAACATGTCGTCGGCCGTGGGGTCGATCATCGGCGCACCCAACCGGTTCATCTATGGCGTGACCAAGGCCGCCGTGGTGGGACTGACGAAATCGGTGGCGATGGACTATATCAAGGACGGCATCCGCTGCAATTGTATCTGCCCCGGCACGGTCGAAAGCCCAAGCTGGCATGACCGCGTCAAGGCTTTGGGCGAGGAGTTGGGCAGTTATGACGCCGCCATGGCCCAGTTCGTCGCCCGCCAGCCCATGGGCCGCGTCGCCAAGGCCGAGGAAATCGCCGCGCTTGTCGTTTATCTTGCCAGTGACGAGAGCGCGTTCACCACCGGGCATCCCCATATCATCGACGGAGGCTGGTCAGGCCAATGACAAAGAAGATCAAGATCGAGGACCTGCGTTCGCGCAAATGGTTCATGAACCCCGACAACCCCGAAATGACCGCGCTGTATCTGGAGCGGTACCTGAACTATGGCCTGACGCGGGCCGAGTTGCAGTCGGGCAAGCCGATCATCGGGATCGCGCAGACCGGCAGTGACCTGTCGCCCTGCAACCGCCATCACCTTGAGCTGTCCAAGCGGGTGCGCGACGGGATCATCGCCGCCGGGGGCACCTGCATCGAAGTGCCCGTGCATCCGATTCAGGAGACCGGCAAGCGCCCCACGGCGATGCTGGACCGCAACCTTGCCTATCTGTCCCTTGTCGAGACGCTGTTCGGCTATCCGCTGGACGGCGTGGTGCTGAACATCGGCTGTGACAAGACCACGCCCGCCCTGCTGATGGCCGCCGCCACCGTCAACATCCCCGCGGTCGCGCTTTCGGTCGGCCCGATGCTGAACGGCTGGTTCAAGGGCAAGCGCACCGGGTCGGGATCGGTGGTCTGGATGGCGCGCGAGATGATGGCGCGTGGCGAGATCGACGAGGAAGGGTTCATGGAGCTTGTCGCCTCGTCCGCCCCGTCGGTCGGATATTGCAACACGATGGGCACGGCCACCACGATGAACAGCCTGGCCGAGGCGTTGGGAATGCAATTGCCTGGCGCCGCCGCGATCCCCGCCCCCTACCGCGAGCGCGGGCAGATGGCCTATGAAACCGGGCGGCGCGCGGTCGAGATGGTCTGGCAAGACATGCGCCCGTCGGACATCATGACCCGCGAGGCGTTCGAGAACACGATTGTCATCAATTCGGCCATCGGCGGATCGACCAACGCGCCCATTCACCTCAATGGCATTGCGCGTCATCTGGGTGTTCCGCTGGACAATGATGACTGGCAACAGATCGGTCACAAGGTGCCGCTGATCGTCAACATGCAGCCCGCCGGAGAATACCTGGGCGAGGATTATCAGCATGCGGGCGGTGTGCCTGCCGTCATCGGCGAGTTGATCGCCGCAGATCTGCTACCGCATCCGGATGCGATGACGGTGAACGGCAAGACCATGCGCGAAAACTGCGGTGATCTGCGCAGCGCGGACACAAAGGTGATCCGCCCGGCTTCGGACCCGATGAAAGAACATGCGGGCTTTATCAACCTCAAGGGCAACCTGTTTGACAGCGCCATCATGAAGACATCGGTGATCAGCGACAAATTCCGCGCCCGCTACCTGTCGAACCCGGACGATCCGGAGGCCTTTGTGGGCCGTGCGGTCGTCTTTGACGGCCCCGAGGATTATCACCACCGCATCGACGATCCGGCGGAGAACATCGACGACAGTTGCATCCTGTTCATGCGCGGCGCGGGCCCCAAAGGCTATCCCGGTGGCGCCGAGGTCGTGAACATGCGCGCGCCGTCCTACCTGCTGAGACAGGGGGTCGAGGCGTTGCCGTGTGTCGGGGACGGGCGGCAATCGGGCACGTCGGGCAGTCCTTCGATCCTGAACGCCTCGCCCGAGGCGGCGGATGGCGGCGGCCTGGCCCTGTTGCAGAACGGCGACATGGTGCGGATCGATCTGCGCAAATGCACGGCGGACATGCTGGTCGATGACACTGTGCTACAGGCCCGCGCCGAGGCGATCCTGGCGGCGGGCGGATACCCGGTGCCTGAAAACCAGAGCCCGTGGCAGGAGATTTTCCGCGACCGGGTGGGCCGTTTCGACGAAGGCATGACCCTGCGCGGATCGACCGACTACAAGGACATCTCGCGCAGGCACATGCCGCGCGACAATCACTGACACTGACGAACAATACGGGGATACCACATGAAACTTGTACGATACGGAGACGCGGGCAGCGAACGGCCCGGCCTGATGGACGGCGACACGTTGCGCGATCTGTCGGGGGTGATCGACGACGTCACCGGGGACACTCTGGATGACGCCACGCTCGATCGGCTGCGCAGCATCGATCCGGCGTCCCTGCCCGAGGTCGGCGGCAATCCCCGGCTGGGGCCTTGCGTCGGACACTTTGGCAAATTCCTGTGCATTGGCCTGAACTATTCGGACCATGCGGCGGAAACCGGCGCCGCGATCCCCGAGCATCCCATCCTTTTCTTCAAGGCGAATTCGGCCATTGTCGGTGCCAATGACGATGTGGTGATGCCGCGCGGTTCGACAAACACCGATTGGGAGGTCGAGCTGGGCGTCGTTATCGGCACCACGGCCAAATATGTCAGCAAGGAAAATGCGCTGGACCATGTAGCGGGCTATTGTGTTGTCAATGACGTGTCCGAGCGCCATTTTCAGACCAAGCTGACGGGCCAGTGGACCAAGGGCAAATCCTGCGACACCTTTGGGCCTACGGGTCCGTATCTGGTTACGCGCGATGAAATCCCGGATCCGCAGAACCTTGCGATGTCGCTGGATGTGAACGGCAAACGGATGCAGACGGGCAATACCGCTACGATGATCTTTACCGTTGCTGAAATCATCGAGCACCTGTCGGGCTTGATGACCCTACATCCCGGTGACGTCATCACGACGGGAACGCCGCCCGGCGTCGGCATGGGGATGAAGCCCCCTGTGTATCTGGCTGTCGGCGACGTGATGGAGCTGGAAATCGAAGGGCTGGGGAAACAGCGCCAGGAAGTGAAGATGGATGCCTGATCTTTTGCAAATCGGTGGCATCACCGACACCATGCGCGACCGTCTGGCTGCGCATTTCACCATCCACAGGCTGAACGAGGCCGCCTATCCGGCGGAGGCGATTACCCATATTGCCACGAACGGTCATGACGGGGTGCCTGCGGATGTGATGGCCGCCTGTCCGAATCTGAAGATGGTCAGCTGTTATGGCGTCGGCTATGACGCCATTGACACCAAGGCCGCTGCCGAGCGCGGTATTCTGGTGACCCACACGCCGGATGTTCTGAACGCCGAGGTGGCCAGCACCACCATCCTGCTGATGCTCGCCAGCTTTCGCAACTTTCTGCATGACGAGGCCCACGCCCGTTCGGGTCGGTGGGAGCAGGGCGGTGCGTCACTGTCGCGCAGTGCCGACAATCGCCGTGTCGGCATCCTTGGGCTGGGACGGATCGGGCAGGCCATCGCCGACAAGTTGAAGGCGTTCAGCGCCGAGATCCACTACCATGCGCGCAGCAGGAAGGACGTGCCCTATACCTATCACACCAGCCTGACCGAAATGGCCAAGGCGGTCGAGGTGCTGATCTGCATCACGCCCGGCGGGCCGTCCACGCACCGGATCGTCAATGCCGAGGTGATGGAAGCGCTGGGGCCCGACGGCACGCTGATCAACGTTTCGCGCGGGTCGGTGGTGGATGAACCCGCCATGGTGCAGGCCTTGCAGGACGGGCGGCTGGGCTATGCCGCACTGGATGTGTTTGAGGCGGAGCCGAAGATACCGGATGCCCTGAAATCCATGCCGAATGTCGTGCTGTTGCCCCACGTGGGGTCAGCCACGCATGAGACCCGCGCGGCGATGGGCGCGCTGGTGGTGGACAACCTGATTGCCCATCTGACGACCGGAAAGGTGCTGACGTCAGTGCCCGAAACGGCGCATTTGAACGGCTAGGGCCGTACTGCTTCTGCCGGTGACGTGAGACAAGGACGCGCCAGATTGCCGGGCGCGTCCTTGTCATATCTGATCACTTTTCGGGGCCAAGGGCGTTCAGACCCTTGAGGATGTCGATGGCATAGGCCAGCTGGTAATCCTCTTCACGCAGGGCGGCGGCGGCTTCGGCCTTGGCCCGGTCCTCTTCGATCTGGCGAATTTCGTCTTCGCTGAGCGAGTCGTTGTTAAGGCTGCCGCGCAGGTCCGCTTCGGAGCGTTGACCGACGATGCTTGCCGGTCCTTCCTCTTCTTCGGTGTTGGGACGGCGGCGCGGCTGTTCCACGACGATGTTCGGGCTGACACCGAGGGCCTGAATCGAGCGGCCCGATGGTGTATAGTAGCGTGCCGTGGTCAGCCGCATCGCGCCTTCACCGCGCAGCGGCATGACCGTCTGCACAGAGCCTTTGCCAAAGCTTTTGGTGCCGACAACGATCGCGCGGCGGTGATCCTGCAACGCCCCTGCGACGATTTCCGAGGCCGAGGCCGAGCCGCCGTTGATCAGAACCACGATCGGTTTGCCCTGCGCCAGATCGCCCGGTGTCGCGTTGAATCGGTCGCCATCCTCGGGCTTGCGGCCACGGGTCGACACGATTTCACCCTTTTCGAGAAAGGCGTCGGACACCCGGATGGCTTGCGTCAGCAGACCGCCGGGGTTATTGCGCAGATCGAGGACGAACCCGTCGACATTTTCCATCCCGCCGAGGCTTTCGACCTCTTCCTCCAGTTTGGAAATCAAATTGGGGGTCGTCTTGTCGTTGAACGTGGTGATGCGCAGCACGACCGTCTCGCCCTCGGTGCGCGCCCGCACCGCCTGCAATTCGATAGTGTCGCGGACAATCGGCACGTCGAAGGGTTCGGTTTCGCCTTCGCGCACCACGGTGATGATGATTTCGGAGCCAACTGGGCCGCGCATCCGGTCCACCGCCTCGTCGAGGGTAAACCCGAGCATCGATTCACCGTCCACATGGGTGATAAAGTCGCCCGCCTCGATGCCCGCTTCGGCAGCGGGTGTGCCGTCAATCGGGGAAACGACTTTGATAAAACCTTCTTCCTGCGTCACCTCGATGCCAAGGCCGCCGAATTCGCCGCGAGTCTGCACCTGCATCGCCGCCGCGTCATCTGGCGACAGATAGCTGGAATGCGGATCAAGCGACGTCAGCATGCCGTCAATCGCCGCCTCGATCAGTTCGCTCGGCTCGACCTCTTCGACGTATTGGCTGCGAATGCGTTCAAAGATGTCGCCGAACAGATCCAGCTGTTCATAGACACCCGCATTCGATTTGCTTTCCTGCGCAAGCAGGGGGCCCGCAATCTGCGTCGTTGCGATAGCCCCTGCCAGCGTGCCGCCCAGAGCGGCCATAACGAATTTTTTCATTCCCGTTTATCCATCCTTGTCAATGCTGAACCATGTTTGCGGGTCCAAAGGCACATCATCCTGTCTGACCTCTATATAGAGCGTTTCCGAGCGGTCAGCGCCACCCCCTTCACCACGAGTTGACAATGCATCGTCGCTCTCTTGCTCGGGAAGCCCGCTCATCAGGCCCAAAGGCGTGCCTGCTGCGATGATTTGACCCGCCTCGCCATAGCTGACGCCCATGCCCGCCAGCACGATCAGTGTCCCCGGGCGCGGTTCGAGAATCGTTACCGAGCCGAAATCAAGCAAGGGGCCGACATAGCGCAGCGTCGCCGCCGTAGGCGCAGTGACTAGTGCGCCGGGCCGTGTGGCCAGCAGGATGCCCGGGCGTGTCACTCCGGCGGCGTCCGGTTCGCCCGCGCGGCGGAGCATCAGGCCCCGCGCGGGCAGCGGCAGGGACCCGATCTGATCCTCGATATCCGGAGGCGTCCAGCCGCCGTCATCTGCCACGGTTTCGGCCAGACCGCTGGAAAACGCATCCAGCGTTTCGGAAGAGTCGATCAGAATCGCCGTGCGCACCGGATCCTGGGTAAACCTTTGGGGCAGGTCGGTGCGGTTGGCCATCGCCTGGTTGAGCGCGGCCCGCGCCGATTGCACCTCGCTGAGGCCGAGTTGCAGCTGCTTGGCGGCCTGTTCCTGCAACAGGCGCAACCCTTCGACATCGCCCAGATCGCTGCGCAGCCGTTCGGCCCGCTGGTTCAGGGCGGGTGTGAGTTCGGCCAGCAGCATTGCCGCCCGTGCCGTGCCATTTGGCCCGTCCGGATGCAGGAACGCCGTGGGCGCCTGCCCCGGTGTCAGGGTTTGCAGCGCCGCCAGCAGTTGCGCTATTTCGGCGTCGCGCGATTCCAGTTGGCCGCGCAGCTGCGCCTCGCGGATTGAGGCGCGCCGCAGACCTGCGCGCATCGCCGCCAGCCCGGTCTCATAGGCCTGAACGGTCTGCGTCAGGGCGCGGACCCGGTCGCGCGCGCTTGTCGCCTCGTTCAACTGGATGGATGCCGTTTCCAGCAGCTGCCCGGCCGCGCGCGCCAGATCGCCCGCACGGTCCTGCGCAAACGCGGGCTGGGCAAGCAGGCAAAAGGCAAGAACAGCGGCGCGTCTCATGCAATCAGGCTTTGCCCTGTCATTTCGTCCGGTTTTTCGAGGCCCATCAGGTGCAGCAGCGTCGGCGCAAGATCGGCCAGTCGCCCATCATTCAGAGTGCCCCCGGCCCCGATCAGCGCCACGGGCACCAGGTTGGTCGTATGCGCGGTGTGGGGCGCGCCGGTATCGGGATCGATCATCACTTCGCAATTGCCATGATCCGCTGTCAGGATCATCGCACCACCTGCCGCCTCAAGAACCGGCAGGACGCGGGCCAGCCCCTGATCCACCGCCTCGCAGGCCGCCATCGCCGCGTGCAGATCACCGGTGTGCCCCACCATGTCGGGATTGGCGTAGTTGACCACGATCAGGTCATAGCCCGCCTTGATCGCCTCGATGAACCGGTCGGTGACCTCGACCGACGACATCTCGGGTTGCAGATCATAGGTCGCGACACTGGGGGATTTGGGCATGGCGCGGTCTTCGCCGTCTTCGGGCTTTTCCTCGCCGCCGTTCAGGAAGAAGGTGACATGCGGGTATTTTTCCGTCTCCGCCAGCCGGAATTGGCGCAGGCCTGCCTTGGCGACCCAGGCCCCCAACGTGTTCACGATTTCGGGCTTGGGGTATACGGTGGTCATATAGGCCGCGTGCGCCTCGGAATAATCCGCCATGCCGATCAGGCCCGCCCAGTCGGGGCGGCCCTGCACGTCGAACGCATCGAAACCCGGATCGCCGAGCGCGGCCATGATTTCGCGCGCGCGGTCGGCGCGGAAGTTGATGCTGACCAGGCCATCGCCGTCCTTGGCCCCCTTGTACCCGTCCATCACCGTCGCGGGGATGAATTCATCCGTCTTGTCATTGGCGTAGGCCGCCTCGATGGCAGATTGTGCGGTTTCCTTGATGGTGCCGGCGGCGCGCGCGATGGCGGCAAAGGCGGTTTCGACCCGGTCCCAGCGGTTGTCGCGGTCCATCGCGTAATAACGCCCCGTAACGGTGACGATGCGCGCGCCCTTGGGCAGCGCGTCAGTGAGGGCCTTGAGGTATTCGAGCGCCGATTTCGGAGGCACATCGCGCCCGTCGGTGATCGCGTGGATCAGCACGTCCAGCCCGGCATCGGTGCAGGCCCTGGCCGCGGCGACCATGTGGGTGAGATGCCCGTGCACACCGCCATCCGACATCACGCCCATCAGGTGGGCCCGCCCGCCCGCCTGTTTGATCGCGTTGATCCAGTCCGTCAGACGTTCATTGTGGAAAAAACTGCCGTCCTCGATGGCCAGATCGATCTGCCCCAGATCCATCGCCACCACCCGGCCCGCACCGATATTGGTGTGCCCCACCTCTGAATTGCCCATCTGGCCGCGCGGCAGGCCCACGTCGGGGCCATGGGTGATCAGGCTGGCATTGGGGCAGGTGGCCATGATGCGGTCATAAGTCGGCGTGTTGGCCAGCGCCGGAGCGTTGCCTGTCGTCTCGTCCCGAAGGCCCCAGCCATCAAGGATGCACAACACGACGGGTTTGGGGGGTGCCATATGCTCAACGACCTCTGTTTGCTATGTTGCCCGACTTCTAACGCGCAAGATCAGGCTTGGGAAGAACGCTTGCTCAAAGGATGCAGGTGTTTACAGTTCGGTGGCGACAAGGAGGCCAGGGATGAGCGAACACATGCTGGCACATCTGAATGTGGTGCGCCCTGTCGGTCCGTTCAACGCGGATCACCCGAACGCGCGGTATTTCTTTGGCCAACTGCCGCTGGTCTTCGCGCTGGCCAAGCAGGATGGAGATATGTTCTGGCATGCGCACGGCGCGCGCAGCCCGGACGGGCGATATGTCGAGATGGCCGATATTCTGGCCCAGCGCACCGAGGCGACCGAGGACAACCTGCACATCATGACCATGGCCGCCTGGCGCGATCTGGCCGCGATGCAACGCTTTGCCTATCGCGAGCCGCTGCACGCAGAGGGCATTCGCAAGCTCAAGGGCTGGGTGGACAGATCCGAGGGGCCGACGCTGGCACTGTGGTGGGTGCCGCGGGGGACGCGGGTGTCGTTGGAGGACGCATGGGATCAACTGGCGCGATTGCGGCGCGAGGGTCCCTCGGATGCGGTGTTTACGCCCCGCACGGCGGTTGCACCGCCAGCCTAGGAGTGCGTTCCGCGCATCCTGCGTTTTCGGTTGTGGCGCAAGACACGTCGACCTTGCGTCGCAAGCTGACTCCGGCCGTCGCACCGCCGGCAAAACAGCGCCGGACATATGACGCACTGACACTGGTTCAGTTGACTGTCACACCCGTCATCAACGACTTGCGAAAAATTGCCCCGTTTGAAATTCCCAGAAAGCTGATGGCATCCGAGAGGTCCTCGAACACACGTGCCTCGTATTTCTCGGCACCCTCTACCATTTTGCAGAAGCCATGAGCGGCGACTTGCCCCGGCCCATACCCGGCCAATATCGCCTTTCTGGTCGGTTTGCGTTTTCTGGCCTCCATGCCGACCACGAGGTCAGCAAAGTGCATGATGTCGGTTGCGGTGATGTCAAGGTCTTCGACGCGGGTCAGATCATCGAATTCCAGCATTCCGTCCCGGTATCTTGGATCGGCTTCGATGTCGTCCAAAAGCTTCAGAACGCATCGCGTCGTGATACGTCCGCAGAATGACTTGGCGATCAGATTCTCATGTGTGAAAATTCGGTAGTGGCAGGGCATGGGTTTGCTCCGACTGTCATCAACTTTTACGTCATCACTTTAAATAAACACGTTTAGAGGGAATCCACGCTGCGGACCAGACCATTCACATTCAAGAAACGACATGTGACGCGGCGTTTTGGTGTGTCGTCGAAGCGGTTTTCAGTCGTGGCGCGCCAGAAATGCTGCGTTCTGCAGGGCCGACGTGGGTATGTTTCGGGGTTTGGCGGGCTGAAGCCCGCCCTGCGGGGTGTGTCCTGAGCGTTAAATGGCGCGCATCTGCATTGACGCTGGCAGGGCGATCTGGCTTGCCAGTTGAGATGCTTTGTGGCGGCCATCGACGGACATCGCGCGATCAAGTGTTCCCGTGCCTCGCGCCCCTTCGCCTCAATCCGGATTGCCGCGGGTTGAACGGATCCGGGACAGATCCGGCGCTTGCGCCTCTGTTGTCATCACCTTTACCTTTGCCGCCCCCGGCGTCAGGATATGGCGCAGCAGGGCGACGGGATGGGCGCGCAGGGTCAGGCGGGTCGAGACGTAATCTTCCACCACCTGTTCACCCAAACTCATCTCGGGCAACAGGGCTGTCGGTTCGTCCACCACCTCGCCGTCGATGTCGCGTGCAAACAGCGGCAGCGCCGGGCCGGGGGCAAGCGCCTTGGCCTCCCACAGGGCCTCGCGGCGGTTGATCGCGATGCCGCTGAACGCATCCGCCTCGGCCAGCCGCACCAGCACGGACGGACCCAGCCCGGCGCGCCGCCACACGTCGCGGACCGACTGATAGCCGTTGCCGCGCGCGGCGGTGATCCATGTGGCGTCTTCCTCGCTCAGGCCCTTGATCTGGCGAAAGCCGAGGCGCAGGGCCAGCCCGCCCTGCCCGTCGGGTTCCATCACATTGTCCCAGAAGCTGGCATTGATGCAGATCGGGCGCACCGTCACCCCATGTTCGCGCGCGTCCCGCACGATCTGGGCCGGGGCATAGAACCCCATCGGCTGTGAATTGAGCAGCGCGCAGGCAAAGATACCCGGATGGTGGCATTTGAGCCAGCTTGAAGCATAGACCAGCAGCGCGAAACTGGCCGCGTGGCTTTCGGGAAAGCCGTAGGATCCGAAC